>CAMCYB010000029.1 GCA_945883615.1 Bordetella parapertussis | reverse complement strand
AACGCTTTGGCTATTAGGGGGCATCATTTTACGAACGATGTTGTCTTTAAATTCAGTGCTGTAGGTTGGCATAGCAACTTCACTCCAACCGCCCCAAAAGATTAAGAAAAGAAATTAAAAGACCGGACAACTATTGTGACAGAGGGGGGGGTCATATCAAGATTGAAAGTGGCTTCAATTGGGTTGGGTGCTACGCCCTATGCGGGTCTAAGTAATGCAGTTTTAGCCAACGCTTTACGTGATTCTTCAATTGTTGCGGTCACTGGGCAGGGCGCTCAGGCGACAGTGGGTCATGGTTTGGGTGGAAGTGGTCGCAATGGTGAGGGGGTCATTCAACTTGCTGCTCAAGCCTTAGCAAGTGGGCCTCATGGTTCAGCCTTTGAACTGGTACTCAACAACGTTAATCACGCGGCGTGCCCGGTTTTGGCATCGGTATTGCAGCGAGTGGCATCGGTCGTAACGGTGGCTGGTCAGTCAGGTGCCGTAGAGGTTAAAAACACGTCAGTTGAACCGCCCAGGTATTATCAGCCGCTCTTAGCCGACGCACAATGCGCACGCGGTGACCGCAATACCTTTACTTTTATTATTCGTTAATTTTGTTATGCAAAGTAACACATCTTCGCAGGGGTATGCTTTATTTGAAGTTTTGATTGCGTGGGTTGTAACCACTGCAATTGCAGTGTGGGGTGTCAATGCATGGGTGAATCAGGCCCAAGAAAGCGCGGCCGAGGCAACCAGCGCGTGGCTTTGGGGTATTAAACAAGCGATGGACAATGCAGTTTATGAAGCGCGCAATCAAATTGAGCTAAAACAAGGCAAAATCGATTTGACTCAAGTTAAATTGCCTCAATCGTTGCTTGCATTAAAAAATACGGGGCATTTAGCGCGTGACTACCCAGCAAACCCACCATTACCCTACACTTTTTCAATGCGTTTGGTGCAAGATTCAGTGACCTGCAAAGACGATCAATGCGCTTTCATTGCTTTAATGGCGCTTGAGCCTACAGCTGATTTAGGTTCAACTTACCCGCTTTGGTCGCAAGCCAGCGTTATGTTGATGGCCTTGAAAGGGCAGGGTTTAGCAGTTTGGCAAAGATTCCCAAATCGTTTGGTCGGGGCTCAACACCAAGGTTCAAACCCACCTGATTCAGGCGCCCCCTATAAGTTGGGAAGTGTGGCGGTCATGAGCCGAGTTCTGATGCGTGCTCCCCCTTTTGTTCGTCTTAATGAATCTCGCGCGGTGACATTATCTGGGCCTGTCACCCTAACAGGCTCTGTTAAATTTACACAAGGTTTAGTTATTGATGCGGCGCAAATAACTGACACCCCGTGTCACACCCCTGGGCAGGTTGTGCGGCGGGTAAAAGGGGGGTTGCTGGTGTGTGAAAGCGGTCAGTGGCGCGCAGTAGGCGATGGCTTATTTAACAAACTTAAACCTTTAAGTTATCAAACCTGCCGCAATTCAATTCCGCTTGATCCGTACTTAGAGTTCGTGATGGCCATGACACCTTTAGACTTTAGGTCTTCTGCACCTGGACCGCCAGGTGACTGTCATTGCAATGCGGGGTTTCGTCCGGTTTTAGCTCATTCAGCCCGAATTGACCAACATGGGGCAATGATTAAAAATGGCTTTGTATGCGCATCGCCTTAGATTGGGGATCAGCCTTATAATCAGTTTTTGTCTTTTGGCTTTGTAGCAAACCAATGAAAACTGCTGAAATTCGTCAGAAATTTCTTGAATATTTTGCGTCAAAAGGGCACACCATCGTGCCTTCCTCTTCGCTTGTGCCGGGTAACGACCCCACTTTACTTTTTACCAACTCAGGCATGGTGCAATTTAAAGATGTCTTTACGGGCCAAGAAAAGCGACATTACAGCCGAGCGACTTCTTCGCAACGAAGCGTTAGGGCGGGTGGCAAACACAATGATTTAGAAAATGTTGGTTGTACAGCTAGGCACCATACGTTTTTTGAAATGTTGGGTAACTTTAGTTTTGGTGATTACTTTAAACATGATGCCATTCGCTTTGCATGGGAATTGCTGACCACTGTTTACAATTTACCTAAAGAAAAATTATGGGTCACGGTTTATCAAGAAGATGATGAGGCCTACAACATTTGGTTAAACGAAATAGGCGTGCCCGCTGAGCGAATTGTCCGTATTGGTGATAATAAAGGGGCGCGTTATGCTTCTGACAATTTTTGGCAAATGGCTGAAACAGGCCCATGCGGCCCATGCACTGAAATTTTCTATGATCATGGCCCTGATGTTTTAGGGGGGCCACCGGGCTCGCCTGATGAAGACGGTGATCGCTATATTGAGATCTGGAACCTAGTGTTTATGCAGTTCGAGCGCGATGCGCAGGGTGTATTAAATCCGTTACCTCAACCTTGCGTTGATACCGGTATGGGTCTTGAGCGTATTACGGCAGTGATGCAGCATGTGCATTCAAACTATGAAATTGATTTGTTTGTTCACCTCATTCAAGCTGCAGGGCGTGAAACGCACACCCATGACTTGGCGAATCATTCCCTTAAAGTGATTGCAGACCACATACGAGCCTGTAGCTTTTTGGTGGTTGATGGGGTGATTCCGAGCAATGAGGGGCGCGGCTATGTTCTGCGACGCATTATTCGGCGGGCTCTTCGGCATGGTTACAAGTTGGGTCAGACTAAACCCTTTTTCTACAAATTAGTACCTGATTTAGTTGCGCAGATGGGTGAGGCTTACCCAGAGTTAGCCAAGTCAGGTGAGCGTGTGGCACAAGTGCTTCTGCAAGAAGAAGAGCGCTTTGGTGAGACGCTAGAAAACGGTATGAAAATTCTTGATGTTGCGCTGGCACCTTTGAAGAAAGGTCAGATGCTAGACGGTTTAACACTGTTCAACCTTTATGACACTTACGGGTTTCCGGTTGATTTGACGGCTGATATTTGCCGAGAGCGTGGCATTGATGTTGATTTGGCAGGTTTTGATGTGGCCATGGGGCGACAAAAAGATCAGGCGCGTGCTGCCGGAAAATTTAAAGCGGTGGGTGGTTTGCAGTTTGATGGCCCAGCGACTGACTTTACGGGTTATGAAAGTTTGACGGGTCGAGCAAAAGTATTGGGTTTATATATTGATGGTACGCCCGTTACCAAGGCGAATCAAAACGATTCCGTGACGGTTGTGCTCGATGTCACGCCTTTTTACGCTGAGTCAGGTGGTCAGGTCGGCGACTCAGGTTTGTTGCGTGGGGCAGACTTTTTATTTACTGTGACTGATACCCAAAAAATTCAACATGGTGTGATGGGTCACTTGGGCGTCGTGAGCCAGAGCAGCATATCTATTGGTGACGCTCTTGAGTGCTTGGTTGACACGGCACGTCGCAACCGAATTATTCGACATCATTCGGCCACACACCTACTACATAAAGCTTTACGTGAGGTTTTGGGGGCACACGTGCAGCAGCGTGGCTCATTAGTAGACGACGAAAAAACCCGCTTTGATTTTGCCCACGATGCGCCACTCTCAGCCGATGATATTCGGCAGGTTGAAAATATTGTGAATGCACAAGTGCTGACCAATGTTGCCACTCAGTCGCAGATCATGAGTTTTGATGACGCGATTAAAGGTGGTGCCATGGCTTTATTTGGCGAAAAATATGGTGATGATGTGCGCGTGCTTGATATCGGTTTTTCTCGCGAATTATGTGGTGGTGTTCACGTGTCGCGAACGGGCGATGTGGGCTTATTTAAAATTGTGGGTGAAATGGGTGTGGCTTCCGGCGTTCGCCGAATTGAGGCCGTTGCGGGTGATGTGGCGCTTGAATGGGTGCAAAATCTAAATAATCAAATCAATAAGGCGGCACATTTAATGCGTTGTCCAGTGACCGAGTTAAATGATCGCATTATGGCGCTTCAAGAACAAAACAAAGGGCTAGAAAAACAACTTGATCAGTCTCGCGCAAAGTTGGCCACTGACATTGCATCATCGTTGGCAAGCCAAGCAACCGTTTTTGCAGTAGGTGATTTTAAGTTGTTGGCTGTGCGCGTTGAGGGTATTGAATCAAAAACGCTGCGTTCATTAGTTGATCAGTTAAAAGATCGCTTAAAGTCTTGTGTCGTGATACTTGCAACAGTTGACCACGATAAGGTGGCACTCGCAGCGGGGGTGACGTCTGATTTAACTAAACGCTATTCAGCGGGTGCTTTAGTTGAGCACGTTGCTAAACAAATCGGCGGTAAAGGGGGGGGGCGCCCTGACATGGCTATGGGTGGCGGCACCGATATTGCGGGTTTGGCTCAGGCTTTAGCGAGTGTGCCTGAATGGGCAGAGCAGCAAGCATCATGACAGCCACTAACGTGCCAGAGCAGATTGACGCAATTGTTGATGCCATCGGTATGGCATGCCCTTTACCCATACTAAAGGCTAAGAAAGCCTTGTCTTCGTTAACGGCTGGCCAAGTATTGCTCGTTAAAACGACCGATAAAAACGCGAAACGAGATTTTCAAGCGTTTTGTAACCAAACAGGCAACCCTTTGGTGGCACAGATAGAAGAGGGTAACCACTTGTTGCATTACCTCAGCAGACGCCCTTAAAACATGCTAGAATTTGAGGCTATTTTAAACATTTTCAAGGAATTACCATGGTGGTGATTCGTATGGCCCGCGGCGGGTCTAAACGACGTCCTTTTTATAACTTAGTCGCTGCTGATTCACGCAATCGTCGTGATGGTCGCTTTATTGAGCGCGTGGGTTTCTACAACCCTATCGCAAGCGAAAGCGATGAGCGTTTACGCATTGCGCTGGACCGCGTTCACCACTGGACCAGCATGGGTGCGCAGCTTTCGCCATCCGTTGCTCGTTTAGTGAAAGAGCATTCAGCCAAGGTCGCTGCGGCTTAACGCTTAAGCTATACACGAAGACTAGATTCTACGGCTAGATTCTAAGGCTTAACACAACGGTTAAACACCTCGGCTAAACACTGATACTAGACACGACGGCTTCAAATATGTGGGCGAGACTGCTTTCCTACACAATATGCCCAAGTGACTATTTTTATTGATTACCTTTTGTTATCAGCCAAAGTTATTAGCCTAAGTAATTAGTCTTTGTGATTGGCTCAAGCAATTAAAATTAAGTGCAAAACCCTCTGCTTTTGACTTATGCTTAATAAACCACTCGCTGGCTCAGTTGATAACCAAGGCATTACAGCACCTGATGATCTCATAGAGGTTGGTCGGGTTTTAAACGCTTATGGCCTGAACGGATCAATTAAGGTTCAGCCGTTTTCACCAACGGCTGACACACTACTGACCTCTAAGCGCTGGTGGTTAGTTTCATTAGCAAACCCAAATTTTGTTTACTATCACGTTAAATCTGCTAAGTCGCATAGTGGCTCAATCGTTGTTACATTTGATCAAGGTCTAGATCGTAATCAGGCTGAAGCTTTAAAGGGTCAACGCATTTGGGTATCGCGGGCAGATTTTCCGCAAACACAACAAGACGAATATTATTGGGTTGATTTAATCGGGTGTGATGTGTTGACTGATGCACACGAATCTTCACCAACGCGTTCAATGTCTCAAAAAATAGGTGTGGTTGATGAGGTGCTTGATCATGCTGCACACGCCATTTTATCAGTGCGTCAACAAATGCAAGACGCCCAAGGTCAATGGGTAGATGTGCTTGATGAAAAAGGTCGTGCGGTTACCACGCTTATCCCTTTTGTTGCGGCTCACGTTACGGCCGTTGATATTAAAGCCCGCACCCTAAACACGAACTGGTCATTTGAATTCTAAAGTTCTTAAAATAACCAGTGTTACTGAGTTACTGAGTTACTGAGTTTCTGAGTTAATGAGTTATTAAGTTACTTATTTACTTAGTTCTCGAGATACTCAGCTTCAAGTTGCTAATTTCCTTAGTTACCTAAGTTTCATAAGCGATTACGCCATGCGCATTGACGTTGTTACGCTCTTTCCTGAAGCTTTTGCGTTTTTGCGAGATGCTGGGGTTAATGGTCGGGCACATCAACAAAATTTATGGTCATTACAAACATGCAACCCCAGATTGTTTGTTGTTGATCAACATCGTACCGTTGATGACCGTCCTTATGGTGGTGGGCCTGGCATGGTAATGATGGCCGAGCCGTTGTTAAAAGCTATTGAATATACTCAGCACCAAAGGCCTACCCCAGCGCCTGTGATTTTGTTGTCGCCCGCTGGGCGGAAGTTTGATCAAACTTGCGCACAGCAATTAGCAACGTCGCCGGGGGCAATTTTCATATGTGGGCGCTACGAGGGGGTTGATCAACGTTTAATTGACCAAGCCATTGATGACCAGTGGTCTTTAGGTGATTTTGTTTTGTCTGGTGGTGAACCTGCTGCTGTGGCAATGATTGATGCGGCCGTTCGTTTAATACCTGGTGTGTTAGGTCACCAAGAGTCGTCAAGTCAAGACTCGTTTCAGCCTACTTTGTCTGGCTTACTTGATGCCCCGCATTACACGCGGCCTGAGGTTTTAGAAGGGGTCGCTGTGCCTGAGGTTTTGTTGTCAGGCCATCACGCCAATATTGCCAAGTGGCGACGGCAGCAGTCTTTGGCGTTAACTGCACGTGTTCGCCCTGATCTCATCTTGCAGGCAAGAAATCAAGGGTGGCTGACTCAGGCTGATGAGTTATTTTTGAAGTCACTTGAAAAATAAAGTTAATGAAGCTTATATTTTGTGTCAATTAAGTATTTATATTAAGTTGTGATGGTTGCTCATGGCTTAATTGAAAGCGTTTTTACTTATTCTCATAACTTAAGCAAATCACTTAGTCACCTAGTCGAGCCCGCTGAGCGGAAAATTTCTCAAGCGTTTCAACAAATTTAGTTTTTCGTGCTTTTGCTTGCATAACAACCGCTTCAGGTGCGCGACCAACAAACGCTTCATTTGACAATTGGCTGTCTATCTTTTCAATTTCTTGTGTCAAGCGAACGATCTCTTTGTCGAGTCGAATACATTCGGCTGCCACATCAATTTCGACTTTTAGCATTAAGCGCGTGTTGCCGACTACCTGAACAGGCGCATCGGTGTCAGTAAGTATGGTGTCAGTGATGTCGATGCTTGATAAGCGAGCCATAAAAGATAAATATGGGGTGTGTTGTGCAAGCCTGATTGCATCACCTTGTGCAACAAGGGGAAGACGTTCGCTTGGTGGAATCGACATGGCACTGCGTAAGGCACGAACCGCTTCAATTTGTGCTTTAAGCTCTGCAAATTGCTCCTGCGCTTCGATATCGATGAATGCCGGCTCAGCCGTGGGGTAGGGCTGCACACAAACGCTACTGATTTGGTCTTTAGTGCGTGTGCCCGCGACAACTGATACTTTTTGCCATAGTGCTTCGGTAATAAACGGCGTAATTGGGTGTAAGAGTCGTAAAATTTCTTCAAGCACCGTCATGAGCGTGGCTCGGCATGTCGCTTGCGTAAAGGGGTCGCCGCTTTGAATTTGAACCTTAGCTAATTCAAGATACCAATCGCAGTATTCGTCCCATACGAAGTGGTAGAGGGTATTTGCAATGTTGTCAAAGCGGTAATCAGCAAAACCTTTAGCCACTTCGGTCTTGACGTGTTGTAAACGACTGAGCACCCAGCGTTCTGGTAAACCAAGTGATTGTGTAAGGGAACTGCGGTGCGCTTGATTTAACGGTGTGATGCTTTGAAAAAGTTTGTGTGTTTGAGCGTCTTGCAGTGTTTCAATGTTGACCTGTTCGGTGTGCATCAAAACAAAGCGCGATGCATTCCAGAGTTTGCTACAAAAGTTTCTGTAGCCCTCGCAGCGTTTTAAATCAAAATTAATATTGCGACCTAAAGAAGCATAAGCCGCCATGGTAAAGCGTAAAGCATCGGTTCCAAATGATGGTATGCCATCTGGAAAGTGCTTGCGAGTATCTTTTTCTATTTGTGCGGCTTGTTTGGGGTTCATAAGCCCAAAGAGACGTTTTGTAACCAGACTTTCGAGGTCGATGCCATCAATCAGATCAACGGGGTCAAGTGTGTTGCCCTTTGATTTGCTCATTTTCTGACCTTCAGCATCGCGAATGAGGCCATGAACATAAACATGCTTAAAAGGTACTTTGCCCGTTAAATGTGTGGTCATCATGACCATACGGGCAACCCAAAAGAAGATTATGTCAAACCCTGTCACTAAAACACTTGAGGGCAGATATTTTTTTAAATCTGCCGTTTGTTCTGGCCAACCAAACGTTGTAAAAGGTACCAAAGCAGATGAAAACCACGTGTCAAGTACATCTGGGTCGCGCCTTAAGGGGCCATGGTAGCCGCTGGCTTGTGCTTTTGCTTGAGCCTGTTCATCGGTGTGCGCAACAAATATTTCGCCATGTTCACCATACCAAGCGGGAATTTGATGCCCCCACCAAAGCTGCCTTGAAATGCACCAGTCTTGAATGTTTTCAAGCCATTGGTTGTAGGTGGTTGTCCAGTTTGAAGGGAAAAACTGCACCTCGCCGTTACGCACGACTTCAAGAGCCACTTCGGTGATGCTTCGGTTAGGGTGAAGCGTGCCTGCAGGCGCAGGCTTGCTCATGGCGACAAACCATTGGTCAGTCAACATGGGTTCAAGCACCACATTGGTTCGGTCACCACGGGGTTGCATCATGGTGTGAGGAATGGTTTTAATTAAAAATTGATTTTCAGCCAATGCTTTCACGACCGCATCACGTGCCTCAAAGCGATCAAGGCCTCTAAATTGAGCGGGCGCATTGTCATTGACATGTGCGTCAGGCGTAAAAATAACAATGAGTGGTAGCTTGTGCCGCATTGCACAGGCGTAATCGTTAAAGTCGTGTGCACCCGTGATTTTGACCACACCGGTACCAAAGGTCGGGTCAACAAAGTCGTCAGCAATGATAGGTATTTGGCGATCGCATAAAGGCAAGTCTACAAACTTACCCACCAAGTGTTTGTAACGTGCATCATCAGGGTGAACGCACAACGCACCGTCAGCCATCATGGTTTCTGGTCGGGTCGTGGCAATAGCCAAGCCTGGAATGGTTTGACTTTCACCCTCTACTTCAATGGTTTGAGGGCCATCGGCAAATGGGTACATCACGTACCATAAAAAGCCTTGCGTTTCGACACTGTTAACTTCAAGGTCAGAAACGGCGGTGAGAAGTTCTGGGTCCCAGTTGACAAGGCGTTTACCGCGATAAATCAAGCCTTGCTCGTATAAACGTACAAAGGTTTCAACCACACCGGTTGAAAGCTGTTCGTCCATCGTGAAGTATTCGCGTGACCAGTCGGCTGAAGCCCCTAGGCGTTTGACTTGGTTAGTGATGGTGCCACCCGAAAGCTCTTTCCATTCCCAAACTTTTTTCGTAAATGCTTCACGACCCAGGTCGTGGCGAGTGATTTTTTGGGCGTCAAGTTGGCGTTCAACCACTATTTGAGTGGCAATACCTGCATGGTCAGTACCCGGCACAAAGACGGTATCAGCCCCAGACATTCGATGGTAGCGAATCAAACCATCCATGATGGTTTGGTTGAAGGCGTGCCCCATATGTAGTGTGCCCGTTACATTGGGTGGCGGAAACTGAATAGCAAAGGTATCGCCTGACCCTTTTTGTACATGTTGACCCGCATCAAAGTAGCCTCGTTTAACCCACTCGGCATACCAATGTCGTTCAATTTCATGGGGTTCAAAGCTTTTTGGAAGGGCATCAAGGGAGCTACGAGCGTCATCAGTCATGAGGTTTTCTTATGGAGTTAAGCAGATATTTTAACAAGGTGCGAGCAATTGCTCTGGGTTTAGCTGTTCATTTCGTTAAGGGCTACAAATCAGGTGATTTGAGCTTGTCAAAACTCGGCATGGTAAAATAAAAGACCTTTATTTTTTTATCATTTTCTGTCGAAAGTGTTTGTTTTTACACAGATTTTCTGGAGCATTGCACATGTCAGTTGAACGTACCCTGTCAATTATTAAACCCGATGCCGTGGCCAAAAATGTAATCGGTCAAATTGTGGCTCGTTTTGAGCAGGCTGGTCTTAAAGTGATTGCCGCCCGCATGATGCAACTTTCACGCGAAGATGCAGGCCGTTTTTATGGTGTGCATAAAGAGCGTCCCTTCTTTAAAGATTTAGTTGATTTTATGGTTTCGGGCCCTGTCTTTGTGCAAGCGCTTGAGGGCGAAAACGCCATTCAAAAGAATCGCGATCTAATGGGTGCAACTGACCCTAAGAAAGCTGAAAAAGGCACCATTCGTGCTGATTTTGCAGAAAGTATTGATGCTAATGCTGTTCATGGTTCAGATGCTGTTGAAACTGCCCGTAATGAAATCGCGTTTTTCTTTCCCGAGATGAACGTTCACAGCCGTTAATTTTTAATGGTTATTTGACCGCATGTCATGATAATGCTTGGCATGCTGTTTGTAGAGCCCCATCATGCCCGATATGCCCAGTACGACTACTAACCTGTTGGGTCTTGATGCCACATCGTTGGCTAAACTTGTAAGCCAGTGGGGCGACAAGCCTTTTCGTGCTAATCAACTCAGTCGTTGGGTTCATCAACGCGGCGTAGCCGATTTTGATCAAATGACTGATTTAGCCCAAGCATTTCGGGCGCGGTTGCATGCGCATTGTTGTGTTCAACCCCCCATTGTGGTTGAACGTCATCAGTCAACTGACTTTACCCGTAAGTGGTTGTTTGATGTGGGGCAAGGTAACGCAATTGAAACGGTATATATTCCTGAAGATGATCGGGGCACCTTGTGTATTTCAAGCCAAGCGGGTTGTACCGTCGCATGCCCGTTTTGTTCAACCGGGCATCAAGGGTTTAATCGAAACCTTTCGACTGCTGAAATTGTGGGTCAACTCTGGTGGGCCCGTCACGAGTTAACCGCTTCGGGTCAAGGTCACCGCTTACTTTCTAGTCATCAATCAACAAACTCATCTACTTCAGTACCAAAAGCTTCAGCTAACCAACCGCTTGATCGCATTATCAGCAATGTGGTGTTTATGGGTATGGGTGAACCCATGCTAAATTATGATGCGGTGTTGGGGGCTATTCGTTTGATGCTTGATGACCATGGCTACGGCTTGTCACGTCGTCGTGTAACGGTATCGACGTCAGGTGTTGTGCCCATGATTGATCGTTTGGCGAAAGATTGTCCGGTTGCATTAGCGGTTTCTTTGCATGCAGCAAACGATGCTTTACGCGACAAATTGGTCCCGCTTAATAAAAAATACCCTATAGCTACACTTTTAGAGGCCTGCGAACGGTATTTGGCCGTTGCACCAAGAGACTTTATTACGTTTGAATATGTCATGCTCAATGACGTGAACGATTCTCCCGCGCATGCGGCTGAACTGATTCAATTAGCTAAGCAGATTTCGTGCAAAATCAATTTGATTCCCTTTAATCCGTTTCCCAGCTCGGGCTTAACGCGTTCACCAGCGATGCGCGTTAGAGAATTTGCGCAACGTTTGCAGGCTGCGGGTGTTATTGCGACCACCCGTAAAACTCGGGGTGATGATATTGATGCGGCGTGTGGTCAATTAGCTGGTGACGTAATCGATCGTACCCGTTTGACACAACGCGCGGCAGAGCGCAAAACCATTCTTATCAAAGAGGTTAGATCGTGAACGCTTTAAACTCAAATTCATCTGTTAAAGAGCAACCTTTACTTGAAAAGCCTTCTAAAACAGAAGACGCTTCAATCACAGCTCATTTAGGTCAAAACGTCGCGCCTGCCTTTTCTGGTACTAAGAAAGAATTACTTAATATGCTTAAGCTTAAGCGTGAAGAAAAAAACTATTCTTTTCAAGATGTTGAGCAACGTTTAAAATTTAAAGCTAAGTGGGTTGAGCTTTTAGAATCGGGTGATTGGTCGCACTTGCCAAAAGGGGCGAGCTTACGTGGCTTTGTTAAAAATTATTCAAAGCTTATTGATATCGACGTAGATATTTTATATAACGCGCTAGCGATCGACTCTGACATTGACCGTCATAGCATCGGTCGTCACACTTCAACACGCGCGTTAGGTGACACGGTCAACACAAATTCCTTTAATGTAAAACCAGTATTTTGGGTGGTTGCAGGTTTGATCGTCGTGGTGGTTATCGTTTTTTTGGTTATTAACAGCGGTGTTTTTAGTGCGAGTCAATTGCCTGACTCTTTGAAAAAGCTGACACAATGAATTCAAGCGCATCAGTTATTGGGCCCAGTGCGCGTCGCATGACGCGACAAGTACTCGTGTCTTGGGCTGGTGAAGTTGTGCGTGTGGGGGGCGGTGCCCCAGTCTTGGTGCAGTCAATGACCAACACTGATACGGCTGACGCCATTGCAACAGCGATTCAAGTGCGCGAATTAGCGCAAGCGGGTTCTGAAATTGTACGCATTACAGTCAATTCACCAGAAGCCGCACGTGAAGTACCTGCCATACGAGAGCAGCTCGATCGCATGGGTATTAGCGTGCCCTTATGCGGTGACTTTCATTTTAATGGTCACAAGCTTTTAACCCAATTTCCTGAATGTGCTCAAGCATTGTCTAAGTACCGCATCAACCCGGGTAATATGGGTGGCGGAAAAAAACGTGACGATAATTTTGCTCAAATGATCGAAGTGGCCTGTCGCCACCAAAAACCAGTTCGTATTGGTGTGAACTGGGGTAGCCTCGATCAAGAGCTTTTGGCCACCATGATGGACGCAAACAATAAATTATCACAACCCCTTACCGCGCAAGCCGTGATGCGAGAGGCGTTGGTCATTTCAGCTATTTCAAATGCTGAACGTGCGCAAACGTTGGGCCTTTCTGGTGATGCCATTGTTTTGTCGTGCAAGGTGAGCCACGTGCAAGATCTAATTGCTGTTTACCGAGACCTTTCGGCACGTTGCGATTACCCATTACATCTGGGTTTAACTGAAGCCGGTATGGGTACCAAAGGTGTGGTGGCCTCTACTGCCGCTTTAGCGGTTTTACTGCAAGAGGGTATTGGCGATACGATTCGTATTTCATTAACACCCGAGCCGGGTGGTGATCGTTGTCGCGAAGTGGTTGTGGCTCAAGAAATATTACAAACGATGGGTTTGCGTGCTTTTACGCCAATGGTTATTGCTTGCCCAGGCTGTGGGCGTACAAGCAGTACGGTTTTTCAAGTGTTGGCTGACCGCATTCAAACATACTTGCGCAATCAAATGCCCGTCTGGCGCGATCAATACCCTGGCGTTGAATCAATGAACGTAGCGGTAATGGGTTGTGTGGTCAACGGCCCAGGTGAAAGCCGTCATGCAGATATTGGTATCAGTTTGCCTGGTACAGGCGAAGTGCCGACCGCCCCTGTTTTTATCGACGGTGAGCGCACCGTTACACTTAAAGGCGAAAACATTGCCGAAGATTTTCAGCACATTGTTCAAACCTATGTAGAGCGTCGCTATGGCCAGACTCAATAAGACACGATTAAAAACGAATTAACCTATGACACAAGATTTTTCTAAACTTACAGCGGTTCGCGGCATGAATGATTTGTTGCCCGATTCGTCAGGTACTTGGCTCAAACTTGAGGGCATACTGACACATTGGTTGTCTCTGTATGGCTACCGTTACATTCGAACCCCTGTGCTCGAGCACACTCGTTTATTTACCCGTGGCATTGGCGAAGTGACCGACATCGTTGAAAAAGAGATGTATACCTTTACCGATGCACTAAATGGGGAATCACTCACCTTGCGGCCAGAATTCACCGCGGGTGTGGTGAGGGCGGCAATTGAGCATCATCTTCTATATGATCGACCCCAGCGAGTTTTCACCTCAGGGCCCGTATTTCGTCATGAACGTCCCCAGCGTGGGCGCTACCGTCAGTTTCATCAGCTTGATGTTGAAGCCCTGGGCTTAGCGGGCCCTGATATTGATGCTGAAATGATCATCATGACTCATCGGCTTTGGCGTATGTTGGGTATAGAAGGTATTTCACTTGAGCTCAATACTTTGGGGCAAAGTGCTGAGCGTTTAGCGCACCGAGTGGCCTTAATTGAATACCTAGAAAAACACCAAGATGTGTTAGATGAAGATGGCTTACGGCGCCTTTACACAAATCCGTTAAGAGTACTCGACACAAAAAACCCGACGATGCAGGAAATGGCCAATGGCGCGCCTCGTTTATTTGATTTTTTAGGCACTGAATCGCGTGCGCATTTTGATTCAGTGTGTCAAAGCGTTAATGATGCAGGTATTGCATATGTGATCAACCCACGTATGGTTCGTGGGCTTGATTACTACAACTTAACAGTATTTGAATGGGTTACAGATCGTTTAGGCGCTCAAGCGACTGTTTGTGGTGGCGGGCGTTACGATGGTTTAATTGAAATGCTGGGTGGGCGCGCAGCGCCAGCGGTGGGCATGGCATTTGGTATTGAGCGACTCATTGATTTATGGTCGCAATGTGTCACACTAACAGCTGAGCCTGAATGCCAAGTTTATATCGTTCATCAGGGCGAGTTAGCTCAAAAAGAGGCTGTGCGTGTCAGTGAACGTTTGCGCGATGCAGGCATAACGGTGATCATGCATGCCGGCCAAACTAGCTTCAAGTCACAATTTAAACGAGCTGATTCGAGTGGGGCTGAAATTGCGGTTATTCTAGCAAGCGATGAGCTCGCGCAAGGTGTTGCGTCTGTTAAGGTTTTAAGGGCGAAATCTGAGTTGGTTGATGGGGCCAAAGTGGGTCAACAGACCGTTGCACTTGAACAATTGGTTGATTTTATACAAAGTAATATTTAAGTTTAAGGTTTAAGCAATGGCTTACGATTTAGAAGAGCAAGAGCAACTCGCTCAAATGCGTGTCTGGTGGAATAAATACGGCATGTCAGTTATGTCGTTTTTAGTGGTTATTTTGGTGGCTGTTTTGGCTTGGCAAGGTTGGTCCGCCTACCAAACTAATCAGGCTAAGCAAGCGCGGGGTTATTTTGATGCGGTCGAGTTGGCAAGCCAACAGCCTTCAGCCGACTCAGCGGCCCGCATTATGGCCGCTATGGAAACGTTAAGAAAAGATTTTGGCGCTACTGATTATGCTGCGCGTGCAGCGTTGTTTGCGGCTTCTGCATTTGAAACGCAACAAAATATGACCGCCGCTCAAGACCAGCTTGAATGGTTGGTAAAAAGCAATCATCCAGCACTTGTGCCCGTGGCACAATTGCGATTAGCAGGCTTATTTCTTGATCAAAAGAAATATGATCAAGCGTTGGCACTATTGTCAAACCCACCCATACCTTTTGAGGCCTTATTTTTAGACAGGCGGGGTGATATATACGCTGCACAAGGTAACGCCGAGCAAGCTCAACAAGCCTGGACAAAAACACTAACTTTAATTGGTTTAGACAACCCGTTGTCGCCAGTGCTTCAGCTTAAACTTGATTCATTAGGTCGATAAAAATATGGGTATGTCACTGAATCAATCAACCCTGTTACGTATTCGTTTAGTTGGTCTGTTGATCGCTGTTTCAACAGTAACAGGTTGTTCTTTGTTTGGCTCTGACGACAACCGCAACAAGCCCACGCCGTTAGCTGATTTCAAGCCAAGTGTGAGTGCACAAATTGTGTGGCGAACACCCGTTGGCAGCAACGTTGCTTTTGGTCTTTCGCCTACGGTAGTGGGTGACTCAATCTTTGCAGCTTCCGCTGATGGTGTGGTCACGAAAGTTGATCTCGCAACAGGCGCCGTGCAATGGAAAATGACCGTTGCAAAAAAGCTATCTGCTGGTGCAGGCAGCGATGGCAAAACCACTGCTGTTGCGACGCCAGAGGGTGAAATTATTGCGCTAGATGATGCGGGCGCCATAAAGTGGACAAGTCGCGCAACGAGTGACGTAAGTGTGCAACCCTGGGTTGGTTTGGGTGTGGTGGTTGTGCGCAGTGGTGATTATCGTATTCAAGCGTTTAACGCAGCAAACGGCGAACGCATCTGGAGCGTGCAACGCCCAGGCCCGTCGTTGGCTTTACGCGTTGCGCAACAAATGATTTCCGTTGAAGGTTTAGTGATTACGGGGTTGCCGGGCGGTCGCTTAATGGCGATTGAACCTCTCGCTGGTAGCGTCGTCTGGGAAGGTATCGTTGCTGCACCGCGTGGGTCTAGCGAACTTGAGCGGGTTAATGATGTGGTTGGTTCCCCCGTTGTGCTGGGTGACTTTTTATGCGCTGTATCGTATCAAGGGCGTATCAGTTGCTTTAATATTTCTCAAGGGGGCCGCGTTATTTGGGCTCAAGATTTTTCGAGTTCAGCTGGCATGGCTATTGACGCCAAAAACACTTATTCACCCGATGCGCGCGATAACGTTGCAGCATTTGCTACTGCTGATGGCGCAAAAGTCTGGCGTCAAGATGGGTTGCGAAATCGTCGCGTCACAGCGCCTGCTTCAACGGGACAATATGTTGTAGTAGGTGATTTTGAAGGGTATGCCCATGTGCTGTCTGCAAGTTCAGGTGAATTTGCGGCGCGACTGGCGTTGTCGGGTGGGGCAATGTTTGCTCAAGCTCAAACGACTTCACGTGGTGTCTTATTACAGACAGGCGACAGTAGCCTAGTCATGATTGAGCTTAAGTAATTCTGTGGCGTATAAACCAGTAGTTTCTCTTGTCGGGCGACCGAACGTCGGTAAATCGACCCTTTTTAACCGCTTAACACGTTCGCGTGCGGCCCTTGTTGCTGACTATGCGGGTTTAACACGCGATCGTCATTACGGCGAAGGTCGGGTGGGTGAAGTCCCTTTTTTAGTCGTTGATACAGGTGGTTTTGAGCCTGTGACGAAAACCGGAATTTTGCCTCATATGGCAAAGCAAACCGAGCAAGCTATTGCTGAGTCAGATATCGTTATTTTCTTAGTTGACGCGCGGTCAGGCATCAACGCACACGATCACGATATTGCACGTTTGCTGCGTAAATCAGGTCAAAAGGTTGTTTTGTGTGTCAACAAAGCTGAAGGCATGCGGCATGGCCCAACTATTGCTGAGTTTCATGAGCTGGGCTTAGGTACACCGCACGCCATTTCAGCTGCACACGGTGACGGTGTGGTTCAGTTAATTGAAGACGCATTGCTGCCCTTTGCCCCTGAGCCTGTGCCTGAGCTCGAACCTGATTTTGCAGAAGAGGGCGCTTTGGTTGAGGGCACGCCAATTGAAAACCCAGAAGATGAACCCACGCATCGTATTAAGTTGGCAATTGTGGGTCGCCCTAATGTGGGCAAATCAACTCTTATTAATACTTTGGTCGGTGAAAATCGGGTTATTGCTTACGATATGCCGGGCACAACCCGTGATGCCATTGAAATTGAGTTCGAGCGCGAGGGCAAACTTTACACGCTGATTGACACCGCTGGTTTACGTAAGCGTGGAAAAGTATTTGAAGCGATTGAAAAATTTTCAGTCATTAAGACTCTACAAGCCATTGAGGCTTGTAACGTGGTTTTATTAATGCTTGATGCGCAACAAGAAATTTCAGACCAAGACGCGCACATCGCAGGTTTTGTGCTCGAAACAGGTCGAGCTTTAGTCGTCGCCATCAATAAGTGGGACGGTACCACCCCAGAGCAACGTGAGCGCATTCAGCGTGACTTTGATCGTAAGTTGCGTTTTTTATCGTTTGCAAAGTTGCACTACATTTCTGCAATACGAGGTCAGGGTATCAATTTAGTGATTAAATCAGTGAACGTGGCTCATGCCGCTGCGTTTGCCAACTTATCAACGCCTAAATTGACTCGCATATTACAAGAGGCTGTTGAGCAACAACCCCCACCTCGTAAGGGTATTTTTAGGCCCAAAATGCGTTACGCTCATCAAGGTGGGCAAAACCCACCCTTGGTTATTATTCACGGTAATGCGCTTGATTCTATTTCAGACAGTTATCGTCGGTTCTTAGAAACACGTTTTCGTGATGCTTTTGAATTGGCGGGCACCCCCTTACGTATTGAATTCAAATCTTCTTTTAACCCTTACGTCGATTAACAGCTTATGAATAGCCTCTGGAGCCCAGGTATTGCTGAATTAAAACCTTACACGCCTGGTGAGCAGCCTAAGGTCGAAGGGTTATTAAAGCTCAATTCTAACGAACACCCTTACGGCCCCTCGCCTAAAGCGCAAGCGGCGATGCACGAGGCGATTAATGATCAATTGCGTCTTTACCCCGATTCAAGTGCGACACGCTTGCGGCAGGCCGTAGCCAAACAATATAGCTTGCAGCCTGATCAGGTTTTTGTTGGAAATGGCTCTGATGAGGTGTTAGCCCACGCTTTTTTTGCTTTCTTTAGGCGCCCTGGGTCATTATTATTTCCCGATATAACTTATAGTTTCTACCCTGTTTATTGTGGTTTATACGGCATTACTTTTAAACGTGTTGCCTTAGATGAACAGTTTTGCATTGATCCATTACATTACATGGGTGAGGCTTCTGCGGGGGCGGCGGGCATTATTTTTCCAAACCCTAACGCACCAACGGGTCGAGCCCTAACGCTTAATCAAGTAAAAAGTATTGTGCAAGCTAATCCACACTGCGTGGTTTTGGTTGACGAAGCGTATGTTGATTTTGGTTGCGAATCTGCCGCACCTTTAGTAGCCGAGTTTCCAAACCTATTGGTGGTTCATACGCTTTCAAAATCAAAATCTTTGGCGGGTATGCGTGTGGGCTACGCGCTCGGGCAAGCAGGCTTGATTGATGCGCTTAATCGCGTGAAAGATAGTTTCAATTCATACCCACTCGATCATCTTGCACAAGTCGGTGCTGCGGCAGCAATTGAAGATCAGGCTTATTTTGAATGGGCAACGCAACAGGTCATTGCAGCACGTGAACAATTAACTCAAGATTTAACGACATTAGGTTTTGAAGTCTTACCTTCAAAAACCAACTTTGTGTTTGCGCGGCATCAACAAATAAGTGGTTTAGAGTTGACTCAACGGCTAAGAGATCATGCCATTTTGATACGCCACTTCAACTTACCCAGAATAAGTGAGTTTGTTCGCATAACCGTCGGAACTTTTGACCAATGTAAGCGTCTGAGTGACTGTATTGAGTTAATTTTAAGCCGTTTAAAATAATGGCCTTCAACACAACAGGTAAATTATTTACGTTTTAACTACGCGTCACCTGAATGAATTAACGAGTAAAATGGTATACGGGCACAAAAGTGCAAATCAATAACAATCTGCCGGAGTCAGTCAATGAGTAATAAGGGGCAAATGCTGCAAGATCCCTTCCTAAACGCCTTACGCAAGGAACATATTCCCGTATCTATTTATTTAGTCAACGGTATTAAATTGCAAGGGCAAGTTGAATCATTTGATCAGTACGTGGTTTTGCTGCGTAATACTGTGACTCAAATGGTTTACAAACACGCCATTTCAACAGTCGTGCCTGCACGGGCTGTAAATTTGACCACTGAAGATTCTGAATCTGCAGAATAAACTTCAGTGTAAGTGAGTTAGCCCGCTGGGTATTGTGCTCAAGCGGGCATTTTTTTTAAAGTATATGACAAGACAACTAAAGATGACACCATGCGTGTAATGATGATTGGCGTTGACATGGGCAACCCTGATTACGCAGCCCATTACGATGAATTTGAAATGCTGGCGCGCGGCGCCGGGGCTGAAATAGTAGCCACCCTCACAGCCAAGCGAGATCGTCCTGATGCGGCTTATTACATCGGTACTGGTAAAGTAGAAGAAGCTGTTGCCTTGGCCAAAAGTAGTGAAGCTGATGTTGTATTGTTTGATCAACCACTGTCACCTGCACAGCAACGTAATTTAGAACGTGAAATCAATCTTCGGGTGGTTGACCGGGTTGCATTAATTCTTGATATTTTTGCTTTGCGAGCAAAAAGCCACGAAGGGCAGTTGCAGGTTGAGTTAGCGCAACTACAACACTTGGCTACAAGATTAACCCGCATGTGGTCGCACTTAGAGCGTCAACGCGGCGGTATAGGCATGCGTGGTCCGGGCGAGTCACAACTTGAAATGGACCGTCGAATCATCGGCGACAAAGTGCGCTATCTTAAGGAACGCTTAGCAAAATTACAGCGTCAGCGACACACCCAACGCCGCGCACGAGCGAGGGGTACAACATTATCTGTGTCGCTCGTGGGCTATACCAACGCCGGTAAGTCGACCCTATTTAATGCTTTAACCCAGTCTGATGCGTACGCCGCTGACCAACTTTTTGCGACGCTTGACACCACCACAAGGCGACTTTGGGTTGAAGGTGCGGGGCAAATTGTGTTGTCAGATACAGTCGGTTTTATTCGCGATTTACCTCATACCGTTATAGCCGCTTTTCAAGCAACACTAGACGAGGCCGTGCACGCCGATTTGATTCTGCACGTTGTTGATGCTGCCAGCCCACAGCGAGACGAGCAAATCAGTGAGGTTGATCGCGTGCTTAACGAAATTGGGGCGGGGTCGGTACCACAGATTCGCGTTTATAACAAAATTGATACCCTTGCTCTTGACCCAAGAATTGAGCGCGATAGCCATGGTACGATTACTAAGGTCTCTGTTAGTGCGCGCGAGCGTCTAGGCTTAGATTTATTACGTCAAACGATATCCGAGTATGCCTCAACGGTAGGAACCCATGCGATTTCTCCATAAAATGTTTAATTTAAATGACCCCGGTTGGGGTCGTGGCTCTAGCGATCAAAAAAATGATCAACAACCCCCTCGTCGTCCTAATTCGGGCGGCCCCCCAGACCTAGATCAAGTTTGGCGCGATTTTAATAAACGCCTAAATAACTTATTCGGGGGGCGGCGCGGTGGTGGCCGGCCAAACCCACCTAATTCTGGCGGTGGCAGTGGTTTTGGTGGCGGTGTTACCCCTAAACAAACTAAGGTTGGTTTCGGTGTTGTTGTCGCAGCCGCTTTATTGATTTGGCTAGCCAGTGGTTTTTTTATTGTGCAAGAGGGTCAAGTGGGTGTCATCACTCAATTTGGTAAGTATAAAAGCACATCCCAAGCTGGTTTTCAATGGCGTATGCCGTTCCCTTTTCAGCAAGACGAATTAGTCAACGTGTCACAGCTCAGAACCTTTGAAATCGGTTTTAGGGGGAATGCTCGCAGTAAGGTTGCCCCCGAAGCCTTGATGCTCACAGAAGATGAAAACATTGTTGATGTTCAGTTTGTGGTTCAGTATCGTGTGAAAGCCGACGGTGCGCCTGACTATTTATTTAAAACGCGTGATCCTGATGAGTCGGTTCAGCAAGCAGCACAAACGGCAATGCGTGAAATTGTCGGTGGCCGCAAAATGGACTTCATCTTATACGAGGGTCGTACATTAGTTGCCTCTGAAGTTGAAAAACTCATGCAGAAAATTCTTGATCGTTACCAAACAGGTATTTTGGTTAGTAGCGTGGCCATTCAAAACGTACAGCCGCCCGAGCAAGTACAAGCTGCTTTTGATGATGCCATTAAGGCAGGTCAAGATCAAGAGCGTCAAATCAACGAAGGCCAGGCTTATGCTAACCAGGTTGTTCCGTTAGCACGTGGTCAAGCTTCACGTATGGCTGAGCAAGCAGAAGGTTATCGCGCTAAGGTAATCGGCGATGCAACGGGTGATACCGCACGTTTCAGTAGTGTTTTAACTGTATATAAGCAAGCACCTGTTGTTTTACGTGAGCGTATGTATCTCGAAACAATGCAACAAATGTACACCCAAGCCAGTAAGATTTTTGTTGATACCAGCAGCAGCAACAATATGTTGTATTTACCAATCGACAAAATTATGCAACAAACATCTCAAAGCAATAGTGGTAATACTTCAAGCATGAATGGGGCGTCTAACACCACGGGTGCAAAAAATACCACGGGTATGTCTAATGATGGTGGCATTAATAACGCGCTGAACACTTCGCCATTAAGGCCGACCCTGCAACAAAATAATGGGTCAAATGCTTTATCTCGCGATCGTACGGCACGCTAAGGAGAACTAAATGAGTAATCGTATTATTGGCGTTTTGGTTGCTATCGCGTTGCTTATAGGCACACTTTCAACCACGATGTTTATTGTTCGTGAACGAGACTTTGCTATGGTTTTCGCCTTGGGTGAAGTCAGGCGCGTGATCACAGAACCTGGTTTGTATTTTAAATTACCGCCGCCTTTTCAAAATGTGGTGTTTCTTGACCGTCGCCTTTTAACGATCGATGTGCAAGAGGCTGAGCGTATTCAAACGTCAGAGAAAAAGAATCTGTTGATTGATTCTTTTGTAAAGTGGCGCATTTCAGACCCACGCTTATATTATGTTACTTTCGGTGGTAATGAGCGTGCTGCAGGGGAGCGTTTGCAGGCTCAAATTCGCGATGCATTGAATGCCTCTGTTAACATTCGCACCGTTAAAGACGTGGTGGCTTTAGAGCGTGACATCATCATGGCAGAAGTGTTAACAAAAGTGGGTGAGCGTGCTAAGCCCTTAGGCGTTGATATTGTTGACGTTCGGTTAAAACGCATTGAATTTGCCCCTGAAATTGCTGAATCAGTTTATCGGCGTATGGAATCTGAACGTATTCGTGCTGCCAACGAATTACGCTCGATCGGTTCAGCCGAAGGCGAAAAGATTCGCGCTGCGGCAGATCGTCAGAGACAACAGATTTTGGCTGAAGCATATGGTAAAGCGCAAGCCGTTATGGGTGAGGGCGATGCCTCTGCAGCACAGCTTTACGCTTCTGCGTATGGTGCAGATGCTGAGTTCTATAGTTTTTACAAAAGCTTAGAGGGCTACAAGGCAGCATTTGGTCAAGCGGGCAACACTATGGTGGTTGATCCCAGTTCTGACTTCTTTAAATACTTAAAGTCTCCTGATGTCAAGTGATTTTCAGTTTAGCGTGCTCACTTAAAGCTCTTTGACGCGCTATACTTTGGAGTAAGTTTTTATTTATACGGCGGCTTGCCGGGCTTACGCCCCAAGCCGTTTTTTTTCATTATTCAAGTGATTAAATATGAAAGGCAACTGGCTTTTGCCGGAAAATTTGGCAGATGTTTTGCCAGCTGAGGCGTTGCAAATTGAATCGTTACGCCGATGTATGCTCGACCTCTTTAAAGGCCGTGGCTTTGAGCTTGTGCTGCCTCCGTTGGTTGAGTACCTTGAGTCGTTGCTACCCAATGCAGGCCAAGACTTGCGCTTGCGCACATTTAAATTGGTTGACCAACTATCTGGTCGAACACTCGGCGTTCGAGCTGACATGACGCCACAAGTTACTCGCATTGACGCTCATATTTTAAATCGGCCTGGCATTGTTCGGCTCTGTTACTGTGGGCCTGTTTTGCATGCTCGTCCAGCAGGTTTGATAGCAAACCGCGAGTTGTTGCAAATTGGGGCTGAAATTTATGGTCACGCTGGTCTTGAGGCTGATTTAGATATTATTCGCCTTGCACTTGAGTGTGTGGCTTTGGCGGGTATTCATCAACCTGCTTTGGTGTTGTGTCACGCTGGTTTAGTGCGCACTATTATTGATTCAGATGCTCAGGCTATCGCGCGGGCCGATGACATTATGTCGTTGTTACGAGACAAAGACTTACCGGGCTTGGCTGATCTCAGGTTTGGTCCTTTTGCTTTAAAAGCGGTAACAGTTGAAGCACTTGAGGTTTTATCTAAATCTTATGGTGATTTGCAGGTGTTGAATCGTGCTCAAGCACTTTTGCCTAAATTGCCGGGTGTAACCCGCGCAATTGAATCACTTCGTTCTCTCATTGAGTCCTTGGGTAACTCGCCTGTCAGTATTGACCTATCTGATGTGGGTGCCTACGGCTACCACTCTGGGGTGACTTTCTCAATTTATGCCGATGGTTGGCATGACGTCTTGGTTCAAGGTGGGCGTTATGATAATGTAAGTCAAACCTTTGGCCGCATCCGTTCCGCCGCTGGTTTCAGTTTAGATTTGCGTAAAATTGCCAAAGATCTTTGGCATACATCAAAACCTAAGGCCGTTTTTGCACCCAATGATCAGTCAGTCGATTTGAAAAAATTGGTGAACGAATTGCGTGAATCTGGTGAAATTGTCGTACAGTTGTTTTCTGAAGAGAAACCACCGCATGATGCTTTTTTGTTCGACCGACAAATTGTTCAGGTTGATCGTCAATGGGTCGTTCAAAACGTCCTTTCCACATAACTTAAGACATAAAATAATGAGTCAAAATGTTGTAGTAATAGGCACTCAGTGGGGCGATGAGGGCAAGGGCAAAATTGTTGATTGGTTGGCTGAATCGGTTCAGGGTGTTGTTCGCTTTCAGGGCGGCCACAATGCGGGCCACACCCTCTGGGTCAAAGGCAAAAAAACGATCCTGCGCTTAATACCCTCT
>CAMCYB010000028.1 GCA_945883615.1 Bordetella parapertussis | reverse complement strand
CCGCGTTTGCTTACGCTTGGCATCGAATTCAATATCAGAAAAGCTCAATTGGGGCATGATCGTGATCGAAAAATTTGCGATACTAATCAGACAATTAACCGCGTCCCGAGTTCTCTGAATTCGGGGACTTTTTCAGAGTTTCCCTAGGCCGCATAGGGGTCTGCGATCTTCATTTCACTCAGTATGGTTGCTTCTAAAGATTCCATCTCTTGCGCTTGATCATCATCTACATGATCAAAGCCTAGCGCATGTAGGGTGCCGTGCACAATTAAATGCGCAGCATGGTGATCAAACGTTTTGTTTTGTTCTTTTGCCTCTTGCGTTAAAACCGGTACGCAAATGAGTACATCTGCTATCAACATGCCGTCTTCTTGTAGGCCATAAGCGAAGGTTAATACGTTGGTGGCTTTGGGTTTTTGCCTATATTGGGTATTGATGGCTTGCCCTTCAACTTGATCAACAAATCGCAAATTAACGCGTAAGCCCTGCGCCTCAAGTGCATAAACTTGCCAAGCATTATTCAATGCACGTTTAACCCAACTTCTGATGCGCTGACGCGTTAAATTTTGAGCCGGTACAACAAACTGAATGCTTAACTGTAAAGTGGGTTTTATGGCGGTTTGTACTGCGGTTTGTGCGGCGAGCGGGAGCCGTTCAGTTTTATTGGGCTTTTTCATAGGCTTCGACTATGCGAGCGACCAAGGGGTGACGCACCACGTCACGACTGGTGAAAGCGGTCATGGCAATACCCTGCACCTCGTGCAAGACGCCCAAGGCATTCTTTAAGCCGCTGGGTTGGCTTTTGGGTAAATCAACTTGTGATGGGTCGCCTGTAATTACTGCCTTGCTACCAAACCCAATGCGCGTGAGAAACATTTTCATTTGCTCGGGGGTGGTGTTTTGCGCTTCATCAAGAATGATGAAAGCATTGTTCAAAGTGCGACCGCGCATATAAGCAAGCGGAGCAATTTCAATGGTTTGTTTTTCAAAAAGTTTTTGTACTTTTTCAAACCCCATCAAGTCATACAGTGCATCGTTTAATGGGCGCAAGTAGGGGTCAACTTTTTGAGCCAAATCGCCGGGTAAAAAACCTAAACGTTCACCGGCTTCAACCGCTGGGCGAGTCAAAATGATGCGTTGAACCACATCGCGCTCTAGTGCGTCAATTGCACACGCCACCGCAAGCCATGTTTTGCCCGTACCAGCCGGGCCGGTACCAAAGGTAATGTCATGCTTGAGTATGTTGTCAATGTATTCAGCTTGACGCGGGGTGCGCGGTTTGAGATCACTGCGCCGCGTACGTAACAAAGCACCGTCGTGCAGGGTTGCCACTGCAGGGCTGTCAGGACTTGGCACTAAAGGTTCAGAGCGCTTTTCAACAATGCCAAGTTGAACTGATTCAATCGATAACGGGGCGTGGCGCGATTGCTGATGAAACCGCAATAGCAGCGCCATAGCGGTTTCAGCTTGAGCACCCTTAATTTCAAAATGACTGCCACGATGCGCAATGGTGACATTAAGCGCTTGGGCGATTTGTCGAATATTTTCGTCTAACGGCCCACACAAGTTTGCTAAGTGAGTTGAGTCACCCGACAGTTCAACGCGTTGCCGATGGGGAGTTTTAGTTTTAGCAGTGGCCATTAATTCGTAATGTGTTGACTCATTGACTGACGGATTAATTGATTAATTGATTAATTAATTTGGTTCGGTGATGCTCATGACCTCAGCCCTAAACGTGTTGGCTCGGGCTTCAGTAATAGTGACATCAATCATATGACCGATTAAGCGTTCGTGGCCAATAAAATTGACTGCACGATTATTTTCAGTGCGACCCATCAGCTCTGTGGCGTCACGTTTGGCGTGCCCTTCAACCAAAATACGTTGAGTTGTACCCACCATGGTGTGTGCAACCTCTGCAGCCTGTTTGTTAATGAGAGCCTGCAAGCGCTGCAAGCGTTCAAGCTTAACTGTTTGTGGGGTGTCATCAACTAAATCGGCTGCAGGCGTTCCCGGCCGGCGTGAGTACACAAATGAATAAGCGGTGTCGAATTGCACGTCTTCAATTAAAGCCAGTGTTTTCAAGAAATCAGCTTCTGTTTCGCCGGGAAAACCCACAATAAAATCAGACGCTACTGTTAACCCTGGTCTGGCCTGACGTATGCGTTTAATTATTGATTTGAATTCAAGGGTTGTGTAACCGCGCTTCATGGCGGCTAGAATGCGGTCGCTACCCGCTTGAACCGGTAGGTGTAGAAATGAAACCAGTTTGGGTAGCTTGGCATACGCATCGATAAGCCGTTGTGTCATTTCTTTAGGGTGAGACGTGGTGTAGCGAATGCGCTCAATACCGGGTAAATCATGCACGTATTCAAGCAACATAGCAAAATCAGCGATGTTGTCACCTTGACCCATCTTACCCAAGTAGGCGTTTACGTTTTGCCCCAATAGCGTGACTTCTTTAACGCCTTGGTCTGCTAAGTCAGCAATTTCTGTTAAGACGTCTTCAAAAGGACGCGAGGTTTCTTCACCGCGGGTGTAGGGCACTACGCAAAAACTACAATACTTGCTACACCCTTCCATGATTGACACAAAGGCGCTCGCACCTTGTTTGCGCGGGGGCGGCAGCGCGTCAAATTTTTCGATTTCAGGAAAACTAATGTCAACCTGAGGCGTATTTAAGCGGCGGCGCTTTTCAATCAACTCTGGTAATCTGTGTAAGGTTTGCGGGCCAAATACTACATCAACATAAGGCGCGCGTTTAACAATGGTGGCACCTTCTTGGCTCGCCACACAACCACCCACACCAATAATGAGGTTGGGGTTTTTAAGCTTAAGTTCTTTGACGCGCCCTAAATCTGAAAAAACCTTTTCTTGTGCTTTTTCACGCACCGAACAGGTGTTGAACAAAATGACGTCGGCTTCATCAGGGTTTTGCGTCAGCTCGACAGGGTTGTGCGCACCCAATACGTCAAGCATTTTTTCAGAGTCGTATTCGTTCATTTGGCACCCAAAGGTACGAATGAACACTTTAGAAGTTGTTGTCATAGGTAAAGGCCGAAACGGTTGTTGATACCGGGGGCGAGTGTTAAACGCGTGGTTAAAATTTGTTAATGAGTTTATTCCGTGTAGATCTCTTCAACGGTATCGTCTTTTTTGATTGGCTTAACCAAGTCTTCACGTTTAACGCCTAACCACATTGCAATCGCGGCAGCCACAAAAACTGATGAGTAAATGCCGAACCAAATACCGATTGTGAGCGCCAAAGCAAAATAGTGCAAAGTGGGGCCACCAAAAATCAACATGGCTAGCACCATAATCTGGGTCGAACCATGCGTGATGATTGTGCGTGAAATGGTTTGTGTGATGGCGTCATCAATCACGTTTTGAACGGTAGCCGTTCGTTCTTTACGAAACGTTTCACGAATTCGGTCCATGATGACGACAGATTCGTTAACGGAATAGCCCAGAACGGCGAGAACACCGGCGAGTACCGAAAGTGAAAATTCCCACTGGAAAAAAGCAAAAAAACCTAGAATAATGACCACGTCATGTAAGTTGGCGATCACCCCGGCGACGGCGAATTTCCACTCAAATCGCACCGCGAGGTAGGCCACAATACCCAAAATCACAAAAAGCAAGGCCAATAAACCATTTTCAATTAGTTCACGGCCAACTTGTGGGCCGACAAATTCAACTCGGCGTAATTGAGGGGCTTGATTGGCAGTTTGCAAAGCAGCGATTACGGTTGCGCTTTGATTGGCAGATGACATGCCGGGTAAAAGTGGAAGACGTATCATCACATCGCGCGATGTACCAAAGTTTTGTACTTGAAAATCGGTATAGCCTAAGCTTGAAATGACTTGTCTAATTTCAACGAGCGGGACGGCTTCTTGGTAGGTGAGTTCCATGACGGTGCCACCGGTGAACTCAATCGACAAATTAAAACCACGCAAAGCAATAAATACGACGGCAGCGATAAACGTGATGAAGCTGATTAAATTTAGCGCTATGGCGTGGCGCATAAATGGAATCGTGCGCCTAATGCGAAAAAGTTCCATGATTAGTCCTTTGCCTTCCAGACCGTGCCAATTGACAGGCCTAATATTTTTTTACGGTTTCCATGGGTCAAATTGACTAAGGCTCGAACCCCAACAACGGCAGAAAACATTGAGGTCAGAATGCCCAAACAGTGCACCACAGCAAAACCGCGAACAGGCCCAGAGCCAAAAATGAGTAGCGCAACGCCAACGATTAAAGTGGTGAGATTTGAGTCAAGAATGGTGCTCCAGGCGCGGTCAAAACCGAGTTGAATGGCACGTTGCGGGGGCTCACCGTTGCGTAACTCTTCGCGAATACGTTCGTTAATCAGTACGTTGGCATCAATCGCCATACCCAGCGCTAAGGCGATGGCCGCAATGCCTGGTAAGGTAAGCGTGGCTTGAAGTAATGACAATAGTGCCAATAACAACAACACGTTAAACGATAAACCGATGGCAGAAAACAAACCAAACAACCGGTAATAAACAATCATAAATACCGCTACGGCAACAAAACCCCATAACGTTGCATTGAAACCTTTAGCAATATTTTCAGCGCCAAGGCTAGGGCCAATCGTTCGCTCTTCAATAATTTCCATTGGGGCCGCTAGGGAACCTGCGCGCAAAAGTAGGGCGGTATCTGCGGCTTCTTCTGCGGTCATGCTGCCTGATATTTGTACTTGCCCGCCAGGAATTTCGCTTCGAATGACGGGTGCAGTAACAACCTCACCACGCCCTTTTTCAAATAACAAAATGGCCATACGTTTGCCAATGTTGTCACGCGTGATGTCACGGAAAATGCGGGCCCCTTTACTATCTAAAGTAAGGTGAACAGCGGGTTGTTGGTTTTGTGAATCTCGACCGGCTTGCGCATCTTGTAGGTTTTCACCCGTTAAGATTACTTGACGACGCAGCAATAAGGGGCGACCGTCGCGTTCTTGATAGCGCTCAAGCCCAAAAGGGGTGGTGCCTGCTGCCAATGCGGCAGCAGCAGCGGGCGAATCGTCAACTAAGCGAACTTCAAGGGTTGCGGTGCGACCCAAAATATCTTTGGCTTTGGCGACGTCTTGAACGCCAGGTAACTGCACCACAATACGATTGGCACCTTGCTGTTGAATAATGGGTTCAGCCACACCGAGTTCATTAATTCGGTTGTGAAGGGTGACAATATTTTGTTTGATGGCGTTGGCTTGAACCGCATTCACGGCCGGTTCAGATAATGTGGCTATCAGCGGCCAGCTGCCTGCTTCAGGTGCGGTTTGTTGCCACTGCAAATCAACGAAGCGCTTGCGTAAAGTACTCAGAGCCGTCTTTCTTTTAGCGTCGTCGCTAAATTTGAGTACAACACTATTACCAACGCGTTCAATGCGGTCAGAGGTAACGTTTTGGCCTCTGAGTGCAGCACTGAAATCGGTGATCATTGCGTCATAACGTGATGTCAACGCCCCTTTCATGTCGACTTCAAGTAAAAAATGTACACCACCACGCAAATCAAGACCCAAGTACATGGGGTTAGCGCCCAGTGCACTAAGCCAAGCGGGTGAAGCTGGTAATAGGTTTAATGCAACGGTATAAGACGGGTTGTTGGGGTCGGGGTTAAGCGCTTTTTCAATCACATCACGCGCAACAATCTGTTGATCAGTGGTTTTAAAACGAAACCTAATCGTACCGACCGGGCCATTGGTTTCAAAATTAGAGGCTGTTGATTCAATATTCGCCTGCTTCAAAATAGCGGCAACTCGATCAAGCATAGCTGGCTCAATTTTGAGTGTGACTTTAGCGCTTGAGACCTGCACTGCAGGCGACTCACCAAAGAAGTTAGGCAGGGTGTAGAGAGAGCCAAGCACCAACGCAACCAAAACGACGATGTATTTCCAAAGCGGGTAACGATTCATGAGCGCAAGCGCCTTTGATAAAAGATAAAACGCCGGCGCTTAACGTTAAGGCCGGCGGTGGAGCAAAGGCAATTAAATGCCTCTGATCGTGCCCTTTGGTAAGACCATTTGGACTGAAGCGCGCTGAACTAAAACTTCAACGGGTTTGTCGGCCAATGAACTGACTTCGACCTCGATGTATACGTCGGTGACACGATTGACTTTACCCAACATGCCTGAACCTAAAATAATTTCATCACCTTTAGCTAAGCCCGCTACGAGTGCTTTGTGTTCTTTTTGACGTTTCATTTGTGGACGAATCATCAAAAAATACAAGATGACGAACATTAAAATAATTGGCATAAAACCAACGATAGAACTGGTGTCAAAACCACCTACTTGTGCAAGAACGGGGCCGATCACTTCAATTGCAGACATTAAGGTCTCCTTTGTGTATTAAGGGGGGGTAAGACATCATTGTAGCGATTTGGCTGAACGTTGACTTAAAAACGTTTGCCGCCAATTGTCAAAAGTGCCTTTTTCAATTGCATCACGCATTTCAGCCATGATGGTTTGGTAGAAATAGAGATTATGAAGCGTATTCAATCGGGCACCCGTGATTTCGTTAGCACGCTGTAAGTGGTGCAAATAAGCCCGTGAAAAGTGCTTGCAGGTATGGCAATGACAAGTCATATCGAGTGGGCGTTTATCGTCTCGGTATTGGGCATTACGAATTTTAATGTCACCATTTCGGGTGAAAAGCCAACCGTTACGCGCATTGCGAGTTGGCATGACGCAGTCAAACATATCTACGCCATGACTGACCCCATTCACCAAGTCTTCAGGTGTACCAACACCCATTAAATAGCGCGGTGCATTTGCAGGCATTTTAGGGCCTAAATGAGCCAAAATGCGATTCATATCGGCTTTGGGCTCACCGACTGATAGCCCGCCAATTGCGTAGCCATGAAAACCGATATCAACTAAACCAGCTAATGACTCATCGCGCAAATCTTCAAACATGCCGCCTTGTACGATGCCAAATAAAGTGTTTTGGTTTTGTAATGCGTTAAAAGCTTGCTTTGACCGTTTAGCCCAACGCAATGACATCTGCATTGATGTAGACGCTTCATCGCGGGTAGCGGGGCGACCTTTGATCTCAAACGGTGTGCATTCGTCAAATACCATCACAATGTCGGAATTTAAGGCAGTTTGAATTCGCATCGACTCTTCGGGCGTTAAAAATAGTCTGTCACCATTAATTGGCGAAGCGAATGTGACGCCTTCTTCGGTTATTTTGCGCATGCCTTGAAGACTAAAAACTTGAAACCCACCGGAGTCAGTCAAAATGGGTTTTTGCCAGCCCATAAAACCATGCAAACCATCGTGATTTTCAATGACTGATGTGCCAGGGCGCAACCAAAGATGAAAGGTGTTGCCCAGTACAATTTGGGCGCCAATTTCTTCAAGCTCATGGGGCAACATGGCCTTAACACTGCCGTAAGTGCCGACGGGCATAAAAACAGGGGTGTTCACAACACCATGGTTTAAGGTTAATTGACCTCGACGGGCATGGCCTTGTTGTGCGAGTACTTCAAATTTCATGGCTGAGGCCTTTTTTCTAAAAACATGGCATCACCATAGCTAAAAAAACGATAACGTTGTTCAATCGCATGCGTGTAAGCGGCTTTCATGGTGTCTAGCCCGATAAAAGCTGACACTAACATGAGTAAAGTTGATTGCGGCAAGTGAAAGTTTGTCACCATGGCATCAACCACTTGCCAGTCAAAACCGGGCTGAATAAAAAGTTGTGTATCACCGCTACAAGCAGTCAAAATGCCCCCATGGGCTTTGGCAGAAGATTCTAGTGCACGAACACTGGTGGTGCCTACAGCGACCACACGCCCACCTAATTGGCGGGTTCTTTTGACGGCCTCGACTGTTTCAGGAGGAAGCGTAAACCACTCGCTATGCATAACATGTTTAGAAAGATCGTTGTCGCGTACGGGTTGAAAGGTACCCGCGCCAACATGTAAGGTGACAAAACAGCTTTGAACCCCACGCGCTTGCAACTGCGCCAACATGAGTTCGTCAAAATGTAACCCTGCTGTCGGTGCTGCAACCGCGCCAGGCACTTTGGCGTACACGGTTTGATATCGCTGCGCGTCTGTGTCGTCAGCAGAGTGCTGAATGTAAGGGGGCAAGGGCACTTCGCCGTATTGATCTAAGACGTCTAATACAGGTTGCTCAAACGACAAATCATATAAATCAGCCAAACGCCCCATGACACGAACAGCAGCAGCATGGGCCAAAACCAATTTGGTGCCAACAGGGGGCGATTTACTGGCCTTAATGTGAGCTAAGGCCGTATTCAAACCGGTAACGCGTTCAATTAAAACTTCAATGGCACCGCCAGTGGCTTTGTGGCCATAAAGGCGGGCTTTAATGACACGCGTATTATTAAAAACCAACAAGTCGTTTGGGTTTAACAAATCAATTAAATCAACAAACGATTTGTCAACAAGTTGCCCATTTTGATTAACATGAAGCAGTCGGCTGGCGCTGCGGGTAACTTGTGGGAACTGAGCGATAAGTTCTACAGGTAAAACGTAATCAAAATCGTTCAAGTTAAGTGGTGCGGTGGTTAGGTTCAAAATAGGTAAAATCAATAAAAGTGTTTTGAATGAAATGGTTTTGAGTTTCGTATTTTATGCGGTTAGAGGGCTTTTTGTATGTAAAGCCATTTATATTCGTTATGCTTAACGTATGTTTATGTGCTCATTTAAATTAAAAACAATTTAACAACTTAACAATTTAAGAATCTAAGCGATTACTCACGCTTACATTAACGAAAGGTAATTATGAATGCTCGGTTCTATCGCAGTGTTAATGTAAGTTTTACATCTGCATTGTTTAAATTTAAAAAGAACAGCGGTTTGGTGCTTATGAAACGATTTGGCTTTTACCTGCTCAGTGCAGCCTGTGTTGGCGCACTTTCATTGAGCCATTCAAATAGCTATGCCACCACCACGGGTACAACACAAAAACCACGTGCTGTGCCACAAACAAAACCCCGACCACAGCCAGCAGATAAAGCGCCAGCTATGGCTGCATTACCACCAGAATTGGCCAAGGCTTGGGCTGCAACGGGCTTACCAAGCAGCACCTTATCATTAGTTGTTCAAGACGTTAATGGTAGCCGTTTGTTTGAACAGGCACCTAATCAGCCGCGAAACCCAGCCTCAGTCATGAAATTGGTGACAACTTGGGCAGCGATATCGAATTTAGGCCCTAATTATGTTTGGAATACGGCATTTTTGATTGACGCCAATTCTAAAATTAATGAGCAGGGTGTGCTAAATGGTCCCGTGTATTTGCGCCCGTCAGGTGACCCACTTTTTTTGCTTGAAGATCTATGGCGTTTAATGCGTGAACTTCGACTGCGTGGCATCAAGCAAATTTCAGATATTGTGGTTGATCGTTCCCGTTTTGCTGACGTAGCCATTGACCCGTCGGCGTTTGATGGCAAAGGTGACCGGCCCTACAACGCCAGCCCTGATGTGTTCATGGTGGGGTTTGGTGCGGTTCGTGTGGTGCTCAGCCCAGACTTACAAACAGATAAATGGCGCGCATTTGTTGACCCACCGGTCGCCGAAATTGATGTTGACAGTAAAGTTCAGTGGCTACCCGGCAAGTGCTCAACCAGCCCCCAAGTTGGCGCCGACATGATCACAATGAATAACGAAACGCGGTTTCGAATTAACGGTAAAGCCCAAGGTGCTTGCGGTGAGTTTGATATCTATCGTTTGGCCTTTACCCAAGAAGAATTCGCTGCGCGCGTACTGCGTAGTATGTGGAAAGAAGTGGGGGGCGAGATGACAGGGCAAGTCATCAGCGGTGCGATTCCCCCCACTGCAGTTCCCATTGCGGCACATGACTCGCGGCCACTTTCTGAGGTGATTCGTTTTATTAACAAGAGTAGTAATAATGTGATGACAAGGGTGTTGCTTCTCACAATGGGTGCTGAAGCGGGTCAAAGACCCGCAACGGTCGACGGTAGTGCTCAGTGGGTCACTCAACAATTACAAAAACAAGGGGTCGATGTCATGGGGCTTGCCATTGAAAATGGCTCAGGTCTTGCACGCGACACAGCGATTTCTGCCAATGGTCTAGCCACCATGATGCAACGCGCCTGGGATTCCCCCGTCATGCCTGAATATTTGTCTTCATTGGCGTTGTTGGGAAATGATGGCACCATGCGAAACCGACTTAAATCACCTGAAACGCGTTTAAGAGCGCATATGAAAACAGGTGCATTGCGAGACGTGAGGGCAGCTGCTGGCTATGTGCTGGGTAATTCAGGAAAACGCTACATTATGGTGAGCATGGTCAATGATGATCAGGCTTACAGAGCAAGAGAATTTGAAAATGCTGTGATTGCCTGGCTGATTAAAAATTAAGGGTTTATGCTAATCTTTAACTACTGCTAATATACATAAATGTTAAATGTTAAATGTTATTTAATGAAAGGAGTTTATTATGCGTAATCAAGAATCTACCCAAGTTCCAGCCGAAACTCAAAGCAAATTAATACATTCGGTTAAGTCTACGCTTGATCATGTCGAAAGCTTACTGCGTGATGCAGCAAACGCTTCAGGCGAGCAAGCAACTGAGTTACGCGAACGTGCGATGACTTCTTTGCGTAACACGCGCGAAACGTTGCATGATGCGCAAGACGCCATGCTTGAACAGGGTAGTCGCGCTGTGCGTGCTACTGACGATTACGTTCACGATAACCCATGGCAAGCAGTCACTGTTGCTGGCGTGGTGGGTTTATTGTTAGGTGTTTTAATTTCACGCCGTTAATAAACCAGAAAACCAGAAAACTAGACAAACGACATGACGTTACGTCAGTCTGCCTCGGCGCTTTTTGCAGCGTTGATAAAGCTTACTCAAAACCGAGTTGAGCTTTTTGGTTTTGAACTGGCTCAAGAAAAAGATCGTGGTTTGCGTTTATTTACGCAGGCTGCTATCGCAGCAATTTTTTTGTTGCTTAGCGCAGTCGTTTTAACGATTTTGTTTGTCGCTTTTTTTTGGGAAACGCCTTACCGTTTATGGGCATTGGGCCTACTCGGGCTGGGTTATGGCCTGATTGGCCTGATCATGTTGATGCGTGTCAAGTCAAGCGTGTCGAGTTACCAGCACGCTTTTACTGCGACACTTGATGAACTGAAGCGCGACGCGCAATTGTTTGCCAGCATGGTTCAGTCTGCATCGCCAGATGTCGAGACTGAATCAAGTTTAAAACCAAATTCATCCTCTTCAGTCACGCCGACAAAAACCGATGAACGATAACCTTACCCCTCGCACGATTGATCGAACCATTCGCATTGAACGTTTAAGGTTGCAGGCCGCCCTTGATCGCGATAGCGTGTCGCAATCAGCTTATCGCCTTGTTGATGCATGTCGGCCCTCGACGATTGTGGGTCATTGGCTGTCTGGCTCTTCGTTAGCTCAACCGGCTAGTTTTTTAAATCGCGGCGCTAATTTACTAAGTGAATATCCCTATGTGGCAGCCAGTCTATCGTCGCTATTATTAGGTCGCAAATCACGCTTATTACGTATTGCAGGTTTAGTGCTGGGTTCTATAGGTGCTTGGCGTTCTGTACTTCGTGCCGTCACCCGTGATCAGTCTCAGCGCTAAGCGCCAACGACAACGTGTTTTAGTAAGCGCCATGTTGGCGCTTTGTTTTTTGGCGATTGCTAGTTTGTTTGTGGGCGCCGCTTCATTATCAGTCGATAAATTTTTCAATGTTTTTAGCCGCACTGACTCTCCGACTTCCTATTCAGCCATTATTATTTTTGAGTTACGTTTACCCCGTACCCTGTTGGCCATGATTGCAGGCGCAGCGCTAGCAGTGGGTGGGGTTGTGATGCAAACCTTGTTTCGTAACCCTTTGGCCGAGCCAGGTTTAGTGGGCGTGTCAGCAGGTGCCTCAATGGGTGCCGTCATCGCACTTTGGTTGGGTTTTAATGGTTTTGCTGTAACCAGTTTGTCGGCGTGGTTTGGTGCTTTGGTTGCGTCGTGGTTAGCTTGGTGGGTTGCTCAACGCAACGCCATGCCATCGCAGTTATTGCTGGCAGGTGTTGCGATAAATGCCTTAGTTATTAGTTTGGTTAGCTTATTAATGAGTCTAAGCGATGATCAGACCTTACGCAGCATTGTTTTTTGGTCACTCGGCAGTCTCGCTCGCGCACAGCTAGAACCCGTCTTAGCCGTGGGTTTTTTAGTACTGTTGATTTTGGTTGGGTTACAACGTCAAGCCCAATCGCTCAATGTTTTATTGTTGGGTTCGCATCAAGCGCGTCATGTCGGGCTTCATGTTGATCGGTTCCGTACACAATTGATTGTGATGACAGCGTTGCTAGTCGCACCTGTGGTTGCTTTAACAGGGGTCATTAGTTTTGTCGGTCTGGTTGTGCCCAATATTTTAAGGTTGCGTATGGGCACTGATCATCGCGGTTTATTGCCTGCTGCTGCCTGTTTGGGGGCAACGGCGGTTTTACTGGCCGATATACTGTGTCGAGTTATCGTCCAACCGGCAGAGTTGCCAGTTGGTGTGATCACCTCGTTGGTGGGCGCACCCTTTTTTATCTATTTGCTGTGGCGCAGACCCGATAGCCCAAGCGCTTAAATAAATACACGTTTAAAGCCCCAAAGATTGCCAAATACTGTCAACCCGTGCTTTCACTGCGGGCGTCATCTCGATGGGTGTACCCCATTCACGCTGTGTTTCACCGGGCCATTTGTTGGTCGCATCAAGCCCCATTTTTCCGCCCAAACCTGAAACCGGCGACGCAAAGTCTAGGTAATCAATGGGGGTATTGTCGACTAGAACGGTGTCGCGTACAGGATCCATTCGAGTAGTGATGGCCCAAATAACTTCTTTCCATTGACGCGGGTCAATGTCTGCGTCAACCACCACAATAAATTTGGTGTACATAAACTGTCGCAAAATGCTCCATAACCCAAACATTACGCGCTTAGCGTGACCTGGGTACTGCTTGCGAATCGACACCACCGCCATACGGTAGCTGCACCCTTCAGGGGGCAAATAGAAATCAACAATTTCGGGCAGTTGACGGCGTAATATCGGCACAAATACTTCATTTAAAGCGACGCCCAGAACCGCAGGCTCATCAGGGGGTTTGCCTGTATAGGTGGTGTGATAAATGGGGTTACGTCGCATTGTTATGCGATCAACGGTAAAAACTGGAAACCAATCTTGTTCGTTGTAATAACCTGTGTGATCACCGTAGGGGCCTTCAAGCCCCATTTCATAATCACCAGGGGGCATAGCGGGTGCACCTGCAGGGCTGTTTGGGGTTAAAGCACGTGGGTCACTGCGCGGCAGAAGATGACCTTCAAGCACCATTTCAGCCGTTGCGGGTACCTGCAGACTGCTGCCAATCGCTTGTGTGACCTCAGTGCGGCCACCGCGCAATAACCCAGCAAATTGATATTCAGATAGGCTGTCTGGCACAGGGGTCACAGCACCTAAGGTCGTCGCGGGGTCAGCCCCTAACGCGACAGCAATGGGAAAGGGTGTGTTGGGGTGAGCTAAGGCATGGTCTCTAAAATCAAGCGCACCACCACGATGCGATAACCACCGCATAATGAGTTTGTTACGACCGATTACCTGCTGTCGATAAATGCCTAGGTTTTGTCGTTTTGCATTGGGGCCGCGGGTAATAACTAAGCCCCACGTTAATAGTGGAGCGATGTCACCTGGCCAACACGTTTGTATCGGCAAGCGCGACAAATCAACATCATTGCCTTCCCAGACGATTTCTTGGCAGGCCGCACCGCGAATCACTTTGGGGCTCATATCCCACAAAGCTGTCTTTAGCATGGCTACTTTTGCTAGAGCATCTTTAAAGCCTTTTGGTGCTTCAGGTTCGCGCAAAGAGGCGAGTAGTTCGCCAATATCTCGCAAGGCAGCCACATTAGGGGCACCCATACCTAGCGCGACGCGCTCTGGGGTACCAAACAAATTTGCCAATACCGGTATGGTGCTGGCTTGGTTCTGATGCGTGACATGGTTAAATAAAAGCGCGGGGCCTGCTTGGTGCAGAACGCGCTGTGAAATCTCAGTGATTTCAAGCTCGGTATGAACGGGTGTTTCAATGCGGCGCAATTGATTGTTTTGTTCTAATTGGCCAATGAAATCTCTTAAATCTTTGTAATGCACGGCATTTTTCCTGAATTTGTTTTAAATTAAGGGTATGGATCAATTATTAACGACGAGGTTGACCGCTTGGCCTACATGGTACGCGCGATTATCTGAAATGATTACTATAGCGGGTGCCTATTTAGGGGTAGCCGCCATGGTGACAGTATTAATGATTTTAATGCTGGCCCCTTTGCGACACAAGGTCGAAATCATTCATCAGGTCGCACTCAATGTTTTAGCGCCTGAGCAGTATGATAATGCGGCATTTGTTTCAAAGCCTACTGGTACTTGGGCTAACCCCATTAACATGAGTGTTAACCCACAAGTACGTTTGTTACCCGATGGCACCATTCAAACGCAACCCCCCCCACCTTTAGCTTCGACTTTTTCAGGTGTTTTACCCGCGGTTGTTGCAAACGATGTGCGCGTTGCAAAATCAGCGTACGGCATCAATGAATCACAGTTAGATGCGCTTGAAAACTACATTGCACGTAAATACCGCGTGGCGCAAAAAGTAACAAACAATTTAACTGATGCTGCCTTTTTAGTCAGTAAAGAGTTTGAAGTTGACCCGATTCTTGTTTTGGCAGTCATGGCCATTGAGTCACGCTTTAACCCCTTTGCTGAAAGTGGTGCAGGCGCTCAGGGCTTGATGCAAGTCATGACTAAAGTTCATCTTGATAAATTCGAAGCGTTAGGCCACACGACCGATGCTGCTTTTAACCCCGTGGTTAATTTAAGGGTCGGGGTCAAAATTTTAAACGACTGTATTAAACGCCGAGGTTCAGAGGTGGATGGGTTGAAATGTTACGTGGGTGCAACGGGCCCCGATGATGGCGGGTATGGAGAGCGAGTGCAATCTGAGCGCAGGCGTATGGCGTTAGCGGCCTCGTTACCAATGAATCGCTAATTAGGCTTTGTTGAGCGTTTGGTTCATGCGCGCAACGGCTTGTTGTAATGAATCTAAACCGGTTGTGTAAGACATACGGGCCATATACTTTGCGTGAGCAGGCCCGAAATCTAGACCGGGCACGATTGCCACCCCTGCGTGATCGAGTAGATGTTCGGCCAATTTGCTGCTGTCGTGACTGTGTCGTGTGACATCGCAATAGACATAAAATGCGCCATCTGGGTGGGCCGGCACCGAAAAACCAATTGATTCAAGAGCAGGAACTAAAAAATCGCGACGTGATTTAAACGCTTGTCGACGCAATTCCAATAAAGCCAAAGTTTCTTTTTCAAAACACGCTAGAGCGCCATATTGTGACAATGTTGGTGCGCAGATAGCCAAGCTTGATGCCAGTTTTTCAAGAGGTTCAACCAAATGATCGGGCACAATTAACCAGCCTAGGCGCCAACCCGTCATATGAAAGAATTTTGAAAAACTATTTAAAACGATAATTTGATCGTCGTGTACCAACGCAGATTGACGATCGCTATCGTAAGATAAGCCGAGATAAATTTCGTCCATAATCACGAAACCGTCACGAGCTTTGACCGCGGCAAGCAATGCTGAGAGCGCTTCGGGTGCAATGGATGTGCCAGTTGGGTTGCTCGGTGAGGCGATCAAAATGCCGCGTGTGCGCTCATTCCAATGCTTGTCAATATCAGCTGCACAAAGTTGAAATCGATTGGCTGCTTGGGTGGGTATTAATTTGGTTACCCCGCCTGCCGCCAAAATAAAGTTTGCATTAGCTGGGTAACATGGATCAGGCATCAATACTTCAGCACCTGGGTCAACAAGGGTTAAAGCCGCTAACATTAAGGCGCCACTACCCCCGTTTGTAACGATCACTCGACGTGGGTCAACCGGTGCTTGAAAGTGTGTGCCATAAAATTTTGCAATGGCTTCTCTTAAGGCGGGTAGACCGGCTGAGGGACTATAGCCGCTTAAGCCTTGCTTAGCTGCTTGTTGCATGGCTTCCACAACGGCTGGGGCTGCGGTAAAGTCGGGTTCACCAATACCTAAGCTTATGATGTCTCGGCCTTGGCTTTGCAAGTAAGCTGCTTTTTTAGCCACTTCAACGGCATAAAATGGGGCGGCTTGGTGTGTGCGCTGAGCCAGTTTTGGAAACATCATTTTTTCTCCTTAAAAAGGAATTGTAGTGTCGGTTCAGCCATCACGACGGGCATTTTTATCAGGGCAACGCACTCGCGTAGACCCATGGCTTTCTTTTTTAGCCAAATTGCGCGCACAGGCAAAGGGTACGCTTACGCTTGACTCACAATTTTTTGAAGCACGGGCACACTGGGTGCCCAACACTTTTAATGATATTGAGGTGGCCCGATCTTTGTGCCACCAGTTTGGTGTCGTGTTGTGCCTTCAAGGCCTTGAGCAAGCGCTTGACCCTAAGCTTTCAATGCTGGTGGTTGAGCCAGGTCAAGCTTGGGCGCGCCCGATACCGTTAGATACGACACAGGGATTGTGGCGTTTTGATGCCGCGTGTTCCCTGCAAGTACTTCAAGCTGCGGGTGTTACGGCAGCCCAAGGCGCTATGCCAAATCAGTCACTAGCAAAGTGGTTTGCGCAGGGTACGCATCATGGCATCCCCTTAGGGGGGCTAGCCTCTCTTGGCATTGATAATATTGAGATGATGTTTGTTGATGGCACAATCGAAGTGCTTGGTGCTTTTGGGGCACAAAACAGTGAACCACTGCGATCACTATTTACGCAACGCAACATACCTCAACTATTTGAGGTGGCGCGTCAAAGTCGTTTTTCAGCTTCACTTCAAGAGGTTGCAGCGGCTGACAACCGCGCTCAAGTTTGGCCCAATGATTGTTTCAGAATTGATGCGTTAGTTGACCATGCTTTGGGTGAACCGCATCTGGGGCAATTTTTTGTTGGCCATGGTGGGCGTTTAGGCTGGTTAGTGGCGGTTACATTTCGATCTGTTGAGCAAAAAACGCTTTTGCAAGAAGATGGCGATAAATGTCACGACAGATGTCATGACAGATGTAACGAGAAAACATCAGCGCATGCTACCTTAACTTCTTTGATTGACCCTGATTTAATTGCAGCAGATAAAAATGAGGTTCAACATATTAATCAATCTATAAAAAACATATTTGATTCATCAAGAGTGTTTTTACCTTGACGCCTTGTAATCATGCTAATGTTATTTTTAATTAACTCACACTTTAAATAATTAAGCTAAATCAAAATGACAATGGATGCAGATCTGCGCAAAGCAGCACTTGAGTATCATGAGCAAGGTCGGCCAGGCAAAATTTCAATTGCTCCGACCAAAAGCTTGTCTAACCAACGAGATTTGGCGTTGGCTTATTCACCGGGTGTGGCCGCGGCATGCGAAGAAATTGTGGCCGATCCTGCTAACGCTTTTCGCTATACTGCACGCGGCAATCTGGTGGGTGTCATCACCAACGGTACCGCTGTTTTAGGCTTGGGTAATATTGGTCCGTTGGCCTCGAAACCTGTGATGGAAGGCAAAGCCGTTTTATTTAAAAAGTTCGCAGGTATTGACGTTTTTGATATTGAAATAAACGAACAAGACCCTGATAAATTAGTTGAAATTATTGCCGCCCTTGAACCCACTTTTGGGGGTATCAACTTAGAAGACATCAAAGCACCCGAATGTTTTATGGTTGAACGCAAGTTGCGTGAACGCATGAAAATACCTGTGTTTCATGACGATCAACACGGCACGGCTATTTGCGTGACGGCTGCCTTTTTAAATGGCCTAGAAGTTGTCAATAAAGATATTAAGAAAATAAAATTAGTCGTATCGGGTGCGGGTGCGGCGGCTTTGGCCTGCCTTGATTTAATGGTCGATATGGGAATGCCGATTAAAAACATTTGGGTGACTGACATTGAGGGGGTGGTCTACGAAGGCCGCACCACACTGATGGATCCTGATAAGGCCCGCTTTATGCAAAAAACGCAAGCCCGTCATTTAGCTGATGTGATTGGCGACGCAGATGCATTTTTAGGTTTATCTGCGGGTGGTGTGCTTAAACCCGAAATGGTTGCACGTATGGCACCTCGGCCATTGATCTTAGCGTTGGCAAACCCCAACCCTGAAATCTTGCCCATCGATGCGCATGCTGTGCGCGATGACGTGGTGATATCGACCGGTCGTTCTGATTTCCCCAATCAAGTGAATAATGTGTTGTGCTTCCCCTATATTTTTAGGGGTGCACTTGACGTGGGCGCCACAACCATTACCCGCGGTATGGAAAAGGCTGCTGTTGTGGCGATCATGCGTTTGGCTCAAGAAGAGCAAAATGAGGTTGTATCTGCCGCTTACGGTACCAAAGATGTGTCTTTTGGCTCAACCTACTTTATGCCTAAGCCGTTTGACCCACGCTTGATTACCCGTATTGCGCCAGCCGTCGCCAAAGCAGCGATGGAAGAAGGTGTGGCGACGCGCCCTATTAAAGATCTTGATCTATACGTTCAAGAGCTTGAGCGTTTTGTCTATCACTCAGGCGCGTTTATGCGGCCCGTATTTTCTGCGGCGAAAGCTTTTGTTCGTGAAGGAGGGCGTGCACGTATTGTCTTTACAGAAGGTGAAGATGAGCGCGTACTGCGTGCCGTACAAGTGGTGGTTGACGAAAAGTTAGCAAAACCTATTTTGGTTGGTCGTCCAAGTGTGTTGCAAGCGCGTATTGAACGCCATGGTTTGCGTCTACGTTTGGGTGTTGATGTTGAAGTGACCGACCCCGAGCATGATGATCGTTTTCGTCAATACTCAACAGCGTACTGGGAACTGATGGCACGTAGAGGTATCAGCAAAGAAATGGCGCGGGTTGAAATGCGTCGCCGTCACACCTTAATTGGCGCCATGATGGTTCGTTTAGGTGATGCAGATGGCCTGATTTGCGGTACGGTGGGTGGTTACGCAGACCACTTACGCTTCATTGATGAGGTGTTAAACAACGATAAGGCTGAACATACTTACGCAGCCATGAATATCGTATTGCTTCAAGAACGCACATTGGCTATTGTTGACACCCATGTCAATGAAAATCCAACAGCGGAACAAATTGCTGACTTCACAATCGCTGGGGCCAAGCAAATGCAACGCTTGAACATCGTGCCAAAAGTGGCGCTGCTGTCCCGCTCTAACTTTGGTTCTGCGCAGGTTGAGTCAGGTAAAAAAATGCGTCAAGCGCTTGAATTAATAAAGCAGCGTATGCCTGAATTAGAAATTGATGGTGAAATGCACGGTGATTCAGCACTTGACGAAAAACTACGTAATCGTAATTTACCTTCAGCAACTCTACATGGTTCAGCAAACTTGTTGGTTTGCCCCAATGTTGATGCCGGAAATATTGCCTACAACCTATTAAAAACGACTGCGGGAAGCAACATTGCGATTGGGCCATTTTTATTAGGGGGCCCTGGCGCAGTTCATATTTTGACAACCAGTGCAACCGTTCGCCGTCTTGTTAACATGACAGCCGTTACGGTGGTCGATGCTAATCAACCCCGTTCAACTTAGGCTGCAGAGGCAAAATCTATGAGTCAGGCAGTTAATAAACAGGTTCAACGTTTGCTCAAGTCGGGTGGTTCTTTTGAACCCTCTATGCTAGGCGCTTCGATTGAACCCGTTGCAGTTGAGGCCGGTGCATTATGGAGCGTGGCTGATTGCAGTCGTGCCCGTAACCGTTCTGCGGTGTTTCGAGCGATTGTTAAAGCTGTTGATTACCCTGAATTTATACCGGGAAAATTTGAAGCCCTATACGACTGTTTGTGCGACACATTACTTGATCAGCGAATCGGGCTCGTATTGGTTCTAGATGCGTTTCACTCAGCTGACGAGGGTCTTGTAAAAGATGTCGATGGAATTTTGCAGGTATTTAACGACGCCATAGATTTTGCTCAGGAAAACGGCAAAATCTTTATTTATGGTATCGAGCATGCAGGCCGTCACCCCGATGCAGCCCCTGGCGTGGTGCATAACTGGAGCGATGCACATGAATAAACGTCACCACCCTAAGTAAGCCCCCAGCATTGAAACGGCTGCAAGACCCGCTGTTTCAGCGCGTAAGATGCGATTGCCTAGCGAAAGCATTTGTGTATTTGGCTTTTGTAAGAAAAGTGCGAGCTCTTGAGGTGACCAGCCACCTTCTGGGCCAATGGCCAGATCGATTGCTTGAATAAGTTTTTTGGCACCGTCAGCACACTCAATCATTGGGCGTGCATCTTCTGGGTGTGCTACCCACAAAAGCGACGCTTGAGTATTATCTGTGCGGTTAGCAAGGGCTAAATCAAGTGAGCAGACCGAATCGATTTGCATCAAAACATTGCGACCACATTGTTCGCTGGCCGACTGAATAATACGTTGCCAATGTTGGTGTTTTTTTTCAGCGCGACGCGCGTCTAAGCGTAAAACGCTACGTTGTGCTGTGACGGGTATAACTCGATGTACGCCCAGCTCGACCGCTTTTTCAATAACCCAGTCCATCTTGTCAGCTGTGGTGAGCCCCTGAATCAAAGTTATGCGACCTTTTCTTTCGCGATTGACCTCGGTGGGTGCTGCCAGCTCAACACAAATGGGTGCCGAAGCCGAAAGATTTTTAATCTCGACTGTCAGGCGGGTCTCAAACTCATGGCCTTGGCCATCAAAAAGCGTGAAAACATCATCTTTTTTAAGCCTTAGCACGCGTAAATGGTGAGCCACCTCTTGCGGTAAAACCAAGGGGCTATGCGCCATTAATGGTGCAGAACAAAAAAATCGAGGGGTGTTCATCGTGCAATCTTAGCGCATCATTCTTACCTTATGGATAACCCCAATGGCTAGGTGCTAGAATCATGAATTGATCTTTTTAATTTTTTGCCCCGTCTTATAAGGCATATTTCGCATGAGTCTTTCAGCTATTTCTTACACACAAATGGCCTCAGCCATTCGTGCATTATCAATGGACGCTGTTCAAAAAGCCAATTCAGGTCACCCCGGTGCGCCGATGGGTATGGCTGATTTTGCTGTGGCACTGTTTAAAGATCACCTCAAACATAACCCGCAAGACCCAACATGGCTTAATCGAGACCGATTTGTCTTGTCTAACGGCCATAGCTCAATGCTGTTGTACGCGTTGTTGCATTTGACAGGTTATGAATTGTCAATTGAAGAAATCAAAAAATTTCGACAGTTGCATTCATTGACACCTGGCCACCCTGAAGTGGGCATCACACCGGGTGTTGAGACGACCACAGGGCCGTTGGGGCAGGGTTTAGGTAATGCTGTGGGCATGGCGCTTGCTGAAGCATTATTGGCTAAAGAATTTAACCGCCCGAGCCATCCCGTTGTTGACCATCACACATATGCCTTTGTCGGTGATGGCTGTTTGATGGAAGGTATATCGCATGAGGTGTGTTCATTAGCAGGTACTTTACGTTTAGCAAAATTAATTGTGCTGTATGACGACAATGGTATTTCAATTGATGGCAAGGTCGAAAACTGGTTTACCGATGACACGGCAAAACGGTTTGAAGCTTATGGCTGGCATGTTATGTCAAAAGTTGACGGGCACGATGCACAGGCTGTGTCGCAAGCAATTGCGCAAGCTAAAGAACAGGGGCTTGCACAGCAAAAGCCTACTTTGATCATTTGTCGCACCATCATTGGTCAGGGCGCACCCAACGTAGCCGGTACTGACAAGGTACATGGCGCGCCTTTGGGCGACGCCGAAATTCAATTGACGCGCGAGGCAATTAACTGGCCCTATGCGCCCTTTGAGGTTCCAGCAGAGGTTGCTCAAGCATGGCAACATATTGAAGCAGGCAGGGTTCAACAAGAAACTTGGCAAAAGAAGTTTGATGCTTATGTTGCGCAATATCCTGACTTAGCCGCAGAACTCGGGCGCCGTATGCAGGGTGCTTTACCTGCTGACTTTGCGAACAAGGCGCAGCAGCTTCTGCAAACTATACATGACAAGGGTGAAACGGTTGCATCACGCAAAGCGTCGCAACAAGCCATCACACATTTGGTTGAGCTGTTGCCCGAGATGCTGGGGGGTTCGGCCGACTTAACGGGTTCAAATTTTACAGATTGGCCTGGTGCCGTGCCGGTACGTGCTTCAGCTCTAGGGCTTGAGTTTGGTCGGCATATCAATTATGGGGTGCGTGAATTTGGTATGGCCGCAATCATGAATGGGGTTACCTTGCATGGCGGTTATTTACCTTTTGGCGGAACGTTCTTAACATTTTCAGACTATTCGCGTAATGCGATTCGTATGGCTGCACTCATGAAGCAGCGTGTGGTGCATGTGTTTACGCACGACTCAATCGGTTTGGGCGAAGATGGCCCCACCCATCAGTCAGTCGAGCATGCCGCCAGTTTAAGACTCATTCCACAATTGTCAGTTTGGCGCCCTTGCGACACAGTTGAAACCATGGCGGCTTGGTTGCATGCTGTTGAGCGACCTAATAGTGTGGGCATGCATGTTAAAGCGGGTGGCCCCACAGCGCTGCTATTATCAAGACAAAATCTACCTTTTATGCCCCGTGATCAACATACCTTAGCGCATGTCAGGCGTGGCGGTTACGTTTTGAGAGATGCTCACGGGTTCAAGGCCATCATCATTGCGACGGGTTCTGAAGTGTCGCTGGGCCTAGCTGCCCAAGCCAGTTTGGCTCAACAGGGTATTCCTGTTCGGGTGGTTTCGATGCCAAGTACTGACGTCTTTGACAGTCAAGACGCAGCCTATCGCGCTGAGGTTTTAAGCCACGGCACACCGCGTGTGGCAGTTGAAGCGGGTGTGACAGCGGGTTGGTACAAATATGTCGGTTTAGAAGGGGCTGTTGTCGGGCTCGATGCTTTTGGCGAGTCAGCCCCAGCTGGCGTATTATTTAAACATTTTGGCATCACTGCCGAGGCTGTTGAAGCCGCGGTGCAATCGGTTCTATAAACTTGGAGACTGAAAAATCATGACAATTCGCGTTGCAATTAACGGTTATGGCCGCATTGGCCGCAATATTCTTCGTGCGCATTACGAAGGTGGTAAAAAGCACGACATTGAAATTGTCGCGATCAATGACTTAGGTGATTCAAAGACTAATGCGCACCTAACGCAATACGACACGGCGCATGGCAAGTTCCCAGGTACGGTGGGCGTTGAGGGCGATTATATGGTGGTTAATGGCGACAAGATTCGCGTGTTGGCAAACCGTAACCCAGCTGAATTGCCTTGGGGCGAGCTCAACGTAGACGTTGTGCTTGAATGCACAGGTTTTTTTACCAGTAAAGAAAAGGCCTCGGCGCACCTAAAAGGTGGCGCTAAAAAAGTGATTATCTCGGCCCCAGGTGGCAAAGATGTTGATGCCACGGTTGTGTTTGGTGTGAACCAAGGCGTCTTGCGTGCTGAGCATACTGTTATTTCAAACGCGTCATGCACCACCAATTGTTTAGCCCCTATGGTTAAGCCCTTGCATGAAAAGCTTGGCGTGGTGACTGGTTTAATGACAACCATTCATGCGTATACCAACGATCAGGTTTTAACAGACGTCTACCACGAAGATTTACGTCGTGCCCGCTCAGCCACCATGAGCATGATTCCCACTAAAACCGGCGCGGCTGTTGCAGTCGGGTTGGTATTGCCTGAGTTAAACGGTAAGCTTGATGGTTATGCTTTGCGAGTTCCAACAATTAACGTGTCAATTGTTGATTTATCGTTTATTGCTAAGCGTGAAACGACTGTTGAAGAAGTCAATGCTATTTTGAAAGAAGCCTCTGAGGGTGCATTAAAAGGTATCTTGACATACAACACTGAGCCCTTAGTATCAATCGACTTTAATCACAACCCAGCCTCAAGCAACTTTGACGCGACCCTAACTAAGGTTTCTGGCACGCTCGTTAAAGTTTCGTCTTGGTATGACAACGAGTGGGGCTTTAGCAACCGTATGCTCGACACAACCGTTGCGCTGATGGCTGCAAAATAATGGCACGTGTTCAAACCTTATCAGCGTTGGCTCAATCAGGTGTGTTGGCAGGTAAGCGCGTATTTATTCGCGCTGATTTAAATACGCCGTTTGATGATCAAGGCAATATTTCTGACGACACACGTATTCGTGCGTCAGTGCCTGGCATCAAACTGGCGCTTGATGCGGGGGCGCTTGTTATGGTTACCTCACATCTGGGTCGTCCTGATGAGGGTGAACTTAAGGCGACTGATAGTTTGGCGCCCATTGCCAAGCGTTTAGAAGAGCTGTTGGGGTTACCAGTCGTGCTACAAGCGAATTGGGTTGACGGTGTTTCGCTGATCTCTGGTCAAGTGCTGTTACTTGAAAATTGCCGCGCCAACAAGGGTGAAAAGAAAAATGACCCTGAGTTATCGCGCAAAATGGCGGCATTGTGTGATGTATACGTGAATGATGCCTTTGGTACCGCACATCGTGCCGAGGCCACCACGCACGGTATGGCGCAGTTTGCACCGATCGCCTGTGCAGGGCCATTGCTAGAGGCTGAGCTCGAGGCTTTAGGTAAAGCATTAAGATCACCTAAGAACCCAATGGTTGCCATTGTGGGTGGCTCAAAGGTCTCAACTAAGCTGTCTATATTGTTGTCTTTAGCCGATAAAGTTGATCAGCTGATTGTGGGCGGTGGCATTGCCAATACCTTCTTATTGGCCGCAGGTTTGCCTATTGGTAAATCGCTCGCTGAACCCGATCAAGTCGATCAAGCCCGCGCTGTGATTGAAAAAATGCGGGCAAGAGGGGCAGACGTGCCTATACCGGTCGATGTCGTGGTGGGTAAAGCTTTTTCTGCTGACACCCCCGCAAAAGTTAAAGATGTCAAAGACGTTGAAGCAGATGATTATATTTTTGACATTGGGCCACAAACCATAGCAAATTTGGCTGCCATTTTAAAAAATGCAGCCACCATTGTCTGGAATGGCCCTTTAGGTGTGTTTGAGTTTGAATCTTTTGCTGCGGGTACTCAAGGCGTTTCGTTAGCCATCGCTGAATCAAATGGTTTCTCAATAGCGGGGGGTGGTGATACGTTGGCTGCTATTGCTAAGTTTGGTATCACTGACAAAATTGACTATATTTCAACGGGTGGTGGTGCCTTTTTAGAGTTTCTTGAGGGTAAAGTTTTACCCGCTGTCGAAGTTCTTGAAAGCCGAGCCTAGAAATATATTCGCCTAGACAACGTTTTTGTTATGTGTCTAGGCGCATACTCAGTTTATTTATTTTTAACTGGTTTGTTAACTTTTGCAGTTTCAGTCGATGACCAAGCAGAAGCTGTTGATGCTTTTGCTTGGGTTGAGCCTTGCGCCGGTGCTTTAACAGATGCTTTCACAGCCGGCTGAACAGATGCTTTTGCAGGTACTTTTGCGGACGCCATAACAGGCGCCGCAACAGGCGTCTGAGCCGTTACTCTTCTAGGGAAGGTCTGAATAAGTCGGTTTAAAGCGGAAATTTCCGCGGTAGAAATTTACTGATTCAATAATATTTACTTTTTTGCCCAATATGGACAGATATTTGGGCATTTTAGCCCGTTTAGCACCCCGAATCAGGGTACTGCGCCC
>CAMCYB010000027.1 GCA_945883615.1 Bordetella parapertussis | reverse complement strand
GTTATTTAAACGTTATTTAAACGTTATTTAGACGGTTCCTTTGATTCAGTCACAGGTTCTACTGTTGACTTAATAGTCGCTTCAACTAAAGGTTCAACTAAAGGTTCATCAACACTTTCAAAGTCGGGTGCCGGCTCAGACTCAAGCTTTGGCTTGCGGGCTGGGGCGGGGGCCGCAGCTTTGCGAGTCATCACTGCAGCAAAAAATGCATCGGTTTGATGCTGGTCTGGCCTTAAATGAACCATAGGGCCATCAACGGTTAAATGAGCCTGGTTTTTTAGAATGGCGGCCGCATCAGTCAGTTCAAAATTCGGGTTACGGTCTAAGAAAGCTTGAACTTGATGCTCATTTTCTTCTGGCAAAAAACTGCAGGTGGCATATACCAAGCGACCACCGGGACGAACGCACTGGCTTGCCCGGTCAAGAATACGACTTTGTTGAGCACAAATTTCAGTCAGACCACTTTCAGGGTAACGCCATTTAAGGTCAGGGTTGCGTCTTAGGGTGCCGACCCCCGTGCAGGGTGCGTCAACCAAAACTCGGTGCGCTTTGCCAGCCAATCGTTTAACACGATCATCATTTTCATTCCTAATAACAACGGGGTGCACATTTGACAAACCACTGCGCGCAAAACGCGGCTTCGCACGGGCTAAACGACCTGCAGACACGTCAAATGCATACAAACGACCGGTTGTTTTCATCATGGCGGCCAAGGCAAGCGCCTTGCCCCCTGCCCCAGCGCAAAAATCAATCACCATTTCACCGCGCTTAGGTTCAACTAAAAGCGCTAAAAGCTGGCTGCCCTCGTCTTGCACTTCGATGGCACCATTTATGAAAAGATCCCAAGTGTTGATGGGGGGGTGACCATATAGCCGAATGCCCCAAGGTGAAAAAGGAGTCGCTTCAGGAGAAAATCGTTGACGTTGATCAGACATAATCTCGGTCATAACGTCTTCGCGACGTGCTTTGAGAGTATTGACACGCAAATCAAATGGAGCGGGCTTTAATAAGGCCTGCGCTAACGCTTCAGGTTCTGGCAAAGCGTTAATTTGATCTGCCAACCAATCTGGCAAACTAAAACGCACACCAAATGCTAAGGCAGCTTGGTCAATTGATTGGGTATGTTCGAGCCATTCGCGTTCTGCTGGGTCGGTTAACGCTTGAGATAATGTTTCTACGCCAATTGCGGTGCTAAGCCCCAAAAGAGCAAGGCGACGTTGAACTGAGCCTTTTACGCTTTGTGCGTAAATACGATATCGCTTCAAATGACGCAAAACATCAAACACGGCTGTAGCCACCTCACCGCGATCGCGCCCACCCAATTGTGGATAAGCTTTAAAAAATTGTGACACCACCATATCTGCGGGGGTTTCAAACTGCAAAATAGCATTTAATAAAATGGTAATTTGCTCAACACGCGCCAGAATACGCAAATTGGGTTGGTAAGGTTGATCGGCCTTCATGGCGATGATTCCAAAAACAATCGTTGGGTTACGTTTTTAATGTGAACCGTTTGATCTGATGTAAGAGAGACTAAACCGTCGGCAAGCCAACGGGCGACTGTGGGGTAGACAACATGCTCAATTTTCTGAACACGTTGCGCCAGACTTTCAACCGTATCTTGAGGCTCAATGTTAAGAACCCCTTGAGCAATCGTCGGGCCATGGTCAAGTTCAGGTGTAACGAAATGAACTGTACAACCGTGTTGCAATAAACCAGCCTCTAATGCTCTTGCGTGGGTATGCAAACCAGGTAAGGCGGGCAATAGTGATGGATGAATATTAATTAAACGCCCTAAATAAGTATTGACAAATTTTGGCGTCAAAATTCGCATAAAGCCGGCCAATAAAATAAAGTCAGGTTTAAACGTATCAATAGCTTGACTGAGCGCAACATCAAAAGCTTCTCGCGACTCATACAAATGATGGTCGATCACCTCGGTCGGTATACCCTGCTCGTGAGCCCAAACTAACGCTTGCGCCAAAGGGCGGTTACTGATGACCCCAACAACTGAACCCTTATTAGAATTCGCTTTTAAATCCGTGGTTAAACCTGCATTTGAACCCACAACTGAATTATCGACTGAATCTTTTATGACTCTAGGAACTTGGCCACTGGTGGCATCAACTAGAGAATGATCAAATGGTTCAGGTTCAGATTCAGGAACCTGAACCATGGCTTGGTGTAGCGCGCGTAAATTGCTTCCATGGCCTGAAACAAGGACAACAAAACGGCAAGATGGGGCATCAAAGCGGGGCATAATATGGGCAAAACCATCAAAACAAGCGTTCAATTGTAAACTGCTACGCGTGAACCCTCGTATACGCATCATTCGTCACCTGCCCAGTACCCCCGCGCCATTGGCGAGCGCTTTGTCAATTGGTAATTTTGACGGGGTACATCTTGGCCATCAAACCATGCTTGCGCGGGTGTGCGAAGCCGCTGCGTGTCGCGACCTAACCCCAAGCGTTTTAACATTCACCCCCCACCCTCGGGTTTACTTTGCGCACCTGATCAATCAGCCCGAACGCGCACCTTTAGCCATTAATAGTCTGCGAGATCGCTTAAGTTTATTGGCTCAATTTGGCATTGAGCAAATAACCCTGCTGAAGTTTAACCATGCACTCGCTAGCATGAGCCCTTCAACATTTGTCGAAACGCTCTTAATTGACCAACTAAAAACCAAATGGCTACTAGTGGGTCAAGACTTCAAATTTGGTCACCAACGTCGGGGCGATATTGAGTTATTGCAACGATATGCCGAGCGCGGCGACTTTGAGCTCTCAACGATCGATGATATTGATGACAGTCAAGGCCATCGCATTTCTAGTTCTAGCGTACGCGATGCCTTAATGACGGGCAATGTCGAACAAGCACAAATGCGATTAGGTCACCCATTTACCCTTTCCGGACACGTCAAACATGGCCAAAAGCTTGGACGTACACTGGGGTTTCCAACACTAAACATATCGGTACCACCCCAGTGTTGCGCCAAAATTGGCATTTATGTGGTGCGCGTACAAGGCATGGGTAATGAGCCTTTAATGGGGGTTGCTAGCTTAGGGCGACGACCCACCGTTACAGACGCGGGAGGTTTGTTACTTGAAGTACATTTGATCGACAAGTCAATTGATGCATACGGTAAACTTGTGTGTGTTGACTTTTTACATTTTTTACGGGGCGAAGAAAAATTTGCTAGCCTCGAATCCCTTACATCAGCGATGCAACAAGATCTGTTGCAAACGCGACAATATTTTGCAGAAAATGGACTATAAAACCACACTCAATCTACCTGACACCCCATTTCCCATGCGGGGTAATTTGCCACAACGCGAACCGCAGTGGGTCGAGCAATGGCAACAAAATGGTGTGTATGAGGCCATACGCGAGGCCAGCAAAGGCCGCCCTACTTTTTTGTTGCATGACGGCCCGCCCTATGCGAATGGCGACCTACATATTGGTCATGCCGTCAATAAAATTTTAAAAGATATCGTCGTCAAAACTCGCAATATGGCTGGGTTTGATGCACGTTATGTGCCCGGCTGGGACTGCCATGGCATGCCAATTGAAGTGCAAATTGAAAAAAAATACGGTAAAGCGTTACCCGTTGCCGAGGTACAAAAAAAAGCGCGCGCTTTTGCTTATGAGCAAATCGCTCGACAAAAGAAAGACTTTCAACGTTTAGGCGTGTTAGGAGAATGGCAAGATCCCTACTTAACGATGAACTTTACGAACGAAGCCAATGAGATTCGCGCTCTCGGTAAAATTTACGAAAAAGGGTATGTCTTTCGAGGTTTAAAACCGGTCAATTGGTGCTTCGATTGTGGTTCGGCTTTGGCTGAGGCTGAAGTTGAGTACGCAGACCGAACAGATCCAGCAATTGATGTGGCCTTTCCGTTTGCTGACACTCAGGCGATCGCAAAAGCTTTTGGTTTAAATCAAGTTGACGCTGGCGCAATTGTTATTTGGACAACCACCCCCTGGACAATTCCCGCCAATCAAGCCCTTAATTTACACCCTGAGTTTGAATACGCTTTGGTTAAAGTTGAACCGGCGTTACCGACAGGCTCGCTACTACTTTTAGCGGCTGAACGTGTCACACCGTGTTTAGAACAATGGGGGCTGAAAGGTGAAGTGGTTGCCACATGCGTTGGGCAACAACTGAATGGTTTAACGTTTAAACATCCATTAGCACGTCTTGATAAAGGCTACGAAAGGGTAGCGCCCATTTATTTGGGTGAATACGTCACTTTAGACACCGGAACAGGCATTGTGCATTCATCACCCGCCTATGGCGTTGAAGATTTTATTTCTTGCAAAGCCCACGGCCTGGCTGACGATGAGATCATAAACCCGGTTATGGGTGATGGGCATTATGTTTCCACTTTACCCCTGTTTGGCGGTGAAATCATTTGGAAAGCCAACCCAAAAATTGTTTTAGCGCTCAAAGCCGCTGGCACACTGATTAAAGATCACCCACACCAACACAGTTATATGCACTGCTGGCGTCATAAAACGCCCATTATTTACCGTGCTACCAGCCAATGGTTTGCGGGAATGGATATTGAACCAAAAGAGGGTGGCCCAACACTTCGTCAAAGTGCCCTAGCGGCCATTGATGCCACAGCGTTTTACCCTTCATGGGGTCGAGCCCGTCTGCACGCCATGATTGCGAACCGCCCCGACTGGACCTTGTCGCGTCAGCGGCAATGGGGCGTTCCCATGGCGTTTTTTATACATAAAGAAACGGGCGCCATTCACCCCGATACGGCTGCTCTACTCGAAGCGGTAGCGCAACGCGTTGAACAGGGTGGCATTGAAGCGTGGCAAACGCTTGAGCCTGCAGATTTGTTGGGTGCAGACAGTGACTTATATGAAAAAAATAAAGATACGCTTGATGTGTGGTTTGATTCGGGCACTTCACACGCAACCGTGATGGGTGGGCTTAATCACGACATGAAGGGCTCGCACGCCGATCGTTTAAGTTGGCCAGCTGATATGTACCTTGAAGGGTCAGACCAACATCGCGGCTGGTTTCATTCATCATTATTAAGCGGTTGCATGTTGTACGGTCGTGCACCCTACAAATCACTATTGACCCATGGTTTTGCTGTCGATGGTCAAGGCCGCAAAATGAGTAAATCTGTGGGTAATGTGGTGGCACCCCAAAAAATATCTGACACGTTAGGCGCTGAGATCTTGCGACTTTGGGTAGCCAATACTGACTATGCTGGCGAGTTGTCAATTTCAGATGAAATTTTAAAACGTGTGGTTGAAAGTTATCGCCGTATTCGCAACACCATGCGCTTTTTACTTTCAAACATAGCAGATTTTGATTCCGCACAAGACAGCATTGCATTTGATCAAATGCTTGAAATTGATCAATATGCCATGGTTATGACAGCGAACATGCAGGCTGACGTTTGCAGGCATTACGATGCTTTTGAGTTTCAACCTGCCATCACTCGCATACAGTCATTTTGCTCTGAAGACCTCGGAGCGTTTTATCTTGATATTTTAAAAGATCGCTTGTACACCGAGGCCGCTACAGGTTTGATGCGTCGAAGCGCGCAAACCGCTTTATTGCATATTACACAAACGCTCATTAAGATCATGGCGCCCATACTGTCGTTTACGGCTGAAGAAGCATGGCAGTCTTTGCTGTCAACAGCATTAAAGCAATTACCTGAACTTGAACAGAAAACCATTTTTACCCAATGTTATCAATCACAACCTAAGCCTCAAAACGAGGTTGCTTTGAGCGAAAAGTGGTCTCGCATTCGAGAAATACGGGCGCTTGTTTTACGTGATTTAGAAGACTTGCGCAGTGCAGGCAAAATTGGTGCCTCGTTACAAGCTGAAATCACCTTGACAGCACCACAAACAGATTATGACTTGCTACTCAGCTTAGGCGATCAACTTAAATTTGTCATGATTGTGTCTCAGGTTAGTCTTTTACTCGGGCAATCGTTTGACATCAAATCAACGCCTTCAACCGCGCAAAAATGTGGCCGTTGCTGGCACTATGTCACAGACCTTGGCGTAGATCCCAAGCACCCTGACATTTGTGGTCGTTGCAGCAATAATCTTGCTCATGAAAACGTCTAAAGCGTGGGGTTATGCGCTGATCATCATTGTGATTGATCAACTCACCAAACTCTATTTTTTAAATACGTTATCGTATGGTGAACGAATAAATTTATTACCTTTTTTTGATTTTATATTGCTGTTTAATACGGGTGCTGCATTTAGTTTCTTAGCCAATCATGATGGTTGGCAACGATGGTTTTTTATAGTCATTGGCTTTTTTGCTGTGCTTGTCATCAGCTTTTTGCTTAGACGCCATCAACACGAGCCTCGCTTTATGATTGGCTTAACCCTTATTTTAGGTGGGGCTATTGGCAACGTGATTGATCGCCTGCTTTGGGGGCATGTGGTTGATTTCTTATTGTTTTACTATAACGATTGGTACTACCCTGCCTTTAATGTTGCAGATAGCGCAATAACAGTGGGTGCGGTATTGATCATCATTGATGAAATTTTAAAATGGCGCTCAAATCGCCCGCTTAAAAGCTAACGCTGGAAATCTAAAATGACTTCTTTAGTTGGAAAACGAATTGTCTTAGGTCTCAGCGGCGGCATTGCTTGCTACAAAAGCGCAGAGCTCGTGCGCGGCTTTATTAGTTTGGGGGCTCGCGTTGATGTCGTAATGACTGAATCAGCCACGCGTTTTATCACACCCGTTACATTACAAGCGCTTTCGGGAAGGCCTGTCTTCACTGACATGTGGGACACCCGTATCAATAATAATATGGCTCACATTGATTTGACCCGCGATGCCGATTTAATTGTTGTCGCCCCGGCCTCAGCAAATTTTATAGCGCGCTTAGCCCATGGCTTAGCAGACGATTTACTTTCAACTTTATGTTTGGCACGCAACATACCCTTACTTGTTGCACCCGCCATGAACCGCGAAATGTGGGAAGCGCACGCCACGCAAAGAAATATCAAACTCATTCAAGCTGATGGCGTGACCCTTTTAGGTCCTGACGCGGGCGAGCAAGCCTGCGGCGAAACGGGTTTGGGTCGTATGTGTGAACCACAAGCTTTGTTAGCTCACATCACTCAATATTTTGAGCGTAATACGTCTGCACCTAATAGCTCAGTATCAGACCAAGTCGTAGGGGGTCATTATTCAGTCAATAAACGATCAGATATCAAACGACTCGCCGGTAAACGTGTTCTGATTACTGCGGGGCCTACATACGAACCGATTGACCCGGTTCGCGGTATTACCAACAGGTCTTCTGGCAAAACAGGTTATGCCATTGCTCAGGCTGCTTACGAGGCGGGTGCACAAGTGGTGTTGGTATCAGGACCAACACATTTATCTTGCCCCACGGGGGTCAAACGTATTGACGTGATCACGGCTCAAGAAATGTACAACGCAGTGGTACCTGTCGCAGCACAATTTGATATTTTTATTGCGGTTGCGGCAGTGGCTGATTGGCGCGTGGCTGAAAGTTCGGCAGAAAAAATTAAAAAAAGTAAAGATCAACCCCCGACCCTAACATTTGTACCTAACCCTGACATCTTAGCCACCGTTGCCGCCTTACCTCGGGCACCCTGGTGTGTCGGTTTTGCCGCTGAAACGCATTTATTGTCACAACACGCTAAGCAAAAACGAAAATCTAAAAATATACCTTTGTTGATTGCTAACTTAGCACAAGATGTTATGCATGCTGACCACACACAAGTTACCTTATTTGATGATGCTGGCGAATACGCTTTAGAATCTGGTCTGAAATCAGCGGTTGCAATTCAAATTATTGATGCCATCGCTGATCGCATGACCCAACCCTCTTAAATATAAGGAAGCACCCCCTCATGGAGGCGTTATTAGATCAAGTTGGTCTTTTTATTCAAACACACCAGTTTTGGTCTGGCCCCATCATGTTTTTACTCACCTTAGGTGAGTCGATGCTCGTTGTCGGCATATTGATTCCCGCTACAGCTATTTTACTTTTTACAGGTGGTCTGGTGGGTTCAGGCGTTTTAGACCCAACCCCTGTTTTGCTTTGGTGTATTGCTGGTGCAGTTGTCGGTGACTCAATATCGTATTTAATCGGCCGCTGGTTTGGCCCAAAAGTGTTGCAATGGCGGTTCGTTAAACAGCACCGTTCAACCATTGCACGTGCACGACTGTTTTTTTATAAATATGGTTTTTTATCTATCTTTTTAGGTCGTTTTTTAGGGCCTATTCGAAGCAGTATACCAACCGTAGCAGGCATTATGGGTATGTCGCATCTGCGTTTTGAAATAGCTAATATATTGTCAGCGATTATTTGGGTACCCGTGATGCTTTTGCCTGGTTACCTAGCTGCACGCAGTATTGATGCCGCGAACAGCGCCAGCAATCTCATGCTGTATATAGGCGGGGGTTTATCAGTCATTGTAGGTGTCGGGTTACTGTATGCCTTTTCACGCAAACGCGAATCAAGTCATGATCGTCGTAAACGTCAGTTAACAAAATAAAAAACCTTCATATCATGCACAATATTGACATAAAAATTTTAGACGAACGCATGCGTGACCAATTACCCGCTTACGCCACAGCAGGCTCTGCAGGGTTAGATTTGCGTGCTTGTATTAATGAACCCCTAACGCTTTTACCAGGGCAAACACAACTGATCGCAACCGGGCTTGCCATTCACATTCAAGACCCAGGCTATGCAGCTATTATTTTGCCGCGCTCAGGTTTAGGTCATAAACATGGCATTGTGCTGGGTAACTTAGTTGGGTTAATTGACTCTGACTACCAAGGCCCACTGATGGTTTCAGCTTGGAATCGTAGTGATCAGCCTTTCGTCATTCAACCGCTAGACCGACTTGCACAATTGGTAATTTTGCCTGTCATTCAAGCAAATTTTAATATCGTCGAATCGTTTGATACGTCAACCCGAGGGCAAGGCGGGTTCGGTAGCACGGGGTCGCAATAAACGACCCTATTGACAAACGACACCGTCAACACCTTGGCCTGTTTTTAATGTTTGTGCGATTTTTTGGCTAAGCAGGCGAATATTTTTTTGTTGCGCTTGAACTAACGGTAAAACACCAGGCTGTGCAACATGGCTGAAACGGGCATAGCACGTCAAATCTGAAATGACTAATGATGTTCCAGTAACTGAGTTTGATGACGTCGTTGTTGCCACGTTTGATAACTTCACAGAACTACCTTTTGCAGCATGGCTAAATTTAATATGCCAAGATGCTGTCAAGTCTGCCGATTGACCCGGTAACATTTCGAACCGTCTCACATCAACTTGAAGTTCGTTATGTGGCAAACTCGTCGCAATTGAAGACCATGATTGTGCTGGTGGCATGCCTATTTCGTCAGTAAGTGCTAGGGCTAAAGCCCCGGTGAACTCATCAGACAAAGAAACGGTCCAGCGATCATAGGTCAGAACCAATAAGCGGTCATTACCATCACGCACAACAATTGACAAATCATCAGTTTGAATTGGAACCGTTACACGCTCAAGCTTGTAGGGCATAACACGGCTTGCGTCTGAGGTGTTACGGCTAGGCTGACTAGAAGCGTTAGCACTTGGCGACTGATCTGTACCCGGTGTTAAGGTATAGTTGACGACCTGAGGTGACGCACACCCACCCAAAACGAGCAAGCTGGCGATAAGTAACTTTTTCATGATTATTTCGCCCCTAAGTTTTCGCGTGAATAATTAATTGACCCATCACCAAATATGATGGAATTAGGTTTTTCACGTAGATTATCAATTAAACCTCGAGTCGCTCGAATCGTACGATCAAGCTCTTTTAATGATTGATTCAATTGCATCGTTAACGGGCTGTCAGGTGATATTAATAAATTTATGTTGTCTAAAGTTTGATTAAAATCTTTTGTTGTTGCTGAAATGATTTTTAATGATTCATTTAACTCATTACCAATATCTTCGTACGGAATTTTATCGAGTTTGTTTAATATTGATGAAAGCTGTTTTTGCAATTGGTCTAGCCCGTCCCTATCAACGGTTGGAATAAAAAACGGCGAATCAGCCGTGAGGCCTTTTGGTGCTTCAGCATCCTTGAAAAAAGTCATCGTTATATAAAGCTGACCGGTCAGCAGGTTACCTGACTTTAGCTCACCCCGCATACCGCGTTTGACCAAGCCCAGCAGTCTTGCGTTCAAAAATTTTACGTTGCGCATTTCTTGGGGTAACTGGTTATAAAGAGCACCTAACCTTTCAGGGTAAATCGTGCCCGTCACTTTAGAATAAAAATGCCCGCGAAGTTCGTCTGCCTCAAGCACCACATCATCAATGACACCAATATCAACGCCTTTGAAATCAATAGGGGCACCTTTAACGAGACCGCGTGTTGACTGATCAAAATGAAACACAATGGGTAAAGCAACACCGATAGGCACCAACGCGGCAGCGTTCTGTGAATCATAAAGTTTAAATATTGAACCGACTTCAGCGAGTTTCTGATCAGACTTATCAAAAGGTTCAAAACCCACCCCCCCCGCTAGTAACGATAAGAGCGAAGCGGTTTTAACTTCGACACCTGACGCGCTTAAGGTCACATTTACGCCGCTTTCGTCCCAAAAGCGTGTACTGTTTGTAACGTACTCATAATATGGTGAATAAATAAAGACTGAGATGTCAACGTAGCTGCCATCTTTTGCAAGGGTAAAGTCGGTCACGACGCCCGCTTGAACGCGACGAAAATAAATCGGTGCACCTGGGCCGAGTGAACCTAAGGTAGGGGCTCGAATAATAAATTTACGGCCTGCTCGATCGCTGTTAATAGGGGGTGGTACCTCAAGGCCAACAAATTTTAGTTTATAAATTTGATCTATTTTTTTGCCCGTTTCGTCTAACTCTTTAATATCTGCTTCAATAAAAGAACCAGACAAAATCGTTGATAAGCCTGAAACACCGCCTAGACCGACACGCGGCTTAACCACCCAAAACGTGGTGCCAGAACTAGCTAGGCTTTCAGCCTCTTTTGTAAGTTGCGCCTTAACCAACACCTTAGTTCGGTCTGGGCTCAATTGAATTTCATTTACCGTACCAACCACAACGTCACGATAGCGAATTTGTGTTTTAGCCGCTTCGATTCCTGAGGCGGTGTTGAACTCAATCACAATACTGGGCCCCTGCGAACTGATGTTTTTATATACCAGTGCCACACCAACTAATGCCGCAACAATTGGTATGAGCCAAACCCAAGCCAAGTTAATGTTTTTCTTTCTTTTAATTGTTGGAGTTGGAAGTGAGCGATCTGTCATATTCATTTTTTTTCAAAGAAGAACTAAATGTAGCAAAATAACCAGCACGCCGCCAAGCAAGCCTGGGGTCAAAACCCATTGCAGCAACCATCGTTAAAACAACCACACCAGCAAACGCAATAACCCCTGCATTGGGTTGTATAGACAGAACCGCACCAAATTGCCCCAACGCGCAGAGCAAAATCACAACAAAGACGTCAATCATAGACCACTGACCTACAAATTCAACAAATTTATAATATTTTGTTCGTTGTTTTAAGTTACTTGTTGAACGCTGTTGTGTAAGCCAAACTAATGTGCCTAAAATGATGATTTTAGCTGTGGGCACCAAAATGCTGGCAATAAAAATAATTGCAGCAAGATCCCATGAGCCATATTGAGCCAACTCAATCACGCCACCCATAATCGTGTGACCAGAACTTTGGCCAAACATAGTGATTTGCATAATAGGCAAAAGATTAGCGGGTATATATAAAATCACGGCCGTAGCCAGCAACGCCCAAGTGCGATTGATCGACTTTAAGCTGGGGGGTTTAGGCTGATGTTTTTCACTAAACTTTACCCCATAATCTTGCAACAGAAGGTGCAAGCTATGGTAATTGAGTTGTGAAAGTAAGGTGATCATCACAGCGGTTAAAGCCGTGGCAACCAAACCAATACCGGGTATAAGCGTAGCCATACCCGCCATCTTTACAATCGTCACAATAATACCCAACAGTAATACGGGCACCATGCTCCAAGGTTTTATTAATTTGAATAGTTTTAACCCTGCTTCCACACCTACACCCTGTCGGCCTATCGCTAACGGGAATAGTAACCAAACCAACAACAACATATGAAAAAAAGGCAGTAAAAAAGCCACAAAAAAAGTGACGGTAGCGACTTCCCAGTAACCATCTTTTAGGGTTACCGTGACGGCATCAATAAAACGAGCGCTTTGAGACAACCCTTGAAAGGTTAAGGTTGCAATAGGGTAAGCGTTTGCAATAACAAAAATAATGAATGTGGCGATAACGATCGCGAGCCAATGGCTAGGCTTAAGGCGAGAGTAACTGTCAAGCAAAGAATCGCACCGATTGCAACGCGCACACTCGCCGGGGTGAAGCTCAACCTGGCGAAAGCGCGCACCGCAATGGTGACATTCAAGTGACATCAAACACGTTTTTTTCGATGCATATTAAATTGCAAGTTCTGTAGACTCTTCAGAACCCTTTTTGTTAACTGTCGCACTATTGTCAACCGCTGAAAAATGCAACACCACTTTGTCGTGCTCATCTAAATCAACAATGACTTCGCCACCGTTAACCAAACGACCAAATAACAACTCATCAGCTAAGGCACGACGAATCATGTCTTGAATAATACGCTGCATAGGTCTTGCACCCATTAGAGGGTCAAAGCCGTGCTCGCATAAATAGTCACGCATACGTTGGCTGAATGCTGCATCAACCCGTTTTTCGTGCAGTTGATCTTCTAACTGCATTAAGAACTTGTCAATCACACGCAAGATAACTTCTTTTGTTAAAGCGGCAAACGGTACGATTGCATCAAGACGGTTTCTAAACTCAGGCGCAAACAGCTTTTTAATATCTGCCATTTCGTCGCCCTTGGCGCGCGTATTTGAGAAACCAATTGCGGGCTTGCTCATTGACTCAGCACCTGCATTGGTTGTCATAACCAAAATCACGTTTCTAAAGTCTGCTTTACGGCCATTGTTATCAGTTAACGTGCCATGATCCATCACTTGCAACAAAATATTGAACACATCAGGGTGAGCTTTTTCAATTTCATCGAGTAACAACACACAATGTGGTTGCTTTGTAACCGCTTCGGTGAGTAAACCACCTTGATCAAAACCAACATAGCCCGGTGGAGCACCAATTAAGCGAGAAACAGTATGACGTTCCATATATTCTGACATATCAAAGCGTAGCAATTCTATACCAAGGGTATAGGCCAATTGACGCGCAACTTCGGTCTTACCTACACCGGTTGGGCCAGAAAACAGGAATGAACCAATTGGTTTTTCAGGTCGACCCAAACCAGATCTTGCCATTTTGATAGCTGCAGCCAACGCTTCAATCGCCGCATCTTGACCAAATACGACTGTTTTTAAATCGCGATCAAGCGTGGCGAGGCGACTACGATCATCCGTTGATACGGTTTGTTGTGGAATACGTGCAATTTTGCAAACAATTTGCTCAATTTCAACCTTACCAATCACTTTCTTTTGTTTAGACTTAGGCAACAATCGCTGCGCTGCGCCGGCTTCATCAATGACATCAATCGCCTTGTCAGGTAAATGACGATCATTAATATGACGAGCAGACAATTCAGCGGCAGCAGTTAAGGCGGCAGACGAATACTTGACGTGATGATGAGCCTCAAAACGTTGTTTTAAACCTCTCAAAATTTGAATCGTTTGTTCAACCGAGGGCTCGGGCACGTCAATTTTTTGGAAACGACGCGATAAAGCCGCGTCTTTTTCAAAAATACCGCGATACTCGGTGTAAGTGGTTGCACCAATGCACCGCAGTTGCCCCGAAGATAAAGCGGGCTTGAGCAAGTTTGACGCGTCAAGTGTACCACCCGAAGCCGAACCCGCACCGATTAAAGTGTGAATTTCATCTATAAACAAAATCGCTTGAGGGTTGTTGCGTAATTGTTTCAGCACCCCTTTTAAACGTTGCTCAAAGTCACCCCGATACTTGGTACCTGCCAACAAAGAACCCATATCAAGAGAATAAACTTGTGCATCAAAAAGAATTTCTGGTACTTCTTCTTTAACAATGCGGTAGGCCAAGCCTTCAGCAATAGCGGTTTTACCAACGCCCGCCTCACCAACTAACAAGGGGTTATTTTTACGACGGCGGCATAAAATTTGTATGACCCGTTCGACTTCATGTTCGCGACCGATCAGGGGATCAATACGACCTTGCCTCGCCGCTTCGTTTAAGTCTTGAGCGTAGAGGTCAAGAGGTGTTTGACGTTGTTCGGTTTGCTCTTCGGATGTTGTTTGGGCATCACGCTGAGCACCTGAACTTTCAGGTTGTGCATGTTTTGTAATTCCGTGCGACAGAAAATTCACAACGTCTAGACGCGTTACACCTTGCTGTTGTAAATAGTAAACCGCATGTGAATCTTTCTCACCAAATATCGCAACCAAGACATTGGCACCCGACACTGGCTTTTTAGAGGCCCCACCCGCAGATACGTGCATGATGGCACGTTGAATTACATGCTGAAACCCCAGCGTGGGTTGTGTATCAACCTCAGAATCAGTAGGAATGATGGGTGTATTGTCTGTCACAAATTTACGTAAATTTTTACGCAAATCGTCAATATTGGCAGCGCACGCTTTGAGCACTTCAACAGCGGCAACGTTGTCAAGAAGCGATAACAACAAGTGCTCAACAGTAATGAACTCTTGCCTGGCTGAACGCGCCTCGACAAACGCCATATGTAGACTAACTTCGAGTTCTTGAGAAATCACAGCATCCTCCGTCGTTTGTGCGTTGTCTTTTGAATCAAAAAACAATAAAACTTAAATATAAAAATCATTCATTACATTTTATGTGTTCGTACAACTATATGTGACTAATTCCCTACGGGTTCCATAAGACATTGCAGCGGGTGTTGCCAATCTCTAGCATGTTGGGTAACTTGTGATACACGAGTTGCAGCTATATCTTGAATGTAAATACCACATACCCCACGACCCTTTTGATGCACTTGCAACATGATTGCTACGGCTTCATCAGTTGATTTACCAAAAATATTTTGTAGTACTTCGACCACAAATTCCATGGGTGTGTAATCGTCGTTGAGCAAAATCACTTGAAAAAGGGGCGGCTCTGCCGTACGCGCAGTCTGTCGCTCTAGAACCAACCCTGAATTATTTCCTGACTTATTTGGCATAGCTTTAACTTGAATTTAAGATCGTTTTAAAAAATAACTAAATATTACTTATAAATTAGGCTTAAGGTATGTACAAATCAATGATTTATATGTTTAATATGGTGGGGACATTTTAATGAATCACAAGTTAAATGATGATGATGATTAGAATAACTTATTTTAAAAACAATACATGATTAATACCTTGCTCATATTTGTAAAAAATGTGGCAACAACATAATAAAGGCAAATGAGATGTCAGATTCACACGCAGTAAGTGGCCCAGAGTTACCTGGTACGGTTAAATGGTTTAACGATGCCAAAGGCTTTGGTTTCATCACACCAGATGGCGGTGGTGAAGATTTGTTTGTTCACTTTTCCGCTATAAATATGGATGGTTTTAAGACTTTAAAAGAAGGTCAAAAAATTAGATACCAAGAGACTCAAGGACTTAAAGGTAAACAAGCGGTTAATATTACTGCGGGTTAAGGTTTAACTTCCTTAAGCCCTGATTCATCGTAGGGTTTGGGGTGTTAAAAATTTGAAAATCGACGCTTTAATTAAAAACAAAAAAAGCCTTAACATTTTTTTGCTGAGGCTCTTTTCTTTAAATTTGATGGGCCGGTTATGGCATGGGCTGCTTAACAAGCAAGCGCCCATGCTAATTTTATCGCTGTCTATTGCGCTTTTGCTCGCGTTATTTAGTTCACCCACCCGCGCGGCTAAGCTACCCACCCTACCCTTGCAAATTGGTCTGTACATCGTACAGGCGGAAGTTGCTGCCGATAATGAAAGTAGATCACGTGGCTTGATGCATCGAACTGAAATGGAAAGCAATCGGGGCATGATTTTTGTTTTTGATAGGCTGGGTGTTCAATGCTTCTTCATGAAAAACACACTCATACCCTTAACCATTGCATTTTTAAATGAGCAAGGCAAAATCGTAAACATGAGTGACATGTCACCTCAAACAGAGACACCTCACTGTTCAAAAGAACCCGTTCGCTACGTGCTTGAGATGAACCAAGGTTGGTTCGCTACGCGCGGCATCAAAGAGGGTGCTGTGATTAAGGGCATTCCTTAAGAAGGCATTCAGGTTTCGTTGTATGAACGCTAATTTAAACGCTACCCTGAACGCAAATCGCTGCGAAAAAAAAACGAAACAACCAAACAACATAATGCAGTAACCATCAATAAATAAAAAAAAGCTTGAAGGTATTTTATAAATACCCTCAAGCTTTAACAAAAAACAAAAAAAATCAAAAATTAAGTGCTGAAGTTTTTCTCTGCGAAAGACCAGTTTGCCAATTTCCAAAATGTTTCTAAGTACTTTGGACGCGCGTTACGATAATCAATATAGTAAGCATGTTCCCAAACGTCACAGGTTAACAACGCGGTATCGCCAGTTGTTAAAGGTGTCGCTGCATTGCTGGTATTAACAATATCAAGCGCACCATCGGCTTTTTTTACGAGCCATGTCCAGCCTGAACCAAAATTGCCCGCAGCTGACTTATTGAAAGCTTCTTGAAATGCGGCCAGACCGCCCCATTTCGCATCAATTGCTGCAGCCAATGCACCCGTAGGTGCTGAAGCAGATGGTGAAAGGCTGTGCCAGTAAAAAGTATGGTTCCAAACTTGAGCGGCGTTATTGAAAATACCACCACTTGATTTACGTACGATATCTTCTAAAGATGATGATTCAAACTCAGTGCCTGGAATCAAGTTGTTTAGGTTAGTTACATACGTTTGATGATGCTTACCGTAATGAAACTCGAGCGTCTCTTTCGAAATATGAGGTGCAAGTGCATCAATCGCGTAAGGCAATGTAGGAAGTTCGTGTGTCATAGGGTCGCATTCCTTGGTGGGTTAAATAAACAATTGTATCGAAGAGGCGCTACAAAATGAAGCAAACCTCTCAAGCATCGGGGTTTTGCGACGGCATCACGCGAGCCTCGAGCGTACCTTGCCCTAAAAGTATATTTAACTCTTGGCCGGCTTTGACTTGATTTGCGTGGCGCACAACTTGCCCCTGCTGGGTAGACACAATGGCATAACCGCGCTCAAGAACGGCCTTAGGGTCGTAACTGATAAGCTTTGAACGTGCCACATCAAAACGATGTTGTTTGTGCGTCAAAATCTTTTCTGTCTGCTTTTTAATCACTAAATTGATCTGCGCACACCGAGTTTGCAGACGATTTATATCGGGAGTTTGATTTTTTAGGCGTTTTAGCAACCAACCCAATGCGTCGGCACGGTACTTTAAACGCTGTGAGGGCGAAACCAATCGACGGCTTGCTTGATCTAGACGTAAGGCGCGCTGCTCGAGCGCGCGATATTGAGCCCGCATCAAACTTTGTGCAAAAGCCTCTACTTTTGCAACCAATTCAGCCATCGGTTGGCAAGCCATTTCTGCCGCAGCGGTTGGCGTTGGGGCGCGTAAATCAGCAACAAAGTCTGCAATTGAAAAGTCGGTCTCGTGACCCACTCCGACAATGGTGGGAATGGGGCTTGCCGCAATGTCTCGCGCCAATCCTTCATCGTTAAAGGCCCATAAATCTTCTAAGCTGCCACCCCCTCGAACGATTAACAAGACCTCTACTTCTTGTCGCTCACATGCTTGCGCTAGGGCGCGACGCAAGGCCAAAGGTGCGTCTTTGCCCTGAACTAATGTTGGGTAAATAACCACTGAAACGTGGGGTGCCCGTCTTTTTAGTGCCGTTAAAACATCGTGCAGTGCAGCCGCTTGCGGTGACGTCAGGACGCCAATCGCTTTAGGTTGAAGAGGTATAACTCTTTTAATTTGAGCATCAAACAAGCCTTCAGATTGCAACTTAGCTTTAAGCGCTAAAAACTGCTCGTATAAAGCCCCACGGCCCGCACGCCGCATTACCTCAATTTGCAACTGATAGTCGCCTCTTGGCTCATAAAGTGACACACGGGCCTGAATTTCAACTTGGTCGCCTGCGGCAGGGTTAAAACCAGCAGACTGTAATCGCCCTCTAAAAATGACACCTTTGACTGAGGCTGAAGAGTCTTTAAGAACTAAATAACCATGACCTGGCGCAGAAAGCGTAAAACTAGATACCTCGGCTCTCACCCAGACCAGCCCAAACTCATCATTCAAAAGCTCAGAAACGGCGCGGTTGAGTTGCCCAACTGTCAACATAGCGCTTGTTATAGCGTCATTTGAATTCTTAAAATACGTCATAGCGAAGGGCTCAAGAGGAAATGTATGCACATGTTACAGAATTGTATAAAAAATGATGGTTTGCACGAATATGTCATTTGTGTGAATATAATTCACTTACGAAAAGATTAATAAGTTATTGTTTTATATTGACTTTACATTTAAGTTAAAAAAATTGATCAAAGTTTGAGCAAACAACCTTCATGACGCTATGATCGCCTTAAAATAAGTTTTACACAGAGTTATCCACAGGTTCTGTGGATAGTTCTACGAAGTGATGATTGAGCACGACAGACCTCGGCACACTAAATTTTTTCATGTACTAAACTACTTAAATATTTCTCAAAAGGCAGCTCACTTTGCAGGCTATATTCATTGAAGCAGGTTGGCCCATATGGCCACTTCTTTTTATCTCTGTTGCAGGTTTAGCCATTGTTCTCGAGAGAATGATGGCGCTTAGAACCAAAATTAATATTCCGCCGGCCTTAACTCGTGATGTTCAGCGTCATTTAAAAGCAGGTTCAGTCGACTCTGCCACGATAGCTCTCATTGCAAAAAGCTCACCACTTGGCGAAATTTTAGCTGCAATGCTTGATAAAAAAGGTAAATCTGAGGCCATTTTGCGTCAAACAGCAGAAGAAACAGCCGGTGACGTCGCCTATAAGCTCAACCGCTATTTACCAACACTTGCCATGATAGCAACCATTGCACCATTGATGGGTTTGTTCGGCACAGTTGTGGGTATGATTGAAATTTTTGCGTCGTTTCAGCCGGGCAATACTGACCCAGGCGCCCTCGCCCGAGGCATTTCTGTTGCCCTCTACAACACAGGTTTTGGTATTTTAATTGCCATACCCGCCGTAATTGCCCATCGAGCCCTGCGCAGCCGTGTCGACTACTTGTTGTTCGAAATGGAACAATCTGCCCGCTCACTTTTAAAACAATTAACCGCTTAAACCCCATGCGATTTAGAAACGCCCGGTTCGATGCGCAACCTGAAATCAATTTCATACCGTTAATTGATGTTTTATTGGTCATTCTTATTTTTTTAGTCGCAACCACCACGTTCAAATACGAAAATGCCTTTCAAATTAGCTTGCCTCAAGCCGACATCACTGCGCAACCGATCGCAGCTATTGAGCTGTTGATCAGTAAAGAGGGGCAAGTTCAAATTGGAAGCACCCGATTAGATGTCGTGACACCCGATTCATTAGCTCAAGCATTACGTGCATTAACAGATCAACAAGGGCGTGACATGCTGCTTATTCGTGCTGATGCACAAGCCGCACATCAGTGGGTCATTATGGCAATGCAAGCAGCCAAACGTGCCGGTATAGAGCGCGTTAGCTTTGCCGTACAGGCAGATAAAGATTGAAACGCCTTTTATTACCCTTTTCCAACTGGATCATGGGTCAATGGCAGGTACGCTCTTTACTGTATTGGGGTTTGATGCCTTTATCTTGGGTATACACGGGCGCAATCTTACTGAGAACATTAGCCTTTAAAAAGAATTGGCTTAAAACAACCTATTTACCTTTACCGACGATTGTGGTGGGCAATATTTTTGTGGGCGGAACCGGCAAAACACCCGTTGTGATCGCTTTAGTTCAAGACTTACTGGCCTTGGGCAAAAAACCAGGGCTCATCAGCCGCGGTTATGGTGTAAAAATTAGTTCATCTAGTCTTGCACGTATTGGGCAAATTACTGAAAACCACACTACGCTAAATAGCCATTACTTTGGCGACGAGCCCTCGCTCATTGCGAGCTTAACGGGAATACCCATTGCTGTTCACCCAAAAAGAGTTAAAGCGGCTCAATCTCTTATTAAGGCACACCCAGAGATTGACATTTTAATTTGTGATGACGGACTGCAACACTTAGCACTTGGTCGCAACGTTGAAATTGTGGTGCAAGATCAGCGTGGCACTGGCAATGGTTTAACTTTTCCCGCAGGGCCCCTCAGGGAACCCATATCACGCCTTAAAGAGGTTGATGCCATCTTGACACGAGGCCCTGACTGGGGGGCAAAAATGTCAACACTCAACACACCAAACGATAGCCGACCTTACTTATCAAAATTCTTAGTAAATATTGATTGTTTTAAAAGTTTTCACGACCCTTTAAAAAAATTGACGCCGCAAGCCTTTATTGAAATGATTCAAAATCATCCCCGCCGCAAAATTTGTGCCATGGCGGCTATTGGTTTACCTGATCGTTTTTTTCTTGAACTAAGGAATCTAGGCTTAAATTTAAATCAAACGATTGCCTTGCCTGATCATGCGATGATGGTCGATGCTGATTTTCATAAAATACAGGCCGATGAAATCATTGTGACAGCAAAAGATGCTGTTAAATTTAAAGATATCGCTGATCAGCGCATTTGGGTGGCACACGCACAACTAAAATGGCTTGACCCTCAATTTACAAATTGGGTTTTAATGCAATGCTGACAACGCTTTTGTTAATCAAATAGAATAGCATCATGAACCATACTCTAATCGACCTACTTGTTTGCCCCTTATGCAAGGGCCAACTTCATCACGACAAGGCTAACCAGCGATTAATTTGTCGTTTTGATCGCTTAGCGTATGCGGTCCGTGATGGTGTGCCCATTATGCTGATTGACCAAGCTGAGTCAGTCGATCTTGATGATTTAAAAGCCCCCATCATGCCGTCCGTTGAGCAAAACGTTAATTCAACTGCCAATTCAGAACAAAATACCCTCTCAAGTTAATTAAACGCTGCTATGAAACCATTTGTTGTCATGATTCCTGCGCGTTTAGCGTCAACTCGTTTGCCAGGCAAAATGCTCGCTGATATAGCGGGCTTGCCAATGGTTATTCGTGTTGCAAAACAGGCTCGCAAATCAAAAGCAGCGCGTGTCGTGATCGCTACTGATCATGCTGATATTGCTGCAGCGGCGGCATATCATGGGGTTGAAGTGTTGATGACACTCGCGCATCACCCATCAGGTACTGATCGTTTGGCTGAAGCGGCTGAGCAAATGGGCCTTAATCATGACGATATCGTGGTTAACGTGCAAGGTGATGAACCCTTCATAAACCCCTCATTAATCGATCAGGTCGCTCAGCTGCTTTTTGCACACCCTGAAGCGGCTATGTCAACCTGTGCCAAGCCCTTTACTCATACTGACGATTTTAAACAATCAAATATGGTTAAAGTGGTCTGTAACCAAATGCAAGAAGCACTCTATTTTTCACGAGCGCCTATTCCTTGGCATCACGACAGTCATTTTGAAACGGTGAAACCACTTCATCACATCGGTCTGTATGCTTATCGTGCAGGTTTTTTACAAAAATTCCCTAAACTACCGCGAAGCCCACTCGAATCAATTGAATCGCTTGAGCAATTGCGAGCGCTCGAGTACGGTTACCGTATAAAAGTACTGACAACAACAGCTCATACAGGCTTTGGTATTGACACCCCCCTTGATTTAGATCAGGCGCGGCGCATCGCCAGTGCCTTTGATGAGGGTAAACCCGTACAATAAATTATGCTTAGAAATGTTGCATTACGGCATAATCGGCTCTTAACAATATAAATTTAACGAAATTGACGATTCAGGAGTCACCATGCGATTAATTCTCCTTGGCCCACCCGGCGCTGGCAAAGGCACTCAAGCCTCTTTTATTGCACAGCGCTACAACATTGTTCAAATCTCAACGGGTGACATGCTGCGTGCAGCCGTTAAAGCGGGTACGCCTTTAGGCATTGAAGCTAAAAAAATTATGGATTCCGGTGGTCTCGTTTCAGATGAGATCATTATTGGTTTAGTTAAAGACCGATTGACCCACGACGATTGCGTTAATGGTTACCTTTTTGATGGTTTTCCCCGCACTATTCCACAAGCTGATGCTCTTAAAAATGCAGGTGTCAAACTTGATTTCGCTATTGAAATTGATGTGCCTGAAGAAGATATTATTGCGCGTATGAGCGGTCGGCGTGTTCACCTTGCCAGCGGCCGTAGCTATCATGTTTTGTTTAACCCCCCAAAAGTAGCTGAACACGATGACATAACGGGTGAACCCCTCGTACAACGCGACGATGACAAAGAGTCAACGGTTCGCCATCGACTAAACGTTTATAAAGAGCAAACGCGACCACTCGTAGACTATTACGCTAAATGGTCAGAAACAGGTGATCAGGTCGCACCGCAGTATCGTAAAGTGCAAGGCATCGGTTCAGTTGAGGCTATTAAAGAAAAAATTTTTAACGCTTTGAAATAAGTATTGAAACAAAGGTTTTATAAATGAAAATTGCTAATAAAGTGTTTATTGTGACTGGTGCTGCATCAGGCTTGGGAGCAGGCACAACTAAAATGCTGGTCGAACACGGTGCAAAAGTACTGATGGCTGACGTGCAAGATGAAGCCGGTGAAGCGCTGGCGAAAGAACTCGGTCAACAATACTTGCACTGTGATGTCACACAAGAAGCTCCCGCACAAGCAGTCGTCGCGGCAGCTCTCAAAATGGGCCCACTTTTTGGTTTAATTAATTGTGCTGGTGTTGCGCCCGCTGCTAAAACAGTCGGCAAGCATGGTGCGCATGCCCTTGAATTATTTCAAAAAGCAATCACGATCAATGCGGTAGGTAGCTTCAACATGATTCGCTTGGCAGCTGAAGCCATGAGCAAAAACTTACCCGAGTCAACAGGTGAGCGCGGCGTATTAATTAGCACCGCTTCGGTTGCGGCTTACGATGGGCAAATTGGTCAAGCGGCCTATGCTGCGTCAAAAGCAGCCGTAGTCGGCATGACCTTGCCAATCGCGCGCGATTTAGCGCCTCTTGGCATTCGCTGCATGACGATTGCCCCAGGTATTTTTGGAACGCCCATGGTTTATGGCATGCCTCAAAACGTGCAAGATGCGTTAGCCGCAAGCATTCCGTTTCCGTCACGCTTAGGTCGACCAGAAGATTTTGCCAAGCTGGTTTTGCACATTATCGACAATGACATGCTAAACGGTGAAACCATTCGTCTTGATGGTGCGATACGCATGCCCCCTAAATGAATTTAGGTCGCGCCGCTTTTACGGTTAGCGCATTTACCCTACTTTCGCGCATCACAGGTCTGCTGCGCGACATCATGATTGCGCTAACATTTGGTGCAAGCGCTTTAACCGATGCTTTCTGGGTAGCGTTTCGCATACCTAACTTGCTGCGTCGATTATTTGCCGAAGGGGCCTTTTCGCAGGCATTCATGCCTATTTTGAGCCAAATTAAAAGCACTGAATCGGCTACGCGCACGCAACAAGTCATTGACCGCGTTGCGCTACTCTTATTTCTAACACTGTCTCTTATTACCCTAGCTGGCATATTGGGCGCCCCGTTTGTGGTGATGGCAATGGCAAGCGGCCTGACCGAAAGCAGCCGCCTAAATGAATTCAATGCAGCGGTTGTCATGACACAAATCATGTTCCCCTACATTGTTTGTATGTCGATGGTGTCTCTGGCGTCGGGCATACTTAATACCTATAAACGCTTTGCCGTGCCTGCGTTTACACCAGTGCTGCTTAATTTGAGCATGATCGCCGCCAGCATTGGGCTTGGCTCATACTTTAGTCAACCTATTTATGCCTTGGCCGCTGGTGTCATGATCGGTGGAGTGTTGCAATTGGCTACCCAATGGTTAGCATTGTCTCGCTTGGGTGTTCGCCCGCGCTTGAGCGCATCAGTCAAAACCAGCGTGCAAGATGCCACAGTCAAAAAAGTAATGAAACAAATGGTACCCGCCACGCTCGGGGTGTCAGTTGCTCAACTTTCGTTACTTATTAATACCAACATTGCAACATGGCTGACTGCAGGCAGCGTAACGTGGCTATCATTTGCAGACCGTTTAATGGAATTTCCCACCGCAATTATTGGTGTGGCATTAGGCACGGTGCTTCTACCCAGCTTGTCTAAAGCCCACGCCCATTCTGCAGATGCACACTACAGCCATTTACTTGATTGGGGTTTACGGCTCGTTTTTTTGTTCGGTGTGCCTGCGGCTATCACCATGGTTATGCTGTCAGATGCTCTAGTGGCCACCCTCTTTCACTACGGCGCGTTTACAGCGTATGACGTGGCACAAACACAAACGGCTGTCATGGCCTATTCGGTGGGTTTAATTGGCTTATTAGCGGTCAAAATTCTAGCCCCAGGTTTTTACGGTAAGCAAAATATTCGTACACCTGTCAAAATCGCCATTTTTGTATTGATCACCACTCAAGTATTAAATTTAATTTTTGTGCCCTGGCTCGCTCACGCAGGTCTGGCGCTTTCAATTGGGCTGGGGGCTTGTATGAATGCTCTTGCCTTATTGATTGGGCTGAGAAAACGAGCCATTTATAAGCCCGAACCGGGCTGGTACCGCTTCTTTGCCCGTCAATTACTGGCAATTTGCGCCATGGTGTTGATTCTTTATTACTTAAGAGGCCTTGTCGCCTGGACGAGTGATGACTTAAACATCGGTCTTCGGGCCCTCTGGTTGGGGGGATTTATCTTTACAGGTCTTTTAGGCTACCTGACAACGCTCTTTTTGGCCGGTCAACGTTTGAATGATTTTAGACGCGCGCCAGCCCCAAACGCTTAGTTAACTATTGGTACTTGCACGTATAGCCCGTAAAATGTTATGATTTGAGGCTAAGATATTTATTTGGTTACAAGCATTGTTCATCATTTACTGAAAACGACTGAAGTGAATGGCTGAAATGAAAGACTAAAGTGAATGGCTGAAATGAAAGACTAAAGTGAATGACTGAAGTGAAAAACTAAATAATATAATCAATCAATACAACTACTCAATACAACCTAACAAAATTACATAAGCTACTCAATTATGGCTAATACTGCCCAAGCTCGTAAACGTGCCCGCCAATCGGTTGCACAGAACCAACATAACTCAAGCTTACGTTCAATGTTACGTACAGCCATCAAGCGCATTCGCGCTGCGATCGACACGGGTGATAAAGCTGTTGCAAATCAGTTGCTTATCAAAACATCTAGTGTTATTGATAGCGTGGCAGATAAAAAAATTATTCATAAAAACAAAGCAGCGCGTCACAAAAGCCGTTTAGCTGCAGCGGTCAAAGCAATCGCTTAATTTGTTTTTTTGCAGTTTTTAGATCTCCTGACTTCTGCCAATCTACCCAAGATTTACTGAGCAAAGAAAAATAATCTATATTTTTCAATGTGTTGTATTTTTTCAATTCGCGATCATACGCACTAATGGTATCTTTGCCGGATGGCAGGAGACCTCACAACCCGTAAAACACG
>CAMCYB010000026.1 GCA_945883615.1 Bordetella parapertussis | reverse complement strand
TTGGTTTAATAACCAAAGGCTACTGAGTCGTATCGGGTATATTACTCCTGCTGAGGCAGAAGAAAATTACCATAAGCAACAAAGCATTAAGGCTGTTGAGTGCCAATCACTTTAACCAATCAACCTCCTCAAAACCCGGGGCGATTCAGGCCCAGAAAGCCCCAAGATAAGGCCAAAGTCGAGTCAGCCGTGCAAGTCGTTGAGCGTTGGATTCTGGCACGCCTGAGACACCATCGGTTCTTCTCGATTGCTGAAGTTGATGCGGCCATCGCGCGTTTGTTGCCCACGCTGAACGATCGTCCTTTTAAAAAACTACCCGGCTCACGCCGAGAAGCCTTTGAACGACTGGATCGTGATCACTTGCAACCACTGCCCGCTAAAGCCTTCGTCATGGCGCATTGGAAGCACGCCCGCGTGAACATTGATTACCACGTCGAACTCGATCAACATTACTACAGCGTACCCTACAACCTAGTGCGCAAAGAGGTCGAGCTTTGCATCACCCGTGGCATGCTCGAAGTCTTTATTGGGCACCAACGCGTGGCCATCCATGCCCGCAACCTGCATAAGGGGCATTACTCAACACGCCCCGAACATATGCCCGCCGCACATCTGGCCCACGCCGGTTGGACACCCGCCAAGATGATAGCTTGGGCTGCTCGGGTGGGCCCCTCTGCAGCCATGCTGGTCGAACGACTCTTGTTCGAGAAACAGCACCCAGAACAAGCCTACCGAGCCGGTCTAGGATTAAAGCGATTGGCCCGCGAGCATGGTAACGAACGAATGGACGCCGCCTGTGCTCGGACAATCGTTTTAGGCTCGCACCGCTATAAGTCAGTCGCCTCAATTCTTAAGCTGGGACTAGACCGACAACCGCTGCCCGCTAAGCAAATTGAACTGCCCTTACCCCATCACGCAAACCTGCGTGGCCCGGCCTATTACCAACCCACGGAGATCGACCCATGCTAACGGAGCACACTCTCAATACCCTTAAATCTTTGCGTTTACCTGGTATGGCCGCCGCATTTGAAGATCAGCAAACAAACAGTGCTGCGCAAAGCCTCGCGTTTGATGAGCGATTTGGCATGCTCGTCGACTGTGAGCTCACGTGGCGCGAGAACCGGAGACTTAAGCGACTGCTACGTGAGGCGCGGCTAAAGACCTCGCAAGCTTGTGTTGAAGATATTCAATATGGTGCAGGGCGTAAACTTGATAAGTCACTGATGGCACAGCTATCAAATTGCCAATGGATTCATAATCATCAGAATCTCATTCTGACGGGCGCCACCGGTTGCGGTAAAACGTGGCTGGCCTGCGCGCTTGGCAACGCGGCTTGCCGCCAGGGGCTATCAGTCACTTACGTGCGCACACCCCGTCTGTTTGAAGAGCTTCGCATTGCTCACGGCGACGGCAGTTTCGGCAAGCGCCTAAGCGCCCTCGCCAAGACTGACCTCTTAATACTCGATGACTGGGGCTTAGCACCCCTTGACCAAGATGAACGAAACGATCTACTGGAAGTCATTGATGATCGCGTCGCCACGCGCTCAACGATCATCACCAGCCAACTGCCCACCGAGCATTGGCACGACTACCTCAATGACCCCACGCTCGCGGACGCCATTTTAGATCGTGTGCTTCATGCGGCACATCAAATCAAATTGGGAGGTGAATCACTGCGTAAGCAGACAAAAGGCATCGCAACATGAGTAAATTTGTAGCCACAACAGAACCGAAACACCAATTTCAGATCATCGTGACCGATGATTTTAAAAAAGCGTGACCGTTTCGGATAAAATTAATCACTAACTTTGCAACCTAACCACATCGGTCACGCTTTTTTAAAAACGCCGGTCACGTTCAGTGAAATACGCAACGCCCTGAGCTTGGGCTGACAAAACGTAAAACAAACATAGGCCTAAAGTGAACATACCGCCTACATAACCAAAGCTCCAACCCCAGCCGCTTACACGCCCCATCGCTTCTGATCGAGCCAATTCAGGTAAAAACGCAGCAATGAGCGCTTCCCCCCAACTAAAGCAAACATTTGAAACGATAATCAGAAATAAGCCCCAGTAAATTGCATGCGGTTCGACTGTTGAGAGCAATGCTGTTGCAACAACACACCCTATCGTGCTGAACCATAGCAAGCGCTTCTTACCCGTATGTCGATCAGCCCAAGCCCCCAACAATGGCATGGTGACCATAACGATAAAATGAGAAATGCTTAAACCGAGAGTCCAGGCGAAGGTAGCCCAGCTCGCACCCCCTGCGACCGTGCCGACAAAATACGCCGCAAATACAGCCGTTAAGACAACAGTGGTGTAACCCGAATTCGCAAAATCATAAAATGCCCACGCCAAGACTTCACGCTTGGTCACACCTGGTTTTAAGCTGTTTTGCCATGTCGGAAACGTCATGTCTAAACCCTTGTTATATAAATAAAGCTAAAACACATTACAAATTAGTATATTGTTGCTAAAATAGAGCACCGGTTAATTTTGCACAGCACTTAAGACAAACAAATTAATACATTTATAAAAAGGAAGCAGCATGAACATCACGATTGACTGGATGCACTTTACGCCTTGGGCCTCTCTTTTTGGTGGCATTTTGATTGGTTTAGCCTCGGTCATGCTACTTCTTTTTAATGGCCGTATTGCTGGCATCAGTGGCATTTTAGGTAGTTTGATGCAAATTAAAAATGTGCCGTCTGGTCACTATAGCTGGCGCGTGGCTTTTTTATTAGGTTTATTAGTGTCTAGCGTCATATATGGTTTATTTTTTACCTTACCAACTTCACAAATTGATTCGTCTTACCTCACTCTTATTGTGGCAGGCTTATTAGTCGGCTTTGGAACCCGTATGGGTTCAGGCTGTACCAGTGGTCACGCAGTTTGTGGTTTAGGTCGTTTATCTGTGCGATCACTCGCTGCAACACTGAGTTTTATGGCGGCTGGTTTTGTAACAGCATATATTTTCTTTCATGTCATTTTAGGAAATTAAACATGAAAAACATGTTGATTTTTATTTCGGGTTTGGTGTTTGGAATAGGCTTGATCATTTCTGGAATGAGCAACCCTTACAACGTTATTGGCTTCCTTGATTTAGCAGGCAATTGGAACCCGAGCCTTGCGTTTGTCATGATAGGTGCTGTGGGGGTTACCTTAATTTTTACGCGTTGGGTGGTGGCACGTCAAAAAACAATATTTAACGACCCGCTTCACCTACCCGGCACAACACAGATCAATAAAGAATTGGTGATAGGGGGTTTTATTTTTGGTGCAGGCTGGGCTATTGCAGGTTTTTGCCCTGGGCCTGCAGTGGTCGCTTTAGGTGCAGGTTACGTAAAAGCCTTGGTATTTGTCGTCGCCATGCTGGCGGGCATGCTACTGCATGACCATGGCTACAAAAGAAAAACCATCTAAGGTTAAAGCAATCAGGCTAACTTTTGGGCAGTTAAGGCAACACGATGGTTAGCTTGATTTGTGCCCTGCCCAGCAAAACAAAAGCTAAGAAGCCAACAGTCCTTTGGGTATGTTCATAATAAAGTTTGTCATATTGGTCGCATCTGAGGCCGGCAATATATGCTTCATCATAGCGTGACTGGCTTGACTGGTGTCTCGAATACGTAACGCTTCAACTATATGACCATGCTGCACAAAAGATGACTGAATTCGACCTAATGCACCAAAGGCATGCAAACGATAAGCACCCGCTTGTGCTCTGATGCGCAATGCATCTTGTCGCAAAAATGTATTGCGCGCTGCGTGATAAATTATTTCATGAAACGCTTCATTGGCTTTTTGCCAACCCTCTAAATTTTCTGTTTCAGCATGAAGTTTGCTCGCATTGTGTACAGCTTCTAAAGCAAGAAATTCCTCAGGTGTGATGCGCTCGCTTGCCAATCGCACCGCAATGGCTTCAATTTCTGCCAATAATTCCCAAAGACTGAGCAATTCTCGAATGTCCATCTTGGCAAGCACCATGCCACCTCGTGACAAACTCTGTAGCAGCCCTTGTGCCTCTAACTGCAACAACGCTTCACGAACAGGTGTCCTAGACACGTCGTAACGTTTTGCTAATGCCGCCTCATCAATCGCCTCACCGGGAAGCACTTGACCTTGGCGGATCAGATCAGACAAATCATCACGAATACGATCACTGACTTTTCTAAAAGGAGTGGGGGTCTTAGTCATAATTGTCGCCGAGTTAAAGTTAGAAAATATACATAAAATATTTTTATGCTTGCAAAATATTATTATCTATCGTACAAATATATTTATAGCAATTAAGCCTATTTCTATTTTAAAAGTATCAATGGAAGCTTCAGCATCAAAGATTCGATCTCAACAGACCACACCACAAAATAGGGTGTTTAAAGCATTGAGCCCAGAAGATGTTGTGCATTTAATTTCTAAAAGTCTTGAAAGGTACAAGCTCGAAACAACCGATCATGACATAAGACGACTGATTAAGCATTTAGTTAGAACCAGCGAGACTCTTGAAGCATGCGGCTTGGTTGAACACAACTCGACAACCCATGTTAATACACCAATCAACCTTAAAAGTCGTTCAAACCAAACTTTCATTCAAAGTCTGGTTAATGAGTCAGGCAAGTTCTTGAGCAAAGCCAAATGATTGATTTACCCAATACGCTCAGCCAGTATCATTCGGCTGTTAAAAATAAGCGTCTTGATCCAACGGCGGCATTTAAATTACAACGCGCCCATTTTGTAAAACTAGAAAAAAACAATCATTGTGTTGTTGATTTTTACAACAATCAACCTCTCACTGATAAACCATACTCTGGGGCAGCACTTGCACATAAAGATATTTTTGAACAACATCAAAGAAGCCCAGGTGTAGGTATACGCCGCGGTGTAGACAATAAAGGCAGCGTTCAAGCCGTTTCTTTACAACGCTTGCAACACGCGGGTTTTGCTGATTTGGGCGCATTGAGCTTAGCGCCGAATGCCTGTTCATCAGTCGCTCAAGCCATACCGACAGCAACTCACATGAATCAAATATGTATCAACCCACTCAACCCAAACTGGGTTGTAGGGGGCTCTTCTTCGGGCAGCGCCGTTGCGGTCGCATCAGGCGCCGTATATGGTTCTCTTGGAACCGATACGGCAGGCTCGGTTCGCATACCCGCGTTTACCTGCGGCATCATTGGCTTAAAACCGACAAATGGTTTAGTTCGTAAGAAAGGGGTTGTCGCACTATGCCCATCTCTTGATGTAACAGGTATTTTGACACGCAGTGCATGTGATATTGATGCCATTCTTGAAATCATTACCTCACGCAACCGGCTTGTTGAGGCACTCACAAAACCCGAAACGTACCGAGTAAAAGCTTGGGTTCCGCAGACAAACAAAGTTGATCATGCCAATCAACTCGATGAACACCTTGCACAGATTTTTTACCCGTTTCATAAAAATTTAGGCCACACCATAATAGATGGTGAGCTCAAGTGGGAAGCTTGTGCAACGCAGTTGCAGTCTGTGATGATGAACGACGAAGTGGGGCAAACACATATTAAATTAATCAGAAATGGTCAGGCAAGCCCCGCCGTTCGTGAATTAGGTTTACTCGGTTTAGTGCAACCCATTGAGTGGTATGCCTATGCACAAGCTAAACGAAGTGATTATTTAAAACGATTTATGCAAGCACATTTTCAAGATCATGATATTTTGATGACACCCACATACGACTATTCAATACCCGATGTAGAAGAGGTAACCGTTGGGTCTGTTCGCTTTCAAGCTCACAAACGCCTTGCACTACATCGTTACACCAGTTTTATTAATTACTTAGGCTTACCCGCTTTAGTTATGCCCATTGCAAAAGACGCGAGCGGTAAACCAGTAAGCATTCAACTGATTGGCAAACCTTTTAATGAGCGCATACTCATTGCGTATGCCACACACATTGAAAAATTAATCTTTGGTAACAACGGAATTTTGCCAACCTATTATTTATCTGGAAACACATCACATGAGTAAAATTCAGGCAAGCGAAGCACTCAAAAATCTTAAAGTCATTGACTTGTCTCGTGTTCGTGCAGGGCCAAACTGTGTGCGCATTTTGACTGACTTTGGGGCCGACGTCATTCGCGTTGAACCCCCAGCTGGTGTTGACCCAAACGAAGCGATGTTTGCTGCCAACCGCATTGGTGGCGATTTTCAAAACATCAACCGCAATAAGCGGTCTATGACATTGAATTTAAAAAAAGCCGGTTCTCTTGACATTTTAATGAAGCTTGTTAAAGAGGCTGATATTGTCATTGAAAACTGGCGACCTGATGTAAAAAATAAATTAGGTCTTGATTATGAATCGTTAGCAGCCGTTAACCCGCGCATCATTTTGGCCAGTATCTCAGGTTACGGCCAAGACGGCCCCTACGCCAAACGCCCTGGTTTCGATCAAATCATGCAAGGCATGGGTGGCCTGATGTCTGTCACGGGGCACCCTGAATCAGGGCCTGTGCGAGCGGGTCTTGCCGTGGCAGACATGAGCGCAGGTTTATATTCCGCCTTAGGTATTTTGATTGCTGTGATTGAACGCGAAACCTCAGGTAAGGGTCAGTGGGTTCAAACCTCACTGTTGCACTCTCTTGTATCAATGATGGATTTTCAAGTCGCACGCTACCTAAATGAAGGCGACATGCCGGTACAAGTCGGCAATGATCACCCCACCAGCAGCCCAATGGGTTTATTTGAAGCCTCTGACGGCGTATTTAACTTAGGCGCCTCAGGCGAGGGGAATTGGGCACGCTTGTGTGAGCTCTTAAACAAACCCGAATGGTATCAAGACCCTGAATTTGAGACTGAAACACTACGCGTAAAAAATCGTGAACGCCTTAACATTTCTTTAGCAGATCTGTTTAAAGTTCACAGTGTTGAACATTGGGTTGATCAACTCAATGACGTGGGCATACCCGCAGGCCCCGTTTACACCGTACCAGAAATGGTGAATGACCCTCAAGTTAAGCATTTGAATGTCATCACAACACTACCTAATGTATACGACAAAGACATGCACTATATCAACCAACCTATGCACTTGACACGCACCCCTTCTAAAGTTGTCAGCCCTGCGCCTGGTTGGGGTGAGCATACCGATGAAGTGCTTGAATCACTAGGCTACAGCGCGTCTGAAATTGAATCGCTACATCAACAAGGCGTGGTGTGATGTTGGGTACGATCGACACCACCCACTCGGCTGAGGGTATTGCAACCGTCACCATTTCGAACCCCAGTCGCTTAAATGCCATGACACTGAGCATGTGGCATACGCTGGCCGCAACCATGCACGCACTTTCAGCCGATCAGACAACCCGTGCTGTCATGATTAGAGGTGAAGGTGAGGCGGCGTTTGTATCGGGTGCTGATATTTCAGAATTCGCCACAGTGCGCGCGTCACCTGCTGCAATTAAAGCCTATGACCTGGCTGTACTCAACGCCGAAGAAGCCATCAGCGCTTGTACCAAACCTGTTTTAGCTGCCATTTCAGGCGTGTGTTATGGCGGGGGTTTAGGCATTGCGCTCTGTTGTGACTTACGCTACGCAAGCCCTACAGCACGCTTTAGTTTGCCTGCTGCCAAGCTCGGTTTAGGCTACGGTTTACACAATATCAAACGCATGCAACATGTTATTGGTACAGCGCAAACCTATGAATTTTTATTGACTGCACGCGTATCGAACAGCACAGAAGCGTTAAAGATTGGCATGATTCATGCTTATGAACAAGATGTCTTTTTACACGCGCTTGATCAAGCAAAAAAAATAGCCATGCTAGCGCCCCTAACATTGTCATCAATCAAATTAGCCATGCGTCATCTCTATGGCGCAGAAGACGCACCCGATGCCAATGCAGTAAACCGATCTGTTACGACATGTTTTGAAAGCCTAGATTATGCCGAAGGCCGAAAAGCGTTCAAAGAAAAGCGCACCCCAAAATTTATAGGTCAGTAGTTGGTAGTTGGAAGTGTCTTAAACGTTTTACACAACACTTAATTTTTTTCAAACAATAATAAAAGGAATCATCATCATGAAAATATTTAAAACTGTTACGACTGCCATACTTGCCTGCACAGCAAGCTTGGCCTTCGCTCAAAACCTGATACCCGAACCCGCACCACTACCTGAAAAAGTTGTGCTTAATGTCGGTTATCTCAAAGTGGGTCATCTATCACCTATCTTGGCGGTTGATGAGCGTTTAAAAAAATTCAACGTAGAAGTTAAACGTGCAGACTTTGTACGTTACGCTGATGCACGAACGGCTCTACTCTCTAACACCATTGATTTAACCGCTGTGGGCCCGCTTGACTTGGCAATTGCTGCTGCCCAAGGAAGCAAAAATTTAGTCGGTTTAACAGGTGTTGCCAGCTCGCCTAAGTTTTTAGTGGTGCGTAAAGGCGTCAAAATTGAAAAATGGGCAGATATTGCTGGCAAGAAAATTGCTATCGCTCCCGGCTCAGCCGTATGGTTTCAATTTGCCATGACACTGATTGAAAAAGGCATTCCTTACAATTCATTTACAGCTGTCAATGTACAAGGTGGCGGCACAGCATTTTTGCAAGCAATGGGTCGTAGCGACATTGACGCCATGGTACTTTGGGAGCCCTTCGAAAGCCAGGCTGTTGCCGAAGGTTTAGCTTACTTTGCTAAAGACTTAGAGTACAGCCAATCACAAGCGGTTGGGGCTGAATTAGGCATGATCGCTGCAACGCGACAAGCCATTGACACCAAGCGTGAAGCCATCAAACGCTTTCTTTGGGTGTACATGGACGAGCAGAAAAAAATGGCAACAGATAATGCCTTGTTTGCCGCCAATTATTCAGCCTACACTGGCTTACCTTTAACGGTCACGGGCCCTTCTGCTCAAGTGATTCGTTTAGGTGGTGTGCTTGATGTCGGTCAAATGCAACGTATGTCAGAGGCCGCTTTTAAACAGGGCATCGTACCCAAGAATGTTTCAGATCAAATGATCGAACTCTTTGACACAACAGTTGTTGCAGAAATTACGCAGCGTTAACCAAGCAAACGGTTTGATCAGGCAATGCATTCAAATCATACTGTTTGATCAAACCGCCTAAGGAATGGTACATGAAGCGTTTTCAAGTTTTTTTAAATGGCATCGCTGTGCCAATTGCTGTGCTCATCATTTGGCAACTGGCCGGTGGCATGTCAAATATGGCAGGCGTATTGCCCACACCGGTTGCAGTGATTAAAGGTTGGGAAGGTTGGATATTTGGCGAAGTGGGAATGGGCTTGAATGCTTACTCAGGCACATGGTTAGCCAACGTTCAGTACTCAACCATGCGTGTTTTTCAAGGCTTTACCCTTGCCGCCCTTTTAGGTGTGCCCCTCGGCTTGCTAATTGGTTGGAGCCGATTGATTGCGCAAGTGTTCGACCCCTTCATTCAAAGTCTTCGCCCAATTCCCATTACCGCATGGTTACCTTTTTCAATTGCCTTGTTTGGCATCAGCGACATGGGTTCAATATTTTTAATCTTTCTGGGTGGTTTTTACGCGATTGTCGTGAACGCCACACAGGGGGCGCGTGATGTCGACCGCAACTTAATTCGTGCCGCACGAATGATGGGTTCAAGTCGTGCACAATTGCTGCGCCGTGTTGTTTTTCCGGCTGCACTACCAAACATTTTCACCGGGCTACGCATTGGTTTAGGCATTTCATGGGCAGCAGTCATCGTTTCTGAAATGGTTGCCGTCAAGTCAGGTCTTGGTTACGTTTTATGGGACGCTTACTACGTTGGGCGTATGGACATTGTTTTAGCCGATATGGTGTCGATTGGTTTGATGGGCTTTTTAACCGACCGATTAATCGTCACGATTGAGCGTTTCACTTTGAAATGGCGCTTTTTACAAAATCATTGAGGTTTTCATGTCAGCTATTCAGATTAAAAATTTACATAAAACCTACCCAGGTGAACCCCCCGTTCATGCGCTTGAGGGTATTGAGCTCACAGTCAATGACGGTGAATTTATTGCGCTTTTAGGGCCCTCTGGTTGCGGTAAATCAACCTTACTTAATTTAATTGCTAGCTTTGAAAACCCAAGTTCTGGCACTTTACTGGTGCATGGTGACACGCATAGTGCGCCCGGCCCAGATCGCGGCGTCGTTTTTCAAGAAGCGGCTTTATTTCCTTGGCTCAATGTTTGGGAAAATGTGGTCTTTGGCCCCAAAATAAAAGGTATTTCGGCGTCTGTGTATCAAGACAAAGCAAACGAAATGCTTAAAATCGTTGGGCTTTCAGATTTCAAAAAGCATCTGCCTGTTCAACTGTCTGGTGGTATGCGTCAACGCGTTGGCACAGCCCGCATTTTGACACTCGGCTCACGGGTTCTATTAATGGACGAGCCCTTTGGCGCGCTAGATGCACAAACGCGCTTGTCAATGCAAGAGCTACTACTTTCAGTTTGGCAGCAATTAAAGCCTACCATTATCTTTGTTACACACGATATTGATGAGGCTATTTTCTTGGCAGATAATATTTATGTGATGTCGGCTCGACCTGGGCGTATTGCTCAAAAAATTGTGGTGCCCTTACCTAGGCCACGCACCATCACTGACACCACTTCAGAGGTTTTTAATCAACTTAAACGCGAAATTCTATTACAGATTCGACATTAATTTTTTGCAATATATAGCGCTTCAACCCCACACTAAAACACATGCTTCTATGTGACGTTTGATTTTTTTATGAGTGACCCCTTACATGGCTAACCCGCGCATACCGTACCGTTTGTCTAACGATGGCCCAGTGCTTAAACCGCACGAGCAAGGGCCCATTATGGTTCACCTAGTCGTTAACGTTGAAAATTGGCAGTTTGATACGGCCATGCCCCGCACTATCATCACGCCACCGCATGGTAAAGAAACAGTGCCTGATGTCCCAAACTTCTCTTGGGCTGATTATGGCATGCGTGCCGGCTTACCGCGCTTAATTGAAGCCATCACAAGTCGAGGCTTACCTGCCTCAACCAGTATCAACGCCAGCGTGTTGCAATCTTATGCACCGGCTGCTGCCGCAATGAATCATGCCCAGTGGGAATTCATCGGCCACGGCCTGCATCAAAAGTCAATTCAACAAGCGGGTGATGAATCTAATGTTGTGAAGCAAAGCTTAGATGCACTCCAAGCGCTGACGGGCAGTAAACCTCAGGGGTGGCTTAGCCCTGGTTTGAGAGAAAGCTTTGAGACACCAGACGTTCTCAAGGCCTGTGGTCTAGATTATGTTCTTGATTGGGTGGTCGACGACCTACCAAACTGGATGACAACCCAACACGGTCCGTTGCTCAGCATGCCTTATAACTTAGAGCTCAATGATTCAATCATTTACGCTATTGAAAAGCATGCAACGGGGCAGTTTCTTGATCGAACCACCCGAACACTAAAACATTTTGAACGAGAATGTCATCACCACCCACGTGTGATGGCAATCGGTTTACACCCCCATTTAATGGGCATACCACACCGCATAGGTGAATTTGAAAGCATGCTTGATCTGTTGATGAAAAGCTCGCACGTTTGTTTTTTGAAACCACATGAAATTTACGACTGGTACATCGATCAAGTATCCGCCCCGCTTGTTTAAATTGGAATAATAAAAATGGATCTGCAACTGAAAGGCAAGCATGCTCTTATTACAGGTGCTTCAAAAGGTATTGGTCTTGAAATTGCCCTGTCTTTTTGCAAGGAAGGTTGTGATGTCACACTCAATGGCCGTGATCAACAACAACTTGCTCAGGCAGCCAAAAAACTACTCGATATTACCGGCGTACAGGTTAAAACCATAGCGGCTGATTTGTCGCAGACCTTTGGTATTGCGGAACTTGTAAAACAAGCAGGATCAATTGATATTTTGGTTAACAACGCAGGTGCCATACCAGGGGGTGATTTATTTGCCTTAGACGATGCAACGTGGCGTAAAGCGTGGGATCTAAAATTATTTGGTTACATCGACATGGTTCGCCAATGCCTGCCTGCCATGCAAAAGCGTGGCAGTGGTGTCATAGTCAATGTGATTGGTATGGCTGGAAGCGTGCCGCGCGCCGGTTACATATGCGGTTCTGTTGCAAATGCAGCGTTGATTGCTTTTACAAAAGCGATGGGTGCCGCCAGCACAGAACATGGCGTTCGCATATTGGGTATCAACCCGTCACAAACACGCACTGATCGCATTGAAACGTTGATGCGCGTTCAGGCTGAAAAACAATTAGGCGACTCTGATAAATGGTTTGATTTAACCCAAAAACTGGCATTTGGTCGCTTAGCTGAACCCCGTGAAATTGCTGACTTAGTGGTATTTGCCAGTTCTGAGAGAGCCAGCTATTTGTCGGGCACCGTAATAGATGTTGACGGTGGCATGCAATATCGTGATGCCCGGGCTTAAGTGCTATAAATTTATACGGTTGCTGTCAGTACATATTAGCCATTTTGGCTAATATGCCGACTAAGGTCAGTACCGTACTAATTTGCAACCCATACAACCAACAAAACTTACGATCGACATCTTGTCGAACATGCTGTATCGAGCGGTCTAACCGATCGACTGATTTTTGAGTGTACTCAGCCAACTTATCAATCGTATTTTCTAAACGACATATTGATTTTTCGGTGTTACCCGCCAACTGATCGATTGATCTTTCGGTGATATGGGCTAATTGATCGATTGATCTTTGCGTATTGTGAGCTAATTGATCGATTGATTTTTGTGTATTGTGGGCTAATTGATCGATTGATTTTTCAATACGATCTATTGCTTTTTGAGAGTGCTGTGTTGACACCTCTAGTGATTTAACGCGAGATTCGATACTAATGTGTGATTCCTGAGATACCTGTAATTCCTGTGATGCCATCATTGACCCTTACTTAATTTATCTTAGCTTTAATGGTACGTACTTTTACGCAGTTTTTCAACCCGACACTAGACAAGATTATCTGTGTAAATCGCTACCCCTTTGCGTGGCTTCCCAAGCCAACAAAGCCTTTTTGCGCGCATCACCCCATCGATAATGACCCGTTTCACCGTTTTCACGAATCACACGGTGACAGGGTATAAGAAAGCCGATGCGATTAGCAGCCAAGGCACTTCCCACCGCGCGCGCTGCCCTTGGGTAACCCGCTTGTAGGGCAAGTTGTTTGTAAGAAACAACCCGACCTATAGCTATGTTGAGTAAAGATTCCCAAACTTTTATCTGAAAGTGTGTGCCTTTTAATAAAAGATGAATTTTTCCTTGCTCACCTGGCGGTTCACTTACTCGCTTTAAAGGAAAGATCGTAGTTAAAAGCTGCATCGCAGCTTGATCATCTTGAACAAATATGGCGTGAGGCCAATACGCCTTAAGTTCAGCCACCCTCTGCTCGTGATTTGACAACAAAAATGCAAAATGACACACGCCGCGCGACGTCCAACCAACAAGCACTTCGCCAAGGGGTGATGGACCAACCCCATATTGAATGACCAAACCTTGCCCACCCCGTTTCATTTCAACTGGATTCATCGCTTCACAAGTGATGATGCCCATTTCAATTTGATCTAGATCAGCGTCGTGTGACGTAAATATCGAATCGTTTGTATTGCTCATGGCATGCCTATAATGAGAGTCCATTTCGCCATTTGCATTTCGCATTTCCCCCACACGATGCCTAAATATACCCTTCCCCAAGTTTGGCAATCTACTTTCGCTTCGCACCCACTTTTTGCTGGTTATGAGTCTGTTTGTCGTGAAATAGGGGGAAATGATTGGCCAAACATAAGCGAATTGAATCAGTTGGCTCTCAAAAAAAATATTTTGAATGCTAAACACATGCCTATTCAGTTTACTGAACAAGAAGCCCCCAAGGGGCAACGCGCGTATGAAACGCAAATTCATCAAACAGGTATGGTGCCAACACGAACTGAAAATTGGCATGATTTATTGAATGCTTGTGTTTGGTTAACTTGGCCAAAATTAAAATCAGCTCTAAATCAAGTTCATTATTTGCAAACACCATTCGATCAATTTAACGACAACTCTGATCATCGGCTCACCGCTCAACAATTTGATGAAGCTAAACCCAAACAGGCTGATCGCTCACAACGTACACGCCAATCTGACGCAGCAACTTTGTTTGATGAGAGTGGTGCTGTTCTGATTGGCCCTGACCCACGTTTAGCACAATGGCTCATTGATCACGATTGGCATCAAGCGTTTGTCACGGAACGCCATCTTTGGAAAAGTCATCGCTTACTGGTTGTAGGCCACGCCGTACTTGAGAAAACCCTAAACCCATACCCCGGTATGATTGCCAAAGTGCTTTATCAACCTTACCCAGCATGTTTACCGGACCAAGACCTTAGTGTCGTGGTTAAGTCGATTGATGCTTTGCTTGCCGAACGCTGGTTAAAGCAGGCTTTTGTGACGCCATCAGATCTTTTTGCTTTACCTATATTGGGTGTGCCGGGGGTTGAGGCACAGAGCAATGAAGCAAAATATTATGAAAATGAACGGGTGTTTAGACCTTAATCTAAACCCGTAAGAGACGACACGGTCGAAACGGTTGTCGCGGTTGTCGCGGTTGTCGCGGTTGTCGCGGTTGTCGCGGTTGTCGCGGTTGTCGCGGTTGTCGCGGTTGTCGCGGTTGTCGCGGTTGTCGCGGTTGTCGCGGTTGTCGCGGTTGTCGCGGTTGTCGCAGGCACCCCGATGGTTAACAGCGTTCAGTTATCTTGCATCACGCCATCTAAAATATGTGCGATACAGAAAAACACTCAATACCATGCCCCAAACCATACCCACAAACATACCTGCAAGCATGGCACCTAAACTTAAATTGCTCGCACTGTTCTGCTGAAAAATCTGAACAAAAAATACAGCACCAATGGTCATGCCGAGCAGCATCCAGACTGAACACAATATATTTTGAGCCAACAGCGAGCAAAGCTTTCGACATTCAGGTCGAAGTAAGCGCAAACTTGGAATGGCCGCTAAACCGCCAATCAACATGCCCAAATGCATGTAAGGCATCAGCGCGATGTGTAAACCCAACGAATCAAAAAATGAAAGGCCTTGTGTGTTTGAGCAAATGGAAGCGATGATAGAAACGGGCGTACGTTGAAAATCAAAGAACAAACCAATTAACATACCCCCAAAACCAAGCGTCAACATCACGTGGGGAGGTGAAAGCCCCATCGCTTGTGGGCGCAAACGTGACAACACGTAACAACCGCCCCCTACACTGAGTAACGCCACGTAAAAAACGATCCACCAGTCATGTGCTGCAACAGTATTGACATACAAAAGTGTCAAGGCCACCAAAGTGACTAAAGTAAGAGTCACTAATGCATTGGTGTTTCGCAATATAAAAGAATTTTGCACGCAGGCCTGCTGAAAAAAATGTATTTAGAAATACTTATTTTTTAAAAACAATAAACCGTAAATGCCCAGTACATATAGGCTTCACATTTCGATTAACAATTAAAAATTATAAATAAATAACAAAAAATAATATAAATTATTAAAAATACTATTCACTTTTAAATAATTTATTACGTCTTAAATACAGAGAAATTAAAAGCTGTGTAAAAGCATTTTTTATACTAAACGCCTACGCATGCACCGATACAAATAACCCTATCGATAACAGGGCATGATCATCGTTAACCCTAGAAAGTTAAATACTTCTTTGAACAAGTTGTTAAGGTCAGTATATTAAATTAAACACATAATTTATTGATAAATCAATCTGATCTTGTCAACCAAGGAGACCTGAATGATTCCCCCAGAGTTTGAATATCACGCACCAAAAACATTAAGCGATGCCGTTGCATTATTAAATCAGTACGGTGAAGATGCAAAAATTTTAGCTGGCGGCCACAGTCTATTGCCCATGATGAAATTGCGCTTTGCTGAACCACCTCATTTGATTGATCTAAATAAAATTGATCAACTCAGAGGCATTAAAGAAGAAGGTGGTGTCATTAAAATTGGTGCCATGACGGTTGAAAGCGCCCTGCTAAATTCAGCACTGCTGAAAGACAAGGTTTCACTCATTCCAAAGGCCGTTAAATTAATCGCTGACCCTCAGGTACGTAATCGCGGCACGATTGGTGGTGACATTGCGCATGGCGATCCAGCTAACGACCACCCCGCAATCATGATGGCACTAGACGCCACCTTTATACTCATGGGCCCTGACGGTGAACGCTCAGTTAAGGCGGTTGATTTCTTTCATGGTACGTACATGACTGATCTTAAAGAAAATGAAATTTTGACTGAAATACACATATCACCTCTTGCCTCACATACTGGTACGGCTTACTTCAAGCTCAAGCGCAAAACAGGTGATTGGGCCACGGCTGCAGCGGCCATTGTTTTACAAATGAATGGCGATAAAGTTTCAATGGTGCGCATCGGTTTAACCAACGTGGCTGACACCGCCTTGAGAGCAACCGAAGCAGAAAATATTCTCATGGGTCAACCGCTGTCTGAAGATATTTTGAACAAAGTGGTTGATGCGGTAACAGCCATTTGCAACCCTGCTGAAGATCTACGCGGTGATGCAGAATACAAAACCGCCATGGCAGGTGTTATGACCAAACGCGCCCTACTTGATGCCGCCAGTCAACTACGTTAATCGATCAAACATTCGGAGTCACACATCATGAGTAAATCATTAGTTAGCATGAATATAAATGGCAAGAAAGTTGAAGAGGCTGTTGAGCACCGCACGCTACTTATTCATTTTTTAAGAGAGCAGTTGAATTTAACCGGCGCCCACATTGGGTGTGAGACGGGTCATTGTGGTGCCTGTACCGTCGATATTGATGGCGATTCAGTTAAATCGTGTACGCACTTAGCGGTTCAATGCGAAGGTAGCGATATCTTAACGGTTGAAGGGTTGGCTCAAAATGGCGTGCTGCACGCTGTACAAGAAGGCTTTTACAAAGAACATGGTTTGCAGTGCGGCTACTGCACGCCAGGTATGTTGGTTAGAAGCTATCGCCTTTTAATTGAAAACCCAAACCCAACCGAAGAAGAAATACGCGTCGGTATTTCAGGTAATTTGTGCCGCTGCACGGGCTACCAAAACATTGTGAAAGCCGTGCAATACGCCGCTAAAAAATTACAAGAATCAGCGACTGTCACGGCTTAAGGCCGTCATTCCAATACGAAACGGAGACTAAAACATGAATGCACCACTTCAAGACCGTGAAGCCGCTCTAATGGGCATGGGCGATTCACGCCTGCGCAAAGAAGATGCGCGCTTTATTCAAGGTAAGGGCACCTATGTTGATGATATTAAAATGCCCAATATGGTTTATATGGACATCGTGCGCTCGCCACTTGCCCATGCACGTATTAAATCAATTAACAAAGAAGCCGCTCTTAAAATTCCAGGCGTCTTAGCTGTTTTAACAGCTGAAGATTTAAAACCCCTCAAGTTGCATTGGATGCCAACTCTAGCAGGTGACGTTGCCGCTGTATTGGCTGACGAGAAAGTACATTTTCAGATGCAAGAAGTGGCGGTTGTCATTGCTGAAACACGTTACGCAGCAGCAGATGGCAAAGAAGCTGTTTGGGTTGAATACGAAGAGCTCGACGTGGTGATTGACCCGTTCAGTGCACTCAAGCCAGATGCTCCCATTTTACGTGAAGACCTCGTGGGCAAGACCGAAGGGGCGCATGGTAAGCGTAATCACCCAAACGAAATTTTCACCTGGACAGCGGGCGATAAAGAAGCCGCTGACTTAGCGTTTGAAAAGGCTGACATCATCGTCTCACAAGACATGATGTACCCTCGCGTGCACCCCTGCCCCTTAGAGACCTGCGGCTGCGTAGCCTCATTTGACCCGATCAAAGGTGACCTCACAACGTACATAACCAGCCAAGCCCCTCATGTCGTACGCACCGTTGTATCAATGCTTTCAGGTATTCCTGAATCTAAGGTTCGTATTATTTCTCCTGATATTGGCGGTGGGTTTGGTAACAAGGTTGGCATATACCCAGGCTATGTCTGTGCCATTGTGTCGTCTATTGTTTTAGGTCGCCCCGTTAAGTGGGTTGAAGACCGTATTGAAAATCTGTCTTCAACTGCTTTTGCGCGTGACTATCACATGAGTGGTGAGCTGGCTGCAACTGCCGATGGCAAAATTCAAGGTTTGCGTGTTGACGTTGTTGCCGATCACGGTGCCTTCGATGCGTGCGCAGACCCCAGTAAATTTCCAGCTGGGTTCTTTCATATTTGTTCAGGTTCATACGATATTCCTGCCGCACATTGTTCAGTCAAAGGCGTCTACACCAACAAAGCGCCAGGCGGTGTGGCGTATCGATGCTCATTTAGAGTGACCGAAGCCGTCTATTTAATTGAACGTATGGTTGACGTCTTAGCGCAAAAACTCAATATGGACAAAGCTGAGATACGTGAAAAGAACTTTATTAAAAAAGAACAGTTCCCCTACACCTCAGCATTTGGTTTCGAGTACGACTCAGGTGATTACCACACAGCCCTTAAAAAGGTGCTTGATGCGGTTGACTACAAAGGCTTACGTGCTGAACAAGCCGCAAAGCGTGCAGACCCTCACTCACCCACCTTGATGGGTATTGGTCTGGTCACGTTTACTGAGGTTGTGGGTGCGGGTCCAAGCAAGATTTGCGATATTTTAGGCATTGGTATGTTTGACTCATGCGAAATACGGGTTGACCCAACTGGCAGCGCTATCGCTAGAATGGGTACGATTTCACAAGGTCAGGGTCACCAAACCACCTACGCTCAAATCATTGCAACTGAATTGGGCATCTCGTCAGAAGTGATTCAAGTTGAAGAAGGCGATACCAATACGGCACCCTATGGTTTAGGTACGTATGGTTCACGTTCAACACCCGTTGCCGGTGCTGCCATTGCTATGGCCTCAAGAAAAATTCACGCTAAAGCCAAAAAAATCGCCGCTTCACTACTTGAAGTCAGCGAGGCTGACCTTGAGTGGGAAGTCGATCGCTTTAAAGTCAGAGGCCATGACGATAAGTTTAAAACCATGAAAGATATTTCATGGGCGGCTTATCATCAACCCCCAGAAGGCCTTGAGCCAGGCCTTGAAGCCGTTCATTATTATGACCCACCAAACTTTACCTTCCCATTTGGTATTTATTTAGCTGTGCTTGATATTGATCGCTCTACGGGCGAGACCAAAGTGAGACGCTTTTATGCATTAGATGATTGTGGAACGCGTATCAACCCTATGATTATCGAAGGCCAAATTCACGGTGGTTTAACGGAAGGTTTTGCCGTTGCCATGGGTCAGTTGCTATCATTTGACGCACAAGGCAACATTCAGGGCAATTCGTTAATGGATTACTTTATACCCACCGCTGTTGAAACCCCGCATTGGGAAACAGACCACACAGTAACCCCCTCACCCCATCACCCCATTGGGGCAAAAGGGGTGGCTGAATCACCACACGTGGGTAGCATTCCGACCTTTACAGCTGCCATGGTTGATGCTTTTGCACATGTGGGCGTCACACATATAGACATGCCCCACACTGCATTTCGCACTTGGAAAGAACTGAAGAAAAACAACTTGAACCTAAACTAGCAATCGATTTGGTTTAATTAAGTTTTTGAAAAAAATGAGCCATTATGAGCTCAAAAGGAAATAAGTAATGGAAGTCGTTATTGACAAGTTGTACCCCATACCTGCCAGTGAAAACGCGTGCTGGCAGGTTCTTTCTAACATCACTGAACTGGCAACCTGTATGCCAGGTGCAACCATCACTGAGCAGGTTGACGAGACGCATTACAAAGGCAGCGTCAAAGTGAAAGTCGGTCCGGCAACAGCCGCTTTTGCTGGCGACATTGAAGTACTTGGGGTTGATGAAGCCAACAAGCAAATTCAATTGTTAGGTAAAGGCGCCGACAAAGGCGGCTCATCAGCCTCAATGAATTTAACCGCCACCATTACAAAAGTTGACGAACACCATGTCACCTTAACCGGCAAAGCGTCTGTCATTGTGAATGGTAAGTTTGCCCAGTTTGGCGGCCGTATGATGACGTCTGTTTCTGACATGATTTTGCAGCAATTTGCTGATAATTTTGCCATCAAAGCCAAAGCGATGGCAGCAACCTTAGCAGAACCCCAAGAGGGCTCAGCGGGCGAATCTTCAACCGAACAAGCAAATCATGCGGGCCACGCCTCTACAACCACAACTGAGGCCCCTAAACTTCAAAGCGAATTAAATGGTTTGGCAATTGCCTGGATGCTCATCAAAAGTTTCTTTGCTAGACTTTTTGGTAAATAAATATAAGTTTCAAAGGCAACTTGCATGAACGTCAAAGATATTTCAGAGCGCTTAGCCAAATCTGGTTATATCGCTGACGACAGTTTGGCTGAGATCGTCTGGATGGGTTTAACGATTGATAGACCCATTTTGTTAGAGGGTGAAGCCGGGGTGGGTAAAACAGCGATTGCTCAAGCCGCCGCATCTGCACTGAACCGGCCTTTGTTTCGCCTTCAGTGTCATGAAAGCCTCGATTTAAACCAAGCCGTTTATGAATGGAATTACAGCCGTCAGTTACTCGAAATTCGCCTAAGAGAAGCGGAAGGGTCTGGGCAATCATCGTTGCGTGACGACTTGTTTAGCGAAGACTTTTTACTTCAAAGACCGTTGATGCAGGCCATTACGTCTGAGCAGCCTGCCGTATTGCTGATTGATGAAATTGATCGTGCTGACGAGTCTTTTGAGGCGTACCTACTAGAAGTACTGGGTGAGTTTCAAATATCGGTGCCCGAATTGGGCACTATCAAAGCCAAAAGTCACCCTTTAGTGATTTTGACCAGCAACGGTACACGTGACCTGTCAGACGCCTTAAGGCGGCGTTGCTTATTTCACTATGTTGATTACCCAAGCGTCGCGCGTGAAATGACGATTGTGAAGACGCTTATTCCGCAAGCGAATGCAGACCTCATACAACAAGCTGTGCTGTTTATTCACCAGTTACGCAAACAAGATTTAGACAAAATTCCAGGTGTTGCTGAAACTCTCGACTGGATCAGAATCTTGTGCGCACGTGAGTTAAAAGCCTTGCCCCAAGACCCCAACGAACTGGCCCAAAGCTTGAGTGCTTTACTTAAAACGCGAAGCGATCAATGGCAAATTTCTGAACAAGTACTGACTAAATTAATGGGGTCGCAGCAACTTGTCGGTATTGACGCTGGCGTGATGCCATCACGTGCATAACTCGACTCAAACTTTTTTTACGAGATTGTGACCGATAACCCTGAACAGGCACTTAACCCCGATCAAAATATAAGAAATTTTGTGGCCTACTTGCGCGACCATGGTTTTGTCATCGGTTTAGCAGAACTTCACGCCATGATAAAAATCGCCACACTCGCTGGCATACACGACTTTGAAAAAATAGAAAAATATTGGCGAGGTATTGCGGCTTCTTCTCAAAAACAATGGCATCTATTTCCAGACCTTTTTAATGCTTATTGGTTTCCGCATCGTATCAAGGGCAAAGTGAAATCGTCACACAAACAACGTCGTGGCAAATCATTACCCGAGTTGATTTTAGAGATAAAAAATGAGGGTCAAAGTGCCCCGTCTTCTTCAAACCAAAGCACGATCGCGCTTGCAAACGGTCAATCGGGCAATGATGAAACGGGTTCAGATCAAGCGCAAGGGGGTGCCAGTCGGGTCGACCCGCTCGCTGAAAAACCATTGGGCGACTGGTTGCCACATGACAGTGAACAACTTGATAAGCTTATTTACCCTTTACAGGCGCGGTTACGAAAAAAACTGATACAAAAATATCAACGGCGCTCAAACGCAAGCAGAATTGATTTGCGCGAATCAATTCGCCACGCAATGGGTACAGCCGGCGAGTTGATTAAACTTCAAACCAAAAAACGAAAAACAGTGATGCCTAAAGTGTTTATTTTGGTTGATGTCAGTAAATCCATGGAATCTCATGCCCCATTTTTTTTAAGAATGGCGCGTTCGTTTTGTCAAATCATGAACGCAAGAGTTTTTGTTTTTCACACAGCATTAATTGAAGTTACAGCCTTATTAAAAAGTAATAGCGGCCGTATTCAAGAAAAGATTAATACAGTCACGTTTGGTTTTGGGGGCGGCACACGCATTGCAAGCAACTTTCAAACATTTTTAACTCAAAGCCAACGCGGCAGTAATGGCCAACGCATTAGGGGTTTAAGTCGTCACGACTTCATATTTGTGTTGAGTGATGGTTACGATACTGACCCACCTGAAGAACTACCCAAGGTACTACAATCAATTAAGCAAATGGGGGTTGATGTGTTTTGGTTACACCCAACCGTTGAGGTACCTCAATCACTGGCCATACAATCAAGCAAACCCTACATTTCAGGCTTTATGGCGGTCAGTCATTTAAATAGCCTTGAAGGGTTGGTCGATCTAACGTTAAGGCGTAAGCACTCAGACCATGCTTTGACTAACAGAATGGTTGAGCAGTGATGACCATGAATGACTGAGCAATTAACCAATTGCTCAAAAAAGCAAACCAGCATGAGGCACGATTATTATGGGCTGTATTTTAAAACAAGGTGGTGGGCTGTATTCACGCATGCGCGTAGGCGCGGTATTGCTTGCAGCAGGCCAAGGTAGCCGAATGGGCAACCAACCCAAAGCGCTACTCAATTTTCAGGGTGTACCGCTCATCAATCGCCATTTGATTGCGCTCAGTGGTGCCGGGGTTGACGAGGTGATTGTTGTCACGGGGTATTACCATGATCGCATTGAACCTTTAGTCGAGCAATTTCCGGTTCAAATTATTCGTAACCTTACACCTGAAGACGGTCAACCCAGCTCTGTTCGCTTAGGCATTGAAGCGATTGGCAATAAATATGATGCCGTCATCATGATGTTGTGTGACCAGCCCTTGGTCAATGCTGAAGACATAACCAGCCTGATCGCTGCATTCAAAAAAAGACTTAAGGGTGAGGTCTTAATACCCATGGTGCAAGGTCAACGAGGCAACCCGATTATTTTTTCTGGTTCAGTCATTGAACGAATGATTGCCGACGATAAAAACATGTATTGCCGCAAGTTTATTGATCAAAACCCTGGCCTAGTCGACTATTTTGAAACAACGAATGACCACTATATTGTTGATATAGACACCCTTGAAGATATTGAAAAATTCAATCAGAAAACAGGGTTGTCACTTTCAGTGCCCGTTGATACAACCATTGTTAATGCGCAGGTTGTTAGCAACGAAAGCACAACGCATTCCTCACACTCTGAGCCCGCTTACTTGGCGCTTAGAAGAAAGCTTTCTTCACAATCATGAAAAACATTCATTGGCCGGTTCCACTTGATACGCATCATTGTGATGATGCCGCCCATATTAATGAAACGTTAGCCCGCGTTTTTTCTGCCATGCGGGTGACCCGTGAAGCACAAACATATGAAGAAGCGAAAGAAGAATCACCCTCACAAGCCGAGGCTCATGCGCCATCTATCAAACCGTTTTATGCCAGTGAAGATAATTTACTTGAGGGCATACAACTGCCAGAGTTTCAAACATTAATCGCCTTTATAGCCAATTCTCTACAAAAAACGGTCATGAATGCGAACGCAGGTGTATGGCCAACTGGCCGTATGAGCCTGCAATTACAACTCATGGGGTGCTGGTTTCAAATTCAAAATGGCATGGCCTTTCATGATGTTCACACCCATGGCAATTGCTCTTGGTCGGGGGTGTATTACGTGCAGTGCGACGATGAAGCAAAAAGAGTTAGACACCCAAGCTTGGGCCCCACAAACGGCGTGACCCGGTTTTATGGTCCCTACACACAGTGGCTTGGGGGTGCACACGTTGATATTGGCAATGCGTACTTACAAAAGAATACAGTCGACGTCGTGCCAGAGCCTGGCAAACTTGTCGTTTTTCCCTCGTATTTGCCGCACCAAGCAATGCCCTACGTGGGTGAAAAAGATCGAATCATTGTTTCATTTAACGCGCAGATTCACGCAGCGGGTGGCGATCAAGTCTTTAATTATGCTGCGACGTAATGAAATTTAAATTTAGTAAACCTGCCTATTTAACCCTTGCACCAACATCAACCATCAAATCTTTCAATGCTGGTTGAATCATTCATTAAAACCAAAATAAAGAAATCTCAGGTATGAAAGCAATCAGCAACACAACAATTAGCATGGCAAACACAAAGGGAAATGCTTTAGATGCGATATTTAGAACAGGTTGCCCGGTTATGCCAGAAATAACAAACAGATTTAGCCCCAGCGGCGGTGTAATAAAGCCAATACCCAACGCCGTAATCATAAAAATACAAAAGTGAATATCGTTCATACCAATTGACTGTGCAAGTGGCAACATGATGGGGGCCAAAATCACAATATTGGGCGTTGATTCCATCACACAACCCGCAATGATAAGAATACCCAACATTAAAAATATGATCGTTACAGGGTTTTCTGTAAAAGAATTAACTGTGCTCACCATGCTTTGAGGTACACCGTTAATTGCCAGTACTTGAGCAAGTGGCAACGCGACGGCAATAATCGGCACAATCACACCGCACACTTTTGCTGATCCCTCTAATGAGCTGGGGAAATCACTTAATTTGAAAGTGCCTTGGCTAAAACCCACTAAGATCGTGACCACGACCGCAACAGCTGCTGCCTCTGTTGGAGTAAAGACACCTGAATAAATACCACCAAAAATCAATGCCGGTACAAGAATTGCAAAACGACCATCCCAAACGACTGCAAACCAATTTTTAAAATTAAAGCGTTCTTTAGAGTTTTCGTAACCATGAATTCTATTCATAATGGCGTTAGTAATCATGATAGAGATCATGATTAGTACTCCGGGTATGGCTGCAGCCAAAAACAACGATGATGTTGATATACCTAAAACCATACCAATAATAATGTAGGCAATTGAGGGTGGAATTAATATACCGGTGCATGCACCGGCTGCCACCAGAGCACAAGCATAAGAGGGTTTATAACCCTGCTCAATTAAACGTGAAATGGTTATACGGCCAACGGCCGCAGCGCCCGCAGCATCTGAACCTGATATGCATGCAAAAAACCCACACCCCAATACAGTTGAAGTACCTAAACCAGAACGGACGTTACCCATTGTGGCAGCTGCAATATTTAACAACTTGACTGATAAACCCGTTCTAACCAATAGATCACCCGTCAACACAAACAAGGGTATGGCAATTAAGGCAAAAGCATCAAGACCATGAAAAACAGACTCACCAATTAAAGATAAAGGCAAAGCCCCTGTTAGCCAAAGCATGCAGAGCGAAGTTAAACCAAGAGATACCCAAACAGGTACAGCGAGAGCAAACAAGACAAGCATGAGCACCAATGGGCCTAAGACGTTCCAACCCAACTCGGCTGTTGAAAAAGCTTCAGGAATAAACATGATATTTTCTAATCAAAGAGGCGTTTGCCGGGACGTGGTTCTTGACCATTAATGAGCGCACTAATGTCTAACCACATAGATTGTGTAATACGCAAGATGACTAAAGCAAACCCAAAGGGTATGGCAAATAGTATCCAAGCTCGACTTACACGCAGACGGTAGTTGTCAACAAAGATGGCCGTTCTTTCATGCTGCCTGTTTTAAATTAATAGATTCATTGATGTGCTCTTTTGGTGGGTTAAGCCAGACTTCATTAATGGGTTGCCAATTGCGAGTTGACCGATTGTTCCAACGTTTAGGCAT
>CAMCYB010000025.1 GCA_945883615.1 Bordetella parapertussis | reverse complement strand
ACGCTTTGGCTATTAGGGGGCATCATTTTACGAACGATGTTGTCTTTAAATTCAGTGCTGTAGGTTGGCATAGCAACTTCACTCCAACCGCCCCAAAAGATTAAGAAAAGAAATTAAAAGACCGGACAACTATTGTGACAGAGGGGGTTACCGTGACGAAGCAATCTGTGTTGGCGGGACTTGACGTTTATGTTGTCGGGGGTGCCGTACGCGATCAATTATTAAATATGCCTGTCGGTGACCAAGATTGGGTCGTCGTGGGTGCTACGCCTGAAGAAATGGTTAAGCGAGGTTTTACGCCTGTTGGGGGCGATTTTCCAGTATTTTTACACCCTACAACACATGACGAATATGCTCTGGCGCGTACTGAGCGCAAATCAGGGCGGGGTTATCACGGCTTCACTTTCTACACAGGTGAAGACGTCACGCTTGAACAAGACTTACAGCGACGCGACTTAACGGTTAATGCCATGGCGCGGTCGTCACAAGGTGATCTCATTGACCCGTTAAATGGTTTGGCTGATTTAAAAGCACGCATCTTTAGGCATGTAGGTGTTGCCTTTAAAGAAGATCCCGTTCGCATTTTGAGATTGTCACGTTTTTTGGCACGGTTTACTGAATTTAATGTTGCCTCCGACACACAGCAGTTGTGCCAAGACATGGTGCTAAGCGGTGAGGTCAATGCTTTAGTGCCTGAGCGCGTTTGGCAAGAGCTGGTTAAGGGTATGAAGGCAAGGCAACCTTCGCGCATGTTTACCTTCCTGCAAAGCTGTGGTGCGCAAGCCGTGGTAATGCCAGAGTTGGTTTTAACTCAACGCGTATTGAATCAAATAGACCAATTGAATCAATCTGGTTTGGCTGTTGACATTGCCTCTCAATTTGCTGTGTTAACACTTGACTCACTTGATCGTGCTGCCTTGTGCCAGCGTTTGCGGGTGCCCCGCGAAGTGAGTGATGCCACGCGTTTGTTGGCACATATTGTCAGCGCTTGGCAAACACACCCTAACCCTGATGCAACAGATTGTTTAGCCTTACTTGAAAGTTGTGATGCGTTACGTCGGCCTGATCGGTTTATCAGCCTTTGTCAGTTGGCTGGTTGGGTCGCGGGTGGTCTTGATAGCGTGTGGCAAGCCGCATTGCTTGCTGCACAGTCGGTTGATGCCGGTGCGATTGCTAGAAAAATTGGTGCTGAACCAGAAAAAATACGCGATGCAGTTCGCGCTGCACGATTAAAGGCGATTCAGTCTTGATCTTGAAATGAACGTGCAAGTTGCCACTGACGATCACCCTTTGTAAAGCCAAGCAATATTAAGTCAGGCAGGCTACGACCAAGCGCCAACACTTTAAACAACTCGCCCATTTCAGCTTCAGAGATCAGTTTTTGAACGGCTTGAGTAGAGGGGGGGCTTGCTGTTGTATTTAACGTGGCTTCAAGCAAGCCCGCATTCAATAAAAACCGAGCTTGACTGGTGTAACCCATAATATCAAGCCCAGCTTGTTGAGCTGCGCGCGCCATGGCAGAAAAATCAACGTGTGCCGTGATATCTTGTAAACCGGGGGCAAAAAAAGGGTTGTCGTGCGCGCGATGTTGAATATGGCACATGAGTGTGCCCGCTTGCCGCTGTGGGTGATAGAACTCAGACTCAACAAAACCATAGTCAATTAAAAAGACAATACCTTTTTTGAGCCATTGCCCAATATGTTTTACCCAAGACTCAGCTTGTAGATTAATTTCCGTTAAGTAATTGGGTAGGGCTGGCATGCGGCTTGTCAGAGCGTCTGCTAAAGCCGATCGCGCTGGGCGGTCTAGCCAGCTAAAAGCGCCGTCATGCCATGTGACCCCGCGCTCAATAACGTCAAGTTTGGGTGACCAGCCGACCATTGCGACGGGCATGGCATCAAGCACTTCGTTGGCAACCACAACACCTTCAAACCCGATCGGTGGGGAATCAAGCCAGACCACTCGCGACAACCAAGGGGCAAGCTTGTTTGCCTGCCGGGCCCGTAAATCGGCTGATACGTCAAGAATAAAATAATGGGCTTCAATGCCAGAGGCATCAAGTTCAGTCAGTATGTCAAAAGCAAGCTGACCCGAACCGGCGCCAAATTCTAAAATTTGGGGTTGATCAAGGTGTGCAAAGACTTGTTTAAATTGTTGTGCCAGTGTCTGGCCAAACAAAGGTGTGAGTTCAGGTGCTGTGACAAAGTCACCCGTCAACTGATGTGAACCATGTTCTGAGCGTGTACTGAGTTTGGTGCTGCCTGCAGCGTAGTAACCTAAGCCCGGTGCATAGAGTGTTTCATGCATGAACTGTTCGAAACTTAACCAGCCACCTGCTTCGTCAATACAACGACGCAGGTGCTGACTAACCGTTTCACTATGTTGCCACGCCTGCTCTGAGACGGTGATCGCTGTGCTCGGGTTTGATACGGGCAACATAGTTTAAAACAAGCGTAATTTAATCGCGACCTGGGCGTGCGCCAACACGAAAACCAGTACGCGTTGCCGCGCCGGGGCGTGATGACGGACGTGAGGTTGGGCGTGCTGTCGGACGTGCAGCAGGGCGAGCAGAGGGTCGTGCAGCAGGACGAGCACCGGCTACGTAACCAGCTGATGCACCTTCACCTGCCCCTGATCGTGCTGCGGGACGTGGCTTAGATTGGGGCGCGTCAAATGAATCGCCGCGATCGCTGCTATAGGCACCACGGGGTGCGTTAATACGTGCGCCAAAGCCAGTACGCTCTTCACGAGGTGGGCGGGCTTCAAAAGGTTTGTTTGAACGATGCTCAAAAGGCTTGCCGGCGGCGCCATCAAATGAACGCGCAGGACGACCTTCTGAACGGTGTTCGAAGGGACGAGCAGGACGGCTGTCTGAGCGGTCTGAGCGACTGTCTGATCGACCTTCGTAAGGTTTGTCTGAACGACCTTCATAAGGTTTGTCTGAACGACCTTCATAAGGCTTATCTGAACGACCCTCAAACGGCTTGTCTGAGCGACCTTCGTATGGCTTACCTGCATCACGTTGAGGGCGCGCACCAAAACTTGGTTTGCCGCCACCAAAGCTCGGCTTGCTACCGAAACCAGGTTTGCCACCACCAAAACTTGGTTTTCCACCAAAGCTGGGTTTACCACCCGCGCCGCGGCGTGGGCTACTGTTGCTTGGACGTGAATCGCTACGACGTGGCTCAAGACCAGCAATGGTTGTGGTGGGAATATCGTGACCAATAAAGTGCTCAATACGGCGCACTTTAAAACGCTCGCGATGTTCAGCTAAAGTAATGGCTAAACCCTCGCGACCGGCACGACCTGTGCGGCCAATACGGTGAACGTAATCTTCAGCTTGCATAGGCAAGTCAAAGTTAATTGCGTGACTTATTGCTTGCACATCAATACCGCGCGAGGCGACATCGGTTGCCACCAAAATACGAACACGACCACGTTGAACGGCTTCGATTGTGCGTGTACGTTGACGTTGGTTCATATCGCCGTGCAACGCCACAGCAGGTAGGCCGTCTTCGTTGAGTTTGTCTGCCAAATCATCAGCACCACGTTTGGTTGCTGTGAACACAATGGCTTGGTCAATCGCGCTGTCACGTAAGATGTGATCAAGTAAGCGACGCTTGTGCGCGCCATCGTCAGCGTATAAAACGCTTTGGGTAATGTTGGTGTGTTGAGCTGAACCGCTTGACACTTCAATACGTTGTGGGTCGCGCATTAAGCCACGCGCCAAACCGGCTACGCTGCCATCAAGTGTCGCTGAAAACAACAATGTTTGACGGTCAGAAGGGGTGCGTGAAACGATTTCTTGAATGTCTTCAATAAAGCCCATATCAAGCATGCGATCAGCTTCGTCAAGCACGAGTGTTTTAACGGTTGATAAATCAACACGACGCGCTTTAAGGTGGTCAATTAAACGGCCAGGCGTTGCTACGAGTACGTCGACACGACGCGACAAGGCTTTGAGCTGTGCAGCATAAGGCATGCCACCGACAACGGTTGCAACGTGTAAGCCTTTAATTTGTGCACCATATACTGCGCTGGCGTCGCTCACTTGCATGGCGAGCTCGCGAGTAGGTGTGAGCACTAAAATTTGAACGCCACGGCCACCTTGTGAAGGATTTTGTGACAATTTGTGTAAGGCCGGTAACATAAATGCAGCGGTTTTGCCGCTACCGGTTTGTGCCGACACCATTAAATCAGCGCCTGCTAAGGCAGCTGGAATGGCTTGAGCTTGAACGGGGGTGGCTTCTGTAAAACCTGCTTCGCGAACAGACGCCAAGACAACGGGCGACAGCCCGAGTGAATCGAATGACATAACTTTCCTCTTTATCGTGCCGACCGGGTGAACCGAACGCCTGGGCGCAAACTGCGGCCGCGAAAGGAAAGGGGTCAGGAATCGATATATGCAACAACCCGGGATTGGGCGTCGCTTAGCAACTAAGTGCTGTGCGTGTTGCGTAAATTACTTCAACTTCTAATACTTCAATGACTTCTAAGACTTCTTTTAAGACTTATCTTTGTACTACTTCACAAAGACGTATATTTTAGCGGGTTTCCGAGTTGGGGTAAACCCCTTGTTAGAAAAATTTACAAAAAACGTGCAAAAAGAAGCAAAGAAGGGTGATTACTCAATAATTAAAGACTCGAATGATCAAAAAATCTTCACCATTCGACTCCACTTACTGAGATCGCAGGTCTTGGTTCTCTGTTTGTAATTCGTATCCATTAGGATACAATAGGCGTATGTACAGCATTATTGAAACTGAGCAATTTACACGATGGCTTGAAAGCATAAAAGATCGTGTGACACGTGTGCGATTACAGCTTCGATTAAGAAAAGCCTCGCTTGGCAACCTCGGAGACCATAAACCTGTCGGTGATAATGTTTGGGAAATGCGCGAAGTTTTTGGGTCTGGCTGGCGAATGTATTGCATTTTGCACGGAAGCGCAGTCATCATGATGCTCGGCGGAGGCAACAAGTCAAGCCAAAATAAAGATATTGAACGAGCCAAGGCTTTGGCTCAGGAGCTACGAAATGAGCAAAATTAAGACCCGTCCATTTGATGCATCAAATTATCTCAATGATGAAGCAGACATCGCTGCTTACCTACAAGCCGCAATACAAGATGGCGATCCAGCATTATTGGCAGCAGCGTTAGGTGATATAGCCCGAGCTCGAGGTATGACTCAACTTGCCCGCGACACCGGGCTATCTAGGGAAAGTCTTTACAAGAGCCTTTCCGGAGAGCGTGCGCCCAGTTCCGATACGCTCTTTAAGGTCATCAATGCAATGGGTTTTAAGCTAACGCTTGAGCCGTTGGCTTGATGTGATGGCGAGCAATTAGGGTGCGATTTCTTTAGCCCAGCGCACCAATTCAACAACCCAAGCATCGCGTTTGTAGTCATGCAAGGTCTGCGAGCAAGTTTAGAAGCTAGAGAATTTGGATATGTCGATTTTTTAAATAAATATCGACATATTTTATTGACATGTCGATTGCATCGACATATCCTGATCTTGTGTCGATAAAATCTAATTTCATAAACATGAGTCTCTGGCGCCCTGACAGTCCTTACAACGCATTACCGTTGTTGCCACCTTCACACGAGCTTGAAACGAAGGCGGTGTTAAAGCAGTGCATCTTGGCAAGGGCAGCTGTTGCGCAGCTTAAGCAGGCGGCTGAACTGATTCCAAATCAGTCTGTGCTCATTAATACTTTGCCACTCCTTGAGGCGAAAGCCAGTTCTGAAATCGAAAATATTGTTACGACGACTGACAAGCTTTTTGAGCATTTTAATCATGAAGAGCATGCTGACCCAGCCACAAAAGAAGCACTGCGTTGCAGCAGGGCGGTGCTTGAGGGTTATCGGAGTTTAAGTGTCACGCCTCTGAGTACACGCAGTGCCGAGGAAATCTGCACCTACATTAAGGGTGTCTTTATGTCTGTGCGTAAGTCTCCGGGCACGGCGTTGCAGAACGATCTAACGGGAAGCGTGGTCTACACGCCGCCTGAGGGTGAGCAGCGGTTGAGGGATCTGCTGGCAAACTGGGAGGATTTCATGCATCAGCATACGGACCTAGATCCGCTGATTCGCATGGCCGTCGGGCACTACCAGTTCGAAGCAATTCATCCCTTTGCAGACGGTAACGGCCGCACGGGGAGGGTCATAAATGGCTTATTTCTGATTCAGGAGAGCTTACTAACCTTACCAATTCTGTATTTGAGCCGATACATCATTCATAACAAGAGTGACTATTACCGATTATTGTTGGGCGTTACCCGTGATGCAGCCTGGGAACCTTGGGTGTTGTATGTGCTCAAGGGGGTAGAGGAAACGGCGAACTGGACCACCGCTAAGATCGCGGCGACTAGGTCACTGTTTGAGCACACAACGGATTACATCCGCACCAAGTTGCCTAAGGTGTACAGCCATGAGCTGGTCAGGCTGATCTTTGATTTGCCCTACTGCCGCATCGCGAGCGTGACCGACGCGGGCATCGCCAAGCGTCAAACAGCTTCGATTTATCTGAACCAACTGGTCGATATTGGTGTGTTGACTGAAGTGGGGGTAATGATAGAAAAGCTTTTTCTACATCCGAAGTTTATGAAGTTGCTGACGACGGATGAAAATGCTTATGCGATGTATGGGGTCTAATACTCAACAAACTTTAGTTACATTTAAACTTAAAACCTAAACAATATGAAAATCGCAATTGCTGGTACAGGCTACGTAGGGCTTTCAAATGGCATTTTGCTGGCACAGCATAATGAAGTGGTGTGCCTTGACGTCATTGCAGAGAAGATCGAAAAGCTCAATCGAAAGGAGTCACCGATTGAAGACCCTGGCATTGAAGATTTTCTTAAAAACCGAGCACTGAATTTTCGTGCAACGTTAAATAAGCAAGAAGCTTATGGCCAAGCAGACTATGTCATCATTGCCACGCCAACTGACTACGACCCGCAAACGAACTATTTCGACACGCGATCTATTGAATCTGTGATTCGCGATGTGATGGCCATCAACCCAAATGCAGTCATGGTGATCAAATCAACCGTACCCGTGGGCTACACCGCTAAAACGCGTGAGGCAATGGGAACGCCTAACCTCATTTTTTCGCCCGAATTTTTACGTGAAGGTCAGGCGTTGTATGACAACCTTCACCCATCTCGTATCGTGGTGGGTGAGCGGTCTGCCAGAGCCGAGACCTTAGCGAACCTCATGCAACAGGCTGCAGTCAAGCAAAACATTCCCACAATTCTCACAGACAGCACCGAAGCCGAGGCCATCAAGCTTTTCGCCAATACCTATCTTGCTATGCGTGTGGCCTATTTTAATGAGTTAGATACCTATGCTGCACGTCAAGGGCTTGATACGCGTCAAATCATTGATGGCGTATGCCTTGATCCACGAATCGGATCACACTACAACAACCCAAGCTTCGGTTATGGGGGTTATTGCCTACCTAAAGATACCAAGCAACTGTTAGCTAACTATAGCGATGTGCCACAGAACCTTATCAATGCCATTGTGGATGCCAACAGTACACGCAAAGATTTTATTGCGGAAAGTGTTCTCAGTCGTAAGCCTGACGTGGTTGGCATTTATCGACTGACAATGAAGGCGGGCTCAGACAACTTTCGCTCTTCAAGCATTCAAGGGGTGATGAAGCGCATTAAGGCAAAGGGCGTCACGGTGATTGTTTACGAGCCAACATTTGATCAAGACGAGTTTTACAAATCTAAAGTGGTCAAAGATTTGTCGGTGTTCAAACAGCAGTCTGATGTCATCATCGCTAACCGCATGTCAGATGTGCTTGCTGACGTGGCTGATAAAGTCTATACCCGCGACTTGTTTGGCAGAGATGCTTGACCTTCCCAAAAGGTTTTTGTGCAGTTCAGTGCCAAACACCTTAAGGATTTATAGACTGATGAGTCTCAAATGCAAATTTTTAGATTTGCATTAATTATTTTTTGCCTATATATTTATATGCACTCTATACAATAGTGCCAACTTAATTATATGCATTTAAAACAACACCCCATCATCCCCCAGCCATTCATTGGCTTTCGCAAAATGCCCGCAGCCTAAAAAAGGCAAGGGTGGTCTGCGAGCCGATAGCGGCGAGGGGTGATTGGCGCACAGCACCAAGTGCTGATCAGCATGAATCAGGTCACGTTTAGACTGCGCATGTTTACCCCAAAGCATAAACACAATAGGTCGCTCTGTTTGTGCCGCCACAGCTGCAATAATGGCGTCGGTAACAAGAGCCCACCCAATGCGAGAATGTGAGGCGGGTTGGCCGTCTTCAACAGTTAGGGCGGTATTCAGTAGCAAGACACCTTGAGAGACCCAATGCGATAAATCATTCTGTTGTGGTGGGTGCAAGGCATTGGGGTTTTGTTCTGCGTCGCTACGGGCGACTTCTTGCAAAACGTGGCGTAAGCTGGGTGGTGTGGGGCAGTCGTTTGGCACTGAAAATGCTAAGCCATGCGCTTGCCCAGGGCCATGGTAAGGGTCTTGGCCTAAGATCACCACGCGCACTTTCTCAAGGGGTAGTTGCCTGAGTGCACGCCAAGGGTCGTCAGGGTAAAGGGTTGCACCAGTTTTTAAGCGGGTCGCAATGTGTGCTGTAACAGCCGTTAAAGTCTGGCTAACGTTTGGCTGGTTTAACACCTTACGCCAGCTCGCAGGTAAAGCATTAGTGTTGCAGGCATTGATGTCTAGTAGACGATTGTCACGTGTCATTAGATGTTATGGCCTGACATATAAGATCAGGGCGCTACATTTGATTGCTGACGACGCAAGGTTAATGCATCTAAATGCTCTGCGCGCTCAATCATTAAGCGTGCTTGTGCGACGACTGGGGCATCAACCATACGACCTTCAAACGTGCATGCGGCACGCCCTGCCGCGTTTTCAGTTTCAAAAACTTTAATCAGCGCACGCGCACGCGTGACAGCTTCAGCTTTAGGGCTGAAGGCTGCGTTAGCGGCATCAACTTGCGAGGGGTGAATACAAAATGCCCCTTCAAACCCAAGCCGTGCTGCACGTTGCACGGTTTGTGCAAACGCCTCGCGATCAGCGTAATCAGCCACAGACCCCACAAAACCCAATGGCACAATACCCGCGCGCCGACACGCGGCAACTAACATGACATTGGGTACATATAAGCTATCGGTATCAACAGCCATACGCATCGATACGGCTAAATCTTCAGCCCCAACAATCATGCCATATAAACGCGGGTGTGCTTGTGCAATTGCATCGAATTGGTTCAGGCTTTCCGCATCTTCAATCATGGCGATAATGCGCGTCTGGCCAACAGGCATGCCCGCCGCCAACTCACACTCTTCCATGATTTCAGCCACAGCTTTAATCATGCCGGCATCAGACACTTTCGGCAGGGTAATGGCTTGCACGGCAGGGTGAACGCACGCTTCAAGGTCGCGTACCAATTGGCGCCAAGGGCGGTTGACTCGCACAATGACGTCATAACCGAGCGCTGCCGCGCGTGTCGCCATGGCACCAATTTGCAGGCGTGCACTGTCTTTTAAGTCTGGCGGGCAGGCGTCTTCAAGATCAAGTTGTATCGCGTCGGTGGGGCGCTTGAGCGCACTCTCTAGGAATTTTTCACTATTGGCAGGTACAAATAGCATTGAACGCCAAAGGCTCGTGTGTTGGGTTGTCATAGGCATAAATAGGGAGATCCAATAAGCCAAATTAAATGAAACGGTTCATGCTCATCTTAAACCCCTGAACCACCTCATTAACAAGTTTAACGTTGATCATCTTTTTCAAACACGGTGAGTGAATGATCAAACACAACTAATGAATAATTAAACGCGACTCATCATGGCTAAGCGTTGCTGCAGGGCTACGTGAAAGTTTGGCAATAGCGTTTTGATTGTTTCACGTCGCGCAACAACCTTTTCATCTAAACGTTTTATAGCAGCCCATATCGGCTCAGGAAAAGTCGCATCATCAGACCACCTGGGTATGATGTGCCAATGTAAATGCGGTACATGATTGCCTAAACTGGCAAGGTTCACTTTCTGTGGTTTAAGTTGATGTCTCATGACGTCTTCCACCATCAACACAATCTTCATGAGGTGTTGGCGCGCAACGATCTCTAAATCAGTCATTTCAGCGACGTGATCTTGCCAAATAACACGTGTTGAGCCAGGGTAGGTGGCGTCTTGTGCATCAACCACGCGACAGCTTGCGTTAGACCAGATGATCTCGCCGCCAGCTTGATCACACAATAAGCAATTTATTTGTTGGTGGGTTGATTGAGTAGGCATGGGTCGTTTTTTAGTGCCGCTTCAAGAGCGTTAACAACGTGCTTTAAAACGGCGACGCGAGCGTGACGTTTATCGTTAGAGGGCACAATAAACCAAGGGGCAAGTTCGGTGTGGGTTAAGTTCAGCATGTCGCCCGCAGCGCTATGATAGGCCGTTTTTTTACGGCGGTTGCGCCAATCTTCATCAGTGATTTTAAATTGTTTGAATGGTGACAGCTCGCGCTCTTTAAATCGTTTAAGCTGCTCTTCAGGTGTAATGGTTAGCCAAAATTTCAGTAAAAGAATATGACTTTGCACCAGATGCTGTTCAAAATGATTGATTTCGCTGTAGGCGCGACGATAGCTGACGGGTGTGATGAGTTTTTCCACACGTTCAACCAGTACGCGCCCATACCAAGAGCGATCAAAAATTGAAATACGCCCCAAGCGGGGCACTTGACGCCAGAAACGCCATAAATAAGGTCGCGCTAACTCAAAAGCCTTGGGCGCTGCCGTTGCCATAATGCCATATTGACGTGCATCAAGCGCATGGGTAATGCGGCGAATGGTGCCCCCTTTGCCGGCAGCGTCTTGCCCCTCAAACACAAGACATAATGCCATTTTTTGAAACTGTGCCTGTCGAACTAATGTAGCGAGTTGATTTTGCAGGTCTAGTATTTCAGATTCATACTCGTCTTTGTCGATCGTTTTTGTATAGTCTATGCGGTCAAGTGGGTTGCGTTTGCGTGTTAAGGGTGGAAGCTTAGCGGGGTCGTGCAAGGGTGGTACGCGGATGGTTCGTTGCTCAAAAGCCTGCAAAACAGCTTGTGCAGTGCGTATATGGCGCATGTTATCGTCAGCAGCCGGAATGATAAACCAGGGGGAATGGGTTGAATCGGTTGCTTCAATAACGCGTTGCGCACCTCTTGATATGCGCTCAAAGTGTTTGTGCACTTTTGCGTCTTGCGGGCTCACTTTCCATGCGGTTGATGGGTTGGTCAGCAAGCGCTTGGTTCTTGCGCGTTGTGCGTCTTTAGACAAATGGAACCAAAGTTTAATAACTTGTACGCCGTTTGCCACCAAATCAGCCTCGAAGCGGCGGGCCGTCGTGGTCATGATTTCAAGCAACTCTAAATTAGGGTTTTTTTTCGAGGCTTCAATCACTAAAGGCGTATAGCCTGAGCCAAACATAATGCCCGTTTCACCTTTCGGTGGCAAATAATGCCAGAAGCGGTAAAAAGGCGGGTAGGCAAGATCATCTGCTGTCGGCGGGGGAAACGCCATCGTGCGTATATGCCGCGGGTCAAGCCAGTCGTTGAGCAAGTTGACTGTTTCACCCTTGCCCGCACCATCAATACCCCCTACTAAAATCAACAGCGCACGATCTTTCTTATTGAGGTGAAGATATTGTGCACGTAAAAGACGGGTACGTAGTCTTTTTTCAAGTTGCTCAGCAACTGCATCAGTAATGCTGGGGTCTGATTCGGCTTCTTCAAACATAGGCTACCTTATTACACCGCATTGAGAGGTATTTTTAAATACTGTACCCCATTGTCTTCAGCCGGTGGCATGTGGCCTGCACGAATGTTGACCTGAATGGCGGGCAAAATCAATGTGGGCATATCAAGTGTGGCGTCGCGTTTGCTTCGCATGGCAACAAACTCTGCTTCACTCACCCCGTCATGCAAGTGAATGTTATGCGCCCGTTGATCAGCAACGGTGGTTTGTGGCTTGGCTGCCCGTGTAGCAGGTGGGTAGTCGTGGCACATCATCAGTTTGGTGTCGTCAGGCAAAGCCAGTAAACGCTTGACCGAGGCATAAAGCATTTTGGCATCGCCACCAGGAAAGTCACACCGTGCAGAGCCCACATCAGGTAAAAAGATGGTGTCACCCACAAAAACGGTGTCGTGATTTACGATGTAGGCCATGTCAGCGGGTGTATGACCCGGTACGTGCCATGCTTGGGCTTTGATCTCACCAATGGTGAAGTGCTCATCTGCTTTAAAAAGGTAGTCAAACTGTGAGCCATCAAGCGCAAACGCAGGCTCAAGGTTAAAGAGCTTTTTAAAAACGCCTTGTACGGTTTTAATCGCCTCGCCAATGGCTATTTTTCCACCCAGTTGACGCTTAAGGTAGGGTGCAGCTGAAAAATGGTCTGCGTGCGCGTGGGTTTCTAACAGCCACTCGGTTTTAAGATTGTTTTCATTAACATAAGCCACTACGGCATCAGCCGAGTCAGTGCCCGTACGACCAGACTTCGGGTCAAAATCAAGCACTGAGTCAATGATTGCGCAGGCAGAGCCAGGGCCTGCATCAACTACATAGGTGTAAGTGAAGGTGGCGGGGTCATAAAAAGGTTGGCAGCGTAAGGTGGTCATGGTTAATTTCCTTGTAAAACGTCAATTATCTAAATCTTAATATATCGATATAACATTTTATTGATTTATGAAGTGTTTGTAAATATAATAAAAAATATCTAATATAGAGCTCTACTGAGCCGATTTACAGCGAGACCCAATTATGAGCGTTTTACTCACAACCGAAGCCATTGACGATTTACGCGAGTCTGCATCACAAGCGTGTAGCCTGCTTAAGGTCATGGCTAACGAAGACCGTTTGCTTTTAATGTGTCAGTTAATCAACACAGAGTTAAACGTAAGCGAGTTAGAAGCCATAACAGAAATACGTCAACCGACTCTGTCACAACAGTTGGGCGTGTTACGCGATGAGGGCTTAGTGTCGACGCGGCGTGCAGGTAAGTTTATTTATTACACCTTATCAAGCCCTGAAGTGGTGGGTGTTATGCAAACACTGCATCGTTTTTACTGTGACAAAAAATAGTTTTGTCGTGTTGGCGCTTGAATTTTTTATTACGGTGCTCTAAAGGAGTCACATAAATGAAAGTAAATGTCGGAACGGTTGATCGCACTATTCGCATTCTTGCGGGTTTAGTTTTAATTGGTTTGACCTTAAACCAGACCATTGGTATTTGGGGTTGGATCGGGGTTGTACCACTCTTGACGGGCATTTTTAAAGTGTGCCCAGCCTACTCAATTTTTGGCGCAAGCACTTGCCCACTTAAAAAGAGCTGAACCACAAATAAGTCATTTATTGTGACAACGTGTCATTTGACTTTAAGCAATGAGGCGAGCCAGCTCGACCCCTGGGTCGGGGGCTCGCATAAAAGCTTCACCCACTAAAAAAGCATTGACGTCATGACTGCGCATCAACGCCATGTCTTCTCGGGTAAAAATACCGCTTTCTGTCACCACTCGCTTGCCCGCGGGTACACGGGGCAACAAATCTATCGTGTTTTGTAGTGAAGTTTCAAACGTACGTAAATTACGATTGTTGATGCCTAATAAGTTTGTTTTCAGTTCAAGTGCGCGATCAAGTTCGCTCGCGTCGTGTATTTCAACGAGTACATCCATATCAAGCGAAAGGGCACAGGCTTCTAAGTCAAGCATTAGAGACTGATCAAGTGCCGCCACGATCAACAACACGCAATCAGCCCCCATCGCGCGAGCCGCCACAATTTGGTAGGGGTCGATCATGAAATCTTTACGCAGTATGGGAAGTGCGCAGGCTGCACGCGCTTGGCGCAAATGATCTTGTGACCCATGAAAAAATTGCATGTCAGTTAAAACAGATAAGCAGGCAGCCCCACCCGCGGCATATGACGCTGCAATTTCTGCTGGGTGAAAGTTTTCTTTAAAAACACCCTTTGATGGGGAAGCTTTTTTTATTTCAGCAATCACGCCAGGTTTGCCAGAGGCGATTTTGTTTTCAATAGCTTGGGCAAAACCGCGAATATCGTCGCGGGCCTGAGCCTCGCGCAACAAATCACCCTCGCTACGCAAGGCCCGTGAAGCAATAATTTCTTGAACCTTTACGGCCAGTATTTTTTCTAAGATATCGCTCATGCGGCCAACTTTTGAGTGGTTATACAAAAATGCTCTAGTTTTGCGCGAGCCGCACCGCTGGCGATCAGCTCACGCGCTTGAGCCAAACCATCAGCGATTGATTCGGCGCGGTTGCCCGCATAGATGGCTAAGCCGGCGTTTAGTGCAACGATGTCGCGCGCCGTTCCCGGTACATTGTTCAATGCGTCAAGCACCCGTTGTTTAGATTCTTCTTTCGTGTTGACCCGAATACTACGGTTAGAAATCATATCTAAACCAAAGTCTTCGGGGTGTATTTCATATTCAGAAATTTGACCGTCTTTGAGTTCACCGACAAGCGTAGCGGCGCCCAGTGTGGCTTCGTCCATACCGTCTCGGCCATGAACAATTAAGACGTGTCGGGAACCTAAAGACTTTAAAACCCGAACCTGAATACCGACTAAGTCAGCGTGGAATACACCCATCATTTGGTTCGCAGCATGGGCTGGGTTGGTCAGTGGGCCTAAAATGTTAAAAATGGTGCGTACCCCTAACTCACGTCTGACGGGCGCAACATGTTTCATGGCCGAATGATGCGCTTGGGCAAACATAAACCCAATACCTGTTTGCAAAATGCACTCAGCGATTTGTTCAGGGGTGAGGTCAATACGTGCACCCAACGCTTCGATCATGTCAACGCTGCCACTGGGTGATGAGGCGCTGCGACCGCCATGCTTGGCGATGGGCACGCCCGCTGCGGCGGCAACAAACATGGCTGTGGTTGAAATATTAAATGTGCTGCTGCCATCGCCACCGGTGCCACACATATCGAGCAAGTCTTGTGGGTTAGGCGTCACCACTGGGGTTGCAAACTCGCGCATCACAATAGCTGCAGCGGTGATTTCACCAACCGTTTCTTTTTTAACTCTTAAACCCATAAGAAGAGCGGCTGCAAGTGTAGGTGACATGTCACCACGCATCAGCATACGCATAAGATGCAACATTTCATCATGAAAAATTTCGCGATGCTCAATACAGCGTGAGAGCGCTTGGGCGGGCGTAATCATACAAAAGCCTGTTCTTGATGATGGTGGTTCATGGTTAAAAAATTATTTAACAAAGCGTGGCCGTGCTCACTCAGTACTGATTCAGGATGAAACTGCACACCGTAAATAGGCAATTGACGATGGCGTACACCCATAATTTCACCGTCAGGTGTTTGCGCGGTAATGATTAATGATTCGGGTAGCGTCGAGCGCTCAATCGCTAAAGAATGGTAGCGCGTCACCATAAACGGCGAAGGTAAACCTGCGAACACATCAGATTGTTGATGCGTAATGGGTGACGTTTTGCCATGCATAATTTCTTTAGCGCGCACAACATGGCCACCAAACGCAGCACCGATGGCTTGGTGCCCAAGGCACACACCCAAAATAGGTACTTTGCCAGCGTAACGCTTAATGACATCTATTGATACCCCAGCTTCAGCGGGTGAGCAGGGGCCTGGTGAAATGCAGATCAAGTCGGGTGCAAGCGCGTCAATTTGTTCAAGCGTGATTTGATCGTTACGGTAAACCTGAACGTTAGCACCCAACTCACCAAAATATTGCACTAAATTGTAGGTAAACGAGTCGTAATTATCGATCATTAGTAACATGGCGCATCTTCCGGTTTTGCCTTTTTCTCACGAAAGGTTAACCGATTTTAACAGTGCTTAGCGTCACATGACTGATACCCCGTTAAGTCTTGAGCAATCAGATGGGGTCGTCATCATTCAGTTACAGTTAGGTCAACGAGTGCCCTCGTATGCCCCCGTATGCCCATTGCTTGTATTTTTTTCGAATGGCTTTAAATCAACATGAATACAAATCTAATACCTAAAAAAGTTAAGCTTGTAGAAGTCGGCCCACGTGATGGCTTGCAAAATGAAAAAGACTTTGTCGCCAACGATATTAAAATTGAATTGATTAATCGTCTCACACAAGCGGGTTTACCAAATATTGAAGCCGCTGCGTTTGTTTCGCCTAAGTGGGTGCCGCAAATGGCAGGTAGCGATGCGGTCATGGCAGGTATTGCGCGTCGGCCTGGCACTCTCTATTCCGTTTTGGTTCCAAATATGCAAGGCTATGAAAAAGCATTATTAGCGGGCGCCGATGAAGTGGTTATTTTTTCTTCAGCATCTGAAGCATTTGCACAAAAAAATATCAATTGCAGTATTGATGAGTCAATCGCCCGCTTTGAGCCTGTTGCAAGGGCGGCAAAACGTGATGGCATTCGGTTGCGCGGCAGCATACCCTGCTCTTTGGGTTGCCCCTATCAAGGTGAGGTAACACCTAGCCAAGTGCTTTATGTTGCCCGAAAAATGGTCGACTTAGGGTGTGATGAAATTGATATTGCTGACACGATTGGTGTGGGTACTGCAGGTCGTGTCAAAACTGTGTTTGCAACATTGCAAGCAGCTCTGCCTAACGTACAATTTTCCGGTCACTTTCATGACACATATGGGCAAGCCTTAGCCAATATCTATGCCGCACTTGAAATGGGCATCAGCATTTTTCATTCATCTATCGCTGGTCTGGGTGGTTGCCCTTATGCCAAAGGTGCAACCGGTAATGTCGCGACCGAAGATGTGGTGTATCTGTTAACGGGTTTGGGCATTGAGACTGGGGTAAAGTTTGAGGAAGTCGCCCGCGTTGGCGCATTTATTACTCAAGCCATCAATCGCCCCAATCATTCCAAAGCGGGCAGAGCCTTTTTGGCAAATCAGCCAAGCCTAATAAATACCGTTATTTAGGGGAAGCCCTAGGTCATGAATTTCACACCCTTTTTGTTCAGCTTTGGGATAATAATGAAGCGTTAAGTAATTAGTGTTAAATGAGCAGAGTTAAGTGAGCAGAGTTAAGTGAGCAGAGTTAAGTGAGCACAGCAGATGCCATCACCATTATGTGTAGTTTGAATGAGTTTAAGAAAAAATAGATTTAACCTGACGCCGTCACAACCATACAGTATTAAATTTAATCAAAACGGAGCATCTATAAAATGACTTATGAAAATATTTTGTTTGAAACGCGTGGCAAAGTGGGTTTGATCACGTTAAATCGCCCCAAAGCACTGAATGCTTTAAGCCCCGAATTAACTGCTGAACTTATGCATGCGTTGAATCAACTTGAAGCCGATGACAACATCGCCGCGATTGTGTTGACGGGCAGTGAAAAAGCGTTTGCGGCAGGTGCAGATATTAAAGCCATGAAAGATTGGTCTTATATGGATGTGTACAAAGCAGATTTCATTACTAAAACATGGGAACGTGTTGCCACATGTCGTAAGCCTATTATTGCTGCCGTTGCAGGTTACGCTTTAGGGGGTGGTTGCGAATTGGCCATGATGTGTGACTTGATCATAGCCGCTGACAATGCAAAATTTGGTCAGCCTGAAATCACGATAGGTACCATTCCCGGTGCGGGTGGGTCACAACGTCTGACCCGCTTTGTCGGAAAATCTAAAGCGATGGAAATGGTTTTAACGGGTCGCATGATGGACGCTCAAGAGGCCGAACGCAGTGGCTTAGTGACGCGTGTGGTGCCTGCCGATAAGCTGCTCGAAGACGCCATGGCAACCGCAAATAAAATGGCAAGCTTTTCTTTGCCAATGTTGATGATGGCCAAAGAGGCTGTCAACTTAGCCTATGAGACAACCTTGCATGAAGGTGTGCATTTTGAACGTCGTTTATTTCATTCAACGTTCTCAACCGATGACCAAAAAGAAGGTATGACAGCTTTCACAGAAAAAAGGCCGCCTGTCTTTACGAATAAATAAAAAAGAAAATAGCCTCGCGTGATATGTTTTTAAAGGCTTTCATTCGCGCGTAGGTTGATCATTTGTAGCTGAAAGGGTAAACATTATGCGCATTGGTTTTATAGGGTTAGGCAACATGGGTTTGCCGATGGCGAGCAATCTTGTTAAGGCCGGTCATCATTTAGTTGTATTTGATGTCGTTGAGAAATCTGTTCAGGCCTTACTCGCGCTGCATCCCGCTGAAGTAACTGCTGCGCTAAGCATTAAAAGTTTGGCGCAAGGGGGTGACTTAAGTTCACAAACCCATCAACCGTTTGACGCCATCATAACGATGTTGCCTGAGCCAAAACATGTGCGCTCTGTTTACTTGGGTGACTCAGGTTTGCTTGCATACCTAGTCTTACCCTGCTTGTTAATAGACGCTTCGACCATTGACCCACAAACTGCCCGTGAAGTCGCTCAAGTCGCCTACGAAAAAGGGTGCATGATGCTAGATGCCCCGGTTTCAGGTGGCACGGGTGGCGCGCAGGCGGGCACCCTCACTTTTATGGTTGGGGGCGATGAAGCTGCGTTCGCCCAAGCCCAGCCGATCTTGAAAGCGATGGGCAAAAATATTGTGCATTGCGGTGGTAACGGTAATGGTCAAGTGGCTAAAGTGGCTAACAATATGTTGTTAGCTATTTCAATGATTGGTACGGCCGAGGCAATGTCGCTTGGCGTCGCACTCGGTATGGCCCCTAAAATTTTAGCGGGCATCATTAACACATCAAGTGGGCGTTGCTGGAGCGCTGAGGTTTATAACCCTTACCCTGGCGTAGTTGAAACCGCGCCTGCAGCACGTGACTATACAGGGGGCTTTGGGGCTGACCTCATGCTTAAAGATGTGGGCTTGGCCACGGCAGCCGCTCAAAGTGTCAAGCAAGCGGTACCAATGGGCGCTTTGGCTCAGCAACTCTACCAAACCTTTAGCAATCAAGGCCATGGTGCCTTGATTTTTCAGCCATCATTCAACTGTTGAGTAAAGCTAAATAAACCCTTGATTGCACGCGGGCACCCTATCAGTTTGGTGTTTTTCGACCCTAAACGTATTTAAACGGGGTCATCAAGGCCGCTTTGCACTTGCTCGGCTGCACGCAGCACAGCGCGTGCTTTGGCCTCTGTTTCAAGCCATTCTTTTTCAGGGTCAGAGTCAGCGACGATGCCGGCTGCCGCTTGCACATAAAGCATTCCGTCTTTAATAATACCGGTTCGAATGGCAATGGCGACATCCATCTCGCCACCGTAACTGAGATAACCGGCAGCGCCGCCATAAATACCGCGACGAACCGGTTCAAGTTCGTCAATCATTTCCATGGCGCGCACTTTTGGTGCGCCAGTGAGTGTGCCAGCCGGAAAGGTCGCGCGAAGCACATCCATATTGGTCATGTCGGGGGCTAATCGCCCCGTCACATTTGATACTAAGTGCATGACATGTGAATAACGCTCAATCACCATGGTGTCAGTGACCTTAACGCTTCCCGTCTTGGCAACACGACCCACATCATTACGCGCCAAGTCGATCAGCATCACGTGTTCAGCCCGTTCTTTTGGGTCTGCTTGCAACTCAGCGGCCATGGCCGCATCTTCTTCAGGAGTACCGCCACGTTTGCGTGTTCCAGCCAAGGGTCGAATCGTGACTTCGGTTTCGAGCGCATCAATTGTTGCCGAGGCAGAGACTTTTTCTTGGCGAACTAAAATTTCGGGTGAGGCACCAACCACTTGAAAATCACCAAAATTCCAGTAATACATATAGGGTGAAGGGTTGAGTGAGCGAAGTGCACGGTAAAGCGAAACAGGTGAGTCATTGAAGGGCTTCTCAATGACCTGACCAATTTGCACCTGCATTAAATCACCGGCCTCAATATAAGCCTTTGCTTTAGCCACAGCTTTTAAATAATCAGTTTTTGCAAATGAACGTATTTCCTCTGTTGGCATGCTGGCATGGCTGTAAGGTATGTCAACGGGTTTGCGCAGCTTGATTCTTAACTCTTTGAGCCGTGTTTGCGCTTTCGAATAGGCCTCGGTGGTTTTGGGGTCTGCGTAGACCATCAAGTAGATACGGCCCGCAACGTTGTCAACAATCACCAGTTCGTCAACATGTAATAGCAACAAATCAGGTGGCCCTTCACCCATGCCTTCAGGGTAGGGGTGGGGCGCAGCGCCTAAGCGGGGCTCAATATGACGCACTAAATCGTACCCAAAATAGCCCGCCAAACCACCCGCAAAGCGAGGCATACCCGGTCTGAGTGCGACCTTAAAACGCGCTTGGTATTCAGAAATAAAGGCTAAGGGATCGCCTTCGCGTGTTTCGACAACGTGGCCATCGGTCAACACCTCAATTAAGCGCCCGCGCGACCGCAAGATCGTGCGAGCGGGTAAACCGATAAATGAGTATCGACCAAACCGTTCACCCCCGACAACTGATTCGAGCAGGCAGCTATATTGACCTTCCTGGGGTGTTGAATGGGCGAGTTTTAAATAAATAGCGAGCGGTGTATCGAGGTCTGCATACGTTTCAGAAATAAGCGGAATACGATTAAAACCTTGTGCAGCAAGCGCGTTAAATTCAATTTCAGTCATTTTGTTGCATCATTGATTTGTGGTGTCTACCAACATAATTTGGTCGCGCATAAGCCCCATGACTTCGGCGTAATTGGGTTGACCAAATATGGCCGAGCCCGCCACAAAGGTGTCAGCGCCTGCTTGACGAATGGCTTTAATGTTGTCAATTTTGACACCGCCATCGACTTCAAGGGTGATGTTGTGACCGGTTCGTTGCAGGTGCGTATTGATGCGTTTTCTGGCGTCACGCAATTTGTGAAGTGTTTGAGGTATAAAACTTTGGCCGCCATAACCCGGGTTAACTGACATCAGTAAGATGACGTCGATTTTGTCCATCACATGATCAAGCCAGTCAAGGGGGGTTGCCGGGTTGAAAACCAACCCTGTTTTGCAACCCATCTCGCGAATCAGCGATAAAGTGCGGTCAACGTGGCGTGAAGCCTCGGGGTGAAAAGTAATAATATTGGCACCGGCTTTGGCAAACTGGGTGGCGAGTGCATCAACTGGTTCAACCATAAGGTGAACGTCAATAGGTATATCAACGTGTGGGCGAATAGCCTCACAAACCATAGGGCCAATGGTTAAGTTGGGAACGTAATGGTTGTCCATCACGTCAAAATGGATCCAGTCTGCGCCATCGGCAGCCACTTGTTTGACTTCCTCGCCCAGTCGGGCGAAGTCAGCAGATAATATGCTGGGGGCGATGCGGGCGCTGGGTAAAGCAATAGTTTCTGGCATGATGTTTAAAAATCGCTCAAAATGACAATCTATTATTACAGCGATTGACATATTTTGTTGGCCGAACTCTTAATTTGCGGAAATCTTTTGTGAAAAATTTTGATTTAAGTGAAGTGGTAGAAGCTCATTTTGTGCCTGAGCAGTCTGATTCGTCGCAAAATCACTTTGCTTTTGCTTATAAAGTTCGTATTACCAACACCGGCCAGCGCCCTGTTCAGCTTATTAGCCGCCATTGGGTCATTTTTGATGGGCAAAACAAGCGTCAAGAGGTCAAGGGCTTGGGTGTCGTGGGGCAGCAACCTTTGTTGGCGCCTGGCGAAACGTTTGAATACACAAGCGGGTGCCCGCTTGCTACCCCGGTTGGCAGTATGCATGGAATTTACCATTGCGCCGGAGACGATGGTGAGCCTTTTGATGTTGACATACCTGAATTTGTTCTCGCTATGCCGCGAACCCTGCATTAATTGTTTTGTTTGTTATCTAATAGAGCAATTAGATTAATTTAATAAATCAATTCGGTGTGCTACAGCCATTTAAACTCTAACCCAACCCCATGAATGGAATGATTTTGTTAGTTTATCAATCTACTTTGAGTTATTTAAATAATGTAAAAGATGCTCAGCTCAAGGGTTGCGGGCGTTGGCTGAATGCATTAAATGTTGTGTTTTTATTGGGGCTTGCGGGCTGCGTGAGCGCACCACCTAGTGATGTTCAAGTGCCTGGTGCACCCGCAGCAGATGACGTTGCAGCTGAGCCGATAGTGCCGCTTGAAACGCCACGAATTCCTGCTTTAAGTGCAATAAAAGATAGTGCGCCTCGATCCCTTGCTGGGCAGTACTTGGCGGTAGGTTGGTCAGATTTACCCGGTTGGCAAAGCGACGACATGCGAAATGTTTGGGCGGTTTTTTTGCGTAATTGTGGTGGCTTAATGAGACCGACTGGCGGCAGCCTAACGACGCCTGCTCGTGCAACCCCAAAGGTCTGGCAACCGGTCTGTGCGGCGGCAAGCGACCCATCAACGGCACCCAACCCAAGTGACCCCGCATCGGTCAAACGCTTTTTACAGACCTATTTACAACCATGGCGCATTCAAAGTGGCGGCAATGCTGCCTTGGGTACAGCCACCGGCTATTACGAACCGACAGTCAAGGGCTCGCGCACACAAAGCGGCCCTAATCAATGGCCGCTTTATACCGTTCCTGTCGATTTACTAACAATTGATTTGGGTACCGTCTTCCCCGAGTTAGCGGGTAAACGCGTGCGTGGCAAAGCTGTTGGAAACCGGGTTGTGCCCTACGAGAGCCGAGCTGAACTCACCAACGCTAACCGCCAACCCCCCGCAATTGTGTATGTCAGCGACCCGGTCGATAATTTCTTCTTACAAGTGCAAGGTTCAGGTCGCGTTTTGCTCACTGATGGTCCAGGTGCCGGCACAACTATTCGCTTGGCCTATGCCGATCATAATGGCCACCCTTACGTTTCAATTGGTAAATGGTTAGCCGATCAGGGTCAGTTAGCGTTGGCACAAACATCTATGCAAAATATTCGTGCTTGGGCACAACGCAACCCAGGGCGGGTACAAGAAATGCTTAATGCCAACCCTGCTGTGGTGTTCTTTCGGGAAGAAGCTATCATCGACCCGTCTCAAGGGCCAAAAGGTGCCTACTCAATACCTTTAGCCGCACGAAGGTCGATCGCGGTTGACCCCATGTTTGTGCCCCTAGGTTCGCCAGTCTTTTTAGCCACAACCATGCCTGCCTCAACAGAGCCGCTCAATCGCTTAATGTTTGCACAAGATACGGGTACGGCCATTCGGGGTGCTGCACGGGCTGATTTCTATTGGGGCTCGGGTGATGCAGCGGGTGCCTTAGCGGGCCGCATGAAACAAAAGACACAAATGTGGGTGCTATGGCCTAAAGCAGCGGGAGCACCTTCCGCAAGATGAACGCTTCAATTGTCGTGTGTGGGGGCGGTACAGTTGGCATGGCCACCACGCTGGCCTTACTTCGTGCAGGTCAAAAAGACGTTTTGTTGCTCGGGCCTCGCTCAAGCGATCAAGATCATGACCGCGTTTACGCTATTTCACCAACCAGCCAAGCTTTTTTAGCACAAATAGGTGCATGGTCACTCATGCCCGTTGATCGCATCACGCGTGTCGATGCGATGGAAATTCGAGGTGATACCTTTGGCGCCCTGCACTTGCGAGCCTGGCAGGCCGCACAGGTTGATTTGACTTACATTATTCATGTGGCTGATTTAGATCGCGCCCTGGCTCAGGCGCTTGACGTTCATGGTGTGCGTTGGGTTAACGAGCATTTGGTTGGTTTTGCTCGTGGGGTGGGCCACACCGACACAGCGCAAGCGATACACGCTGATTTATGGGTGGCTGCAGACGGTTCAAGTTCAACACTGCGTCATTTGTCAGGGTTAAGCTTCGATGAAAAGCCTTACGATGCAACAGCTTTAATTTGTCAGTTGCAATGCGAACGTCCGCATCAAGGTGTAGCCCTGCAATGGTTCACCGCTGAGGGTATTTTGGCATGCCTGCCATTGCCTGACAGCGCGAGGCAAGGTGCTGATGACGTCGCGCACAACGTATCGATGGTGTGGTCAATGCAACGTGATGATGCCAATCAGTTATTGGCCGCACCGCTAGCAGATCAAACTCAAACACTGCAGGCTCGGCTCATGAAAGCGAGCCGGGGCAGGCTGGGTCAACTCACTGTTAAAAGCACGGTAAAGGGGTTTCCACTTTCAATTGCGCACTCGCCAATGATCGGTGAGGGTGTTGCATTAGTGGGCGACGCGGCGCATCGTGTGCACCCACTGGCGGGGCAAGGGCTAAACTTGGGGTTGGGTGATGCGCAAGCGTTGGCAAAGGTTGTTGCCGAGCGTGAAGCGTTTATGACAGCAGGCGATCAAATGGTTTTAAGGCGTTATCGTCGTGCCAGAGCCCAAGCGATATGGGAAATGAGATTCATCACTGACACGTTATACCGCTTGTTTGGTGCGACAGGTAAACAAGTTGCTTGGTTGCGAAATGCCGGCTTAAGTCTTGTTGACCGTGTACCCTTTGCAAAACGCTTGCTGATTGAAGCCGCCTCTCGCGTTCGCTAGTGTGTACAACATGTTTTTTATATTTGTTTCATTCATTTTGTCAATAAGTGTGAACACCACGCCGGAGAATGCTTAATGCGGTCGCAATTCAAATTTAATCTCAATACACGTGCTGTTAAAACGGCTTGCGCAGCTTTTTTAACGAGCCTTTCGATTGGGGCTTTTGCGCAAACTCCAGTATCGCCACCCGCGGCATCGACATTGACTGCGCCATCACCCGCCCTACAGACCCCAGCTGCGTCAACTGAAGCAGCCCTTGCTAACGTGCAAAAAAAGTTTATTGAACGGTTTGGCAACATGCCAGTTAAGAACGTGCGCCCCACCGCTTTTGGTTTATTCGAGGTACAGCTCGGTAATGACCTGATTTATACCGATGCAGACGTTAATTTTATTTTTGATGGTCATGTGATTGATGCTGCAACACGTCGCGATTTAACGCAAGCGCGCTTAGATGAATTGTCGGCCGTTGATTTCAAATCACTGCCCTTTGACTTGGCTATTAAACAAGTGCGTGGTGATGGTAAGCGCCAGGTAGCCATTTTTGAAGACCCCAATTGCGGTTATTGCAAAAAGTTACGTCAAAATATAGACGATATTGATAACATCACGGTTTACACATTCATGTTGCCGATTTTGTCTGACGACTCAACACAGAAAGTTAAAAATGTATGGTGCGCTAAAGATCGCGGCACCACGTGGGACAACTGGATGCTCATGGGCACAACCCCACCCAAACTAAATTGTGATGTGCCCATTCAAAAAATGCTTGATTTAGCCAAATCACTTCAAGTGCAGGGCACACCAGCAATCTTCTTTGCAGACGGAACGCGTGTGCCTGGTGCGATTTCGAAAGAAGAATTTGAAAAGCGTTTGCAATAAACCTCTTTAAGCCCTCAGCTAAACGGCCTCAATGATGTCTTCTGTTTTATCTACCCCATTACTTGTTCGAATTCTACTGGTGTTGGTGCTGGCTGCAGCGGTGTATTTTTTTGCAGGTTTTATCGTACCGGTTTTAGCCGCCTTAATATTAGGCTTTGCAACATGGCCGCTTTACGCCCGCTTAGTCAAAGCGCTGAATGGCAGCACAATTTGGGCCGCTACGATTGCATTATTAATTGTGACCGTGGGCGTTGTGGTGCCGTTAACCTTTGCTATTTACTATGCCGTGGGCGAGGCGAGTAGTTTCATTAGGTGGTTTTTAATAGCCAACCGAGAAGGCATCAGTGCCCCCACCTGGATAACTGCTTTACCGCTGTTTGGTGAAAACCTAGCGGGGTACTGGAATGCCTACCTCAGTGCCCCCAATGCCATATCAAACATGACTGAAATGATCAGTGGTCAGCATATCGGCAACATTTACAGAGCGGTGCTTTCAACCACAGGCGGGTTGTTTAGCGGGGCTTTATTTATCTTATTTGCCCTGATGGCTTTGTTTTTTGTTTACAAAGATGGCCATCACTTGGCCACTCAACTTGATGTGGTGGGCGAGCAAATATTGGCTGATCGTTGGCAGCATTTTTCTCGTGTTGTACCGGCCACAATCAGTTCCACTGTGACGGGCATGGGTTTAATTGCGATAGGTGAAGGGGTCATTTTAGGCGTTGCTTATTGGGTCGCCGGTGTGCCGTCACCCGTCTTGCTGGGCTTAATTACAGCCGTGATGGCTATGATTCCAGGTGGCGCGCCGTTAAGTTTTACCTTGGTGTCTATCTATTTGGTGGGTTCTGGCGATGCCGTAGCGGGTATTGCTTTGTTTGTGTGGGGCACCGTTGAACTTTTTATTGTTGATAAAACACTGCGGCCAAGGCTGGTGGGTGGCCCCGTCAAACTGCCATTTTTACCAACGTTTTTTGGTTTGGTAGGGGGCGTTCAAACCATGGGTTTCGTGGGCCTGTTTATTGGCCCTGTACTCATGGCTTTAATTGTTGCGATGTGGCGCGAATGGGTGTTTAAACTTCAAACCAAGACAGTTAATGCGTAGTCTGATCAGACACAATCTTTCCGTCAACCAAAGTAATTGACCGATCGCAGGTCTGCGATAACCTGGGGTCATGGGTCACGATCAGCACCGCACAACCAAACTCCGAATTGAATTTGCGCAGCAGTTTAAAAATACTTTCAGCCGTATGCGTATCTAGGTTTGAATCGCCCCGGGTTTTGAGGAGGCATTATTTTCTGAGAGAATATTGTCATGAAAAAATCAAATACCTTTTCCCCCGAAGTCCGTGAGCGTGCTGTGCGAATGGTGCAAGAACATCGGGATGAATACCCATCGCTTTGGGCAACC
>CAMCYB010000024.1 GCA_945883615.1 Bordetella parapertussis | reverse complement strand
GATGTTGATGTTGATGCTAATGGGTTTCTTTAGCGTGATTGATGGTGTAGCGCGGTATTTCAATCGTTAAGTCTTCTTGAGCCACCAAAGCTTGACACGATAATCGTGAGTGAGGGGTGAGCCCCCAGGCACGATCTAATAGGTCTTCTTCTGAATCAGTAGCCGTTTCAAGTGAGTCAAAACCAGACTTCACCACAATGTGGCATGTTGTACAGGCACACGACAGCTCGCATGCATGCTCAATTTCGATGTCATGATCTAACAACACGCGACAAATTGACACACCTTTAGGTGCATCGTCAATGACCGCGCCCTGAGGGCAAACATCGGGGTGTGGCAAAACAGTGATTTTTGGCATAAAAATGAAACAATTATTTAAAGTTGATCGAGGGTTTTACCCGTGAGTGCGGCGCGAATGCTGCGATCCATACGACGGGCGGCAAATGAGTCGGTAACTTGGCTGAGTTGAACCGTTTCGTCTTTGAGTTGGTCAACATTGTCAGAAATGAGTGCTTGTTGAGTCAGGGTTAAGTGATGATCAATACGCTCGCGCTCTGAAGTAGATAATAAATCGTGATCTTTTGAAAGTGCAGCTAAGACTGATTCAATCAATGCGGTTGAGTCAACTTTTTGCTCACGTAACATACGCATCGTTGAGTCGTGTTGCGTTTCAGACATACTGTCAGTTAGCATTTTAGAAATTTCATCATCAGTCAAACCATGTGAGGGTTTAACCGTTACGCTGGCCTCAACACCACTAACCTCTTCACGGGCGCTTACGCTCAGCAAACCATCTGCATCAACCTGAAAGGTGACTTTAAGGCGTGCCGCACCGGCCACCATGGGCGTAATACCCCTTAACTCAAACTTAGCTAAAGAGCGACAATCTTGCGCTAAATCACGCTCACCCTGCAAAACATGCAAAGCAATAGCTGTTTGACCATCTTTAAAGGTTGTAAATTCTTGGGCCCGAGCGACAGGAATGGTGCTGTTACGCGTAATGATGGTTTCAACCAACCCACCCATCGTTTCAATGCCGAGTGACAAAGGGGTGACATCGAGCAAGAGCCAGTCTTCGCCTGGGGCTCGGTTACCCACCAATAAGTTTGCCTGAAGTGCGGCACCGATCGCAACCACTTCATCAGGGTTTATCGAACAGCGTGGCGTGCGTTCGAAAAACGTTGCGACGACGCTTTGAATTAAAGGCATTCGTGTTGCACCACCCACGAGCACCACATCTTGAATGGCATGCGGTTCAAGGTTGGCATCGTCAAGCGCATGTAACGCGCAATTTAACGTGCGTTGCACCAAGGGCTGAGCCAAATGATCAAATTCGGCACGGGTTAAAGACAGGTTTGCAAAAGCACCAGGCAAATCAGTTTTAAGCGTTGCGTTTTCAACATCAGTCAAGTTTTCACGTAAACGTTTTGTGGCTGAAAGTAAATGACGATAATTTTCTTCACTGAGGGGGGTGTCAGGCGATTGGTTTAGGTAATGCTGTGCAATCAGTGCATCAAAGTCATCACCCCCAAGAGCCGTATCACCCCCAGTTGAAACCACTTCAAACAAGCCTTTAGACAATTTCAACACTGAAAAGTCAAAGGTACCCCCCCCTAAGTCATAGACTGCAAATAAGCCTTCTTGGGCTTGATCAAGCCCATAAGCCACCGCTGCTGCGGTCGGTTCGTTTAACAAACGCAAGACATTTAAACCTGCTAAGCGAGCCGCATCACGGGTGGCTTGGCGTTGCGCATCGTCAAAGTAAGCCGGCACAGTAATGACCGCACCCACTAATGCATCGCCAAGTGTTTCCTCGGCGCGTGTACGCAATGTACGCAGAATTTGTGCAGAAACCTCAACTGGCGTGACTGTGGCGTGCTCAGTCACAATTGAAACACTTTGACCTAACTGGTCAAGATGGTAGGGAATACGAGTTTTTTGAGCATCTGCTAAAGATTTGCCCATTAAACGTTTGACAGAGACTAAGGTATCGAGGGGAAATTTCTTTTGCTGATCTAGTGCCTCGTAACCCACTTGTGCGTCTTGTGCCGCCAGATATCGTACGGCAGAAGGCAATAAAACGCGGCCCTGTGCATCTGGCAAAACCTCAGGTACGCTATGGCGAACGGTTGCGACGAGTGAATGTGTTGTGCCAAGATCAATACCGACAGCCAGCTTGCGCTGATGTGGCGTGGGTGAAGCGTCTGGTTCAGAAATTTGTAACAGTGCCATGCTGACCTAATGTATGAACGAATGAATGAACAATTAAAATAATAATTTAAGTCGTGATTCAACCACGGTTAAAGTTAGAAAAGTATTTAGGTTTGACTTTCACGAGTGCGGTTATGATCTCGCCTCGCACGTATCGCTTGGGTAACTTCTTTCGAGAACTTTTGAATGAACATCCATTCGCGTAGACGATCGCTCGCAGTCTGCCACTGCTGATTATCAAGTAATTTGCCCACTGATAATTCGTAGGTGTTTGAGGCTTCAAGCACTGTTGACTGTAATACATTTAAGTCGTCTGTAAGCGGGTTCAATCGGGCCTGCTCAAGCGCTTCTCGCCAAGCCATTTGATTTTCTAGAAAATCGATATTCATAGCTGACTGAGTACGTTCGCCATGCTCAAAACCAGCAAGCGAACACAGATGTTCGGCGCGTTTAATTGGGTCTTTTAAAACACGGTAGGCTTCGTTGATACGCGCACCCCATTCAACTGCTACGCGTTTTTCAGGGGCAGAAGCCGAGGTAAAACTGTCTGGGTGTACTTGAGCAGAAATAGTCTTCCATTTTTGCTCAAGCTCACCCAAATCAATTTTATAAAGCCGAGGCAAACCAAATAAATCGAACGAATTGGTAGATGTCAAAGCGGCTATACCGTAAATGACTCACCGCACCCGCACGTCGCTTTTTCGTTTGGATTAAGAAACTTAAAGCCTTCATTTAGGCCTTCGCGGGCATAATCTAACTCGGTGCCTTGAAGATAAACCAAACTTTTAGGGTCAATAAAAACTTTAACCCCAAAGCTTTCAAAGACTTGGTCTTCGTTGGCTTGCTCATCAACATATTCAAGCTTGTACGCCATGCCTGAACAGCCTGTTGTGCGCACACCTAAACGTAAACCAATACCTTTACCGCGCTTTTGCAGGTATTTATCAATATGGTCTGCTGCTTGTGCAGTTAATGTCACACCCATGACCGCATCTCCGAAATATCAATGATTGTGTTTTTCTTTGTAGTCTTTTACAGCTGCTTTAATTGCGTCTTCAGCCAAAATTGAACAATGAATTTTGACAGGAGGTAAAGCAAGTTCTTGTGCAATGTGCGTATTTTTTATGTCAAGTGCTTGATCTAGTGTCTTGCCTTTAACCCACTCAGTGACCAATGAGCTAGATGCAATGGCAGACCCACAACCATAAGTCTTAAAACGTGCATCTTCAATGATACCTTGATCGTTCACTCGAATCTGTAATTTCATGACATCGCCACAAGCCGGTGCACCGACCATGCCCGTGCCAATATGATCATCGCCTTTCTCGAACGAACCCACATTTCGGGGGTTTTCATAGTGATCAAGTACTTTATCGCTATATGCCATTTGGTTCTCCTGGTAGATAACTAAAATTTAAATTAGTGGGCAGCCCATTGAACTGAATTTAAATCAACGCCTTCTTGTGCCATTTCCCAAAGGGGTGACATTAAGCGAAGCTTATCAACTCGCGCTTTAAGCAATTGAACTGCAAAATCAACATCTTGCTCAGTTGTAAAACGGCCAATGGTAAATCGTATAGAGCTATGGGCTAACTCATCGTTACGACCTAAAGCACGCAACACATACGAGGGTTCAAGGCTCGCAGAGGTACATGCCGAGCCACTTGAAACCGCTAATTCTTTAACCGCCATAATAAGTGACTCACCCTCAACATAATTAAAACTAATGTTTAAGTTGTGGGGCACACGACGATCAAAATCACCATTCAGGTAGACATCTTCTATTGAAGACATACCCGCCCACATGCGATCACGCAACATGCGAATACGTTCATTGTCGGTCGCCATTTCAGTTTGGGCCAGTTTAAAAGACTCACCCATACCCACGATTTGATGAGTTGCTAAGGTACCTGAACGGAAACCACGTTCATGCCCACCACCGTGCATTTGCGATTCAATGCGAATACGCGGCTTACGGCGAACGTACAATGCGCCAATGCCTTTTGGGCCATATGTTTTGTGGGCACAAAACGACATTAAATCAACTTTTAAATGCTGCAAGTCAATGACCACTTTACCGGTAGCTTGTGCTGCGTCAACGTGAAAAATAATGCCACGCTCACGACAGATTTCACCAATTTTCTCTATGTCTTGTATGACACCGATTTCGTTATTTACAAACATAATCGAAACCAAAACGGTATCTGGACGTAAAGCGGCTTTAAACACCTCAAGGTCGAGCAAACCGTCTTCTTGAACATTTAAATAAGTAACGTCATAGCCTTGGCGTTCAAGTTCTCTACAGGGATCTAAAACGGCTTTGTGTTCAGTTTTAACGGTAATAACATGCTTACCTCGTTCAACGTAAAACGCAGCTGCACCTTTAATTGCCAAGTTATTAGACTCAGTTGCGCCAGAAGTCCAGACAATTTCTCTGGGATCGGCATTAACTAATGCAGCCACATCAGCACGTGCTTGTTCGACGGCCGCCTCAGCGTCCCACCCGTAAGCGTGGCTTCGTGATGCAGGGTTACCAAATTGCTCGTAAAGCCAAGGTACCATTTTGTCAACCACGCGAGGGTCAACAGGTGTTGTTGAAGAATAATCTAAATAAACAGGCCGGACTGACATGTTTGATGCTCCTAAATACTCAAAGCGAGTAAGTGTAAATTTGATGCAACATTTTAAAGAAGTGCGTGAACACTTGACTTAATGCCAGAGGGTTGGCCGCCTACAGGAGAACTGACAACATTGACTCGCGATTGCCCTTTCTCGAGGCCATTATTGTTTGACTCTTGCAATTGGCGCATACGCTGTTGATCAACCAAGTCTTGAAGCGAAACAGAATCAAGAAAATCAACCATCGTACGATTTAATGACGCCCACAATTCATGTGTCATACAGATGCCAGGCCGACCCTCTGAATTGCTTGCACAGTCTGTTTTGCCTGCACAGTTAGTTGCATCGAGTGGTTCGTCAACTGCAAAAATAATATCTGCCACTGTAATGTTGCGTGCTAAGCGCGCTAAAGTATAACCACCCCCTGGGCCTCTAACGCTATCAACCAATTCATGGCGACGTAATTTACCGAACAGTTGCTCAAGGTACGATAGAGAGATGTTTTGTCGCTGGCTAATAGCTGAAAGTGTGACCGGACCGCCATGCTGACGCAAAGCAAGGTCAATCATGGCTGTAACAGCAAAACGTCCTTTTGTAGTGAGTCGCATAGTAGTATCCTTAAAGAGAGAAGAGTTGTTGTTTAATCGTTACCCGACTAAACGAGTCAAGTATAAATCATTTCCGACTAATTTACTCGACTAATCCTTAAAATTTATACGGGTATTTCCATTTTTCATACTGATCAGTCGTAAAAAAACCGCACATTAAGCACGGTTCTCATTTTTACAACATAAAAAGTATTTATTAAGCAGACTATTCAGTACAAAATTACAGTAAATATTAAATAAAAGTATTAGTTAGAGATAACTGTGATGCCTGAAACATAGTCAGATTCATTTTGATTAGTGCGTATTACTTAGTTTGTATAAATTAGCTCATAACACCAAGTTCATCTGGCCAGAACCATGTGGCCTGAATCGTGTGTCATGAACCATGTGGCCTGAATCATGCGGCCAGAACCATGTGGCCTAATTTGAATAACCTTGTTCAAATGGCCTTGATCATAAGGCCTAGTTCATGCAGCCTGATATTGGGTGGCACGCTTACGAACTAACTCGAGAACACCTTGGCAGGCATCTTCGATGTAATCAAGAACTTTAGCAAAGCCCTCAGGACCACCGTAATAAGGGTCAGGAACCGTTGCTTCTTCAAATTCGTTTGCAAAACGCATAAGCAACATCAATTTATGTTGATGTGGTTTTGGACATTGCTGTTGAAGGGCCGAGAGATTTTCCCAGTCCATCACTAAGATCAGGTCAAATTCGCGGAAGTCGTCAGGGCTAATTTGGCGTGCTGTGCGATCAGATATGTCGTAGCCACGTTTACGAGCGGCGGCAATGGCGCGAGCGTCAGAAGGCTCACCAACATGAAAACTGTGCGTACCCGCAGAGTCAGTACCAACTACGTTGGTTAGGCCTGCTTCATTGATTAGGCGACGAAATACCCCCTCGGCACTTGGCGAGCGGCAGGTATTACCCATGCATACGAAAAGAACTTTTGTCATCATGTATAAGATTGTGAGGGAAAACCCGTAACATGTCTAGCTTTTTATTGCGGAAACTCACATTTGACGCAATGCAACAACACGCATTGAAAATTTTTTTTATCTCATGTAATAAAACAAATTCATGATCTACCCCGTACTGCTATCAAGATATTAAAAAAACAACAATTTACATTTCAAAAGCACTATAAGTGTTTTAAAGTAAACGAATTTTTAAGGCTTTTAACGCATCACGAACAGCTGAGGCCTGCTCAAATTCTAAGTTTTTAGCATGATCGAGCATACGCTTTTCTAACGACTTCAGTGCTTTTGACACGGCTTTTTCATCAGTCACGTCAATTTTCTCAATATTGAGACCATCAATGACTTCAACGTCAGGCGTAACAAGCACGCCATCAATCATTTCTTTAACGGCTTTAATAATGCTTCTGGCCTCAATACCATGCAAAATATTAAAAGCTTTTTGTTTATCTCGTCGCCGCTGAGTTTCATCAATCGCTCGTCGCATTGAATCAGTGATACGGTCACCGTACAAAATAGCCAAACCATTCAAATTGCGCGCAGCTCGACCTATCGTTTGAATCAAGCTACGTTCAGAACGTAGGAAACCTTCTTTGTCAGCATCTAATATTGCAACCAAAGAAACTTCAGGTATATCAATACCTTCTCGCAATAAGTTAATGCCTACTATTACATCAAAAACCCCCAAACGTAAGTCGCGAATGATTTCAACACGTTCGACTGTATCAATATCTGAATGCAAATAACGCACTTTGACCCCGTTTTCCAACAAAAAGTCAGCGAGATCTTCGGCCATACGCTTGGTGAGTGTGGTAACTAAAACACGCTCACCCAATGCCACGCGCAAATGAATTTCATTTAATAAATCATCAACCTGCGTACGTGCGGGACGCACCAAGACTTCTGGATCAACCAAACCGGTTGGCCGCACGACCTGCTCAACCACTGCATCGGCATGTTCTTTTTCGTAATGAGCTGGTGTGGCCGACACAAAAACCGTTTGACGCATGCGCGTTTCAAATTCTTCAAGCTTGAGGGGGCGGTTGTCCATCGCAGAGGGTAAGCGAAAGCCATGCTCTACAAGTGTAGATTTACGTGAACGGTCACCCAAATACATGCCACTAAGTTGGCCCATCGTAACGTGGCTTTCATCAATAAACATAATGGCATCTGCTGGCAGATAGTCAATTAAAGTAGGAGGCGGGTCACCGGGTTTCGCCCCTGACAAGTGCCGTGAATAATTTTCAATGCCTTTACAAAAACCCAGTTCAGCGAGCATTTCAAGATCAAAGCGGGTGCGCTGCTCAATACGAGCGGCTTCGACTAGTTTTCCGTTATCAATAAAAAACTTCGAACGATCGCGCAACTCTTCTTTAATCGTCTCAACCGCTCGCAAAACCGTTTCACGAGGGGTAACATAATGAGAGCTCGGGTAAACCGTAAAACGAGGCACTTGTTGGCGCATACGGCCTGTGAGGGGGTCAAACAATTCAAGGGTTTCAATTTCGTCGTCAAACATCGTAATTCGAATTGCTAACTCAGCACTTTCGGCTGGGTACACATCAATCACTTCACCTCTAACGCGAAAAACCCCGCGCGTAAAATCAACATCGTTTCGTTCGTACTGCATGCCCACCAACCGTGCCAAAATCTCTCTTCTTGAGACACGATCGCCTTGGCGCAAAATTAAAATCATGGCATGGTAATCGCCCGGGTTACCAATACCGTAAATACACGAGACGGTACCTACAATAATGGTGTCGCGTCTTTCAAGCAAACTTTTAGTGGCTGACAAGCGCATTTGCTCAATGTGTTCATTTATCGAGGAATCTTTTTCAATAAATAAATCGCGCGCAGCCACATACGCTTCAGGTTGGTAGTAATCGTAATACGACACGAAATAGTCAACTGCGTTATGCGGAAAAAACTCGCGCATTTCAGAGTACAACTGCGCTGCAAGTGTTTTATTTGGCGCGAGCACCAAAGCAGGCCGACCTAAGCGCGCAATAATATTAGCGGCAGTAAAGGTTTTACCCGAACCCGTTACACCCAATAACGTTTGAAACATCAAGCCGTCTTCAATACCCTGTGACAATGCCTCGATCGCTGCGGGCTGATCGCCTGCAGGGGGGTATGGTTGAAACAAATTGAAAGGACTGTTTGGAAACTGTACAAAGCGTGTTTCTGACATGCTAGACTTTCATTAAGGGAAACCCTGCTATACGGGCAACTACCTATTATGACGGCTCTATATGTGTACGTCTATTTTTTACTTTTTCTCTTTAATTTTTTTCTCACTTTTTCCTTTAACTTCTGCTAATAAACAAAGCATATGAGCTCACTCTTTCATTCAGTTGAACTTGCACCCCGCGACCCTATCTTAGGCTTAAACGAACAATTCGGTGCCGACACCCGACCGACAAAAGTCAATCTCGGTATCGGTGTGTACTCAGACGATCAAGGTCGGTTACCGTTGCTCAAATCGGTTCACCAGGCAGAGATGGCGCGTGTTCAGGCAAACACCACACATGGCTATTTACCTATTGATGGGTTTGCAATGCTCAACAAGGCAGCACAAGTTTTAGCGCTAGGCGCTGATTCACCCGTTATTGCTGAAAAACGCGCACTTACGGTTCAATCTGTTGGGGGTACGGGCGCACTAAAAATCGGTGCCGACTTTTTAAAACAACTTTTACCCAATGCCCAAGTGGCCATCAGTAACCCGAGTTGGGAAAACCATCGCGCCTTGTTTGAAAACGCAGGTTTTAGCGTTGTTCAATACCCTTACTATGATGCAAAAACACACGGTCTTGACTTTGACGGCATGATCAATGGTCTTAAGTCATTACCTGCTGGCACCGTTGTGATCTTACATGCCTGCTGCCACAATCCCACCGGTATTGACCCAACTCCTCAGCAATGGCAAATCATTGCTGAAACGGTTAAAGCGGGCCAGCTCGTGCCATTTTTAGACAATGCCTACCAAGGTTTCGGACAAGGCCTCGAAGAAGACGCACAAGCCATACGCTTATTTGCAAATATGGGCATGATGATGTTCGTCAGTAGTTCCTATTCAAAGTCATTCTCACTTTACGGCGAACGAATTGGCGCGTTAACCGTGGTTACAGATAATCAAGATGAAGCCCTTCGCGTGTTGAGCCAACTCAAACGAATTGTGCGAACGAACTATTCAAACCCCCCTACTTTGGGCGGTGCGGTGGTGTCGCAAATTCTAAATACGCCTGAACTTCATGACCTTTGGGTCAGTGAGCTCGAAGGTATGCGCAGTCGTATTCACGATATGCGGCACCAATTTGTCAGCAAGTTAGCAGCATTGGGCGTCAAACAAAATTTTGATTTTGTGTTGGCTCAACAAGGCATGTTTTCATATGCTGGTTTAACTGCTGATCAAGTTGAGGCCTTGCGTAAAGATCATGGCATTTATGCCGTATCAACAGGTCGTATTTGTGTTGCAGCTTTAAATAGCCAAAATATTGACTACGTGACCAAGGCTGTTGCGGCCGTGCTGTAAATAAATCATTAAGCCTACTTGCATTTAGCTAAAAATTACCCCACAATAACTGTATATACATACAGTTTTAGGGGTTTTCGTTATGGCCACAGCACTCACACCACGCCAAATGCAAATTGTGAGCTTTATTCGGCAGGTCATCATCTCAACGGGGTTTCCGCCTACACGGGCTGAAATCTCGTCTGAGTTTGGTTTTAAATCAGCCAATGCCGCCGAAGAACATTTACGTGCCCTAGCTAAAAAAGGCGTCATCGTTCTGACTGCTGGCGCTTCACGGGGCATACGATTAGTTACTAATGATGATCACGATGACGCCACTGAACTTTTGAGTCGCAGTGCAAGTTTGTTGCACTTAACGCTACCTATAGTGGGTCGTGTCGCAGCAGGCCAGCCCATCTTAGCCGCTGAAAATGTTGAACGTGAGTTACAACTAGACCCTGCGCTCTTTTCAAAAACGCCAGACTACCTTTTAAAGGTGCGTGGCTTAAGTATGCGCGATGCGGGCATTCTTGATGGCGACTTACTCGCGGTCAAACGCACACCTGAAGCGCGTTCAGGGCAAATTGTTGTTGCGCGTATTGATGAAGACGTCACCGTTAAGCGCCTCAGTCAAAACAAAGGTCAAATTATTTTGTTGGCTGAAAATCCTGATTTTGAGCCTATCACTATCAAACCCGGTCAGCAGTTTGCAATTGAAGGTATTGCCGTGGGTTTAATACGTACTGACCCCCTTCATTAACTCAACGGTATGCGGGCAGGTTTAGAGTATTAGACTCAATCAAGGGGTTCTAGGCGCCCTAGCGCGCGCCGATCTCGCTTAGTGGGTCGCCCTACTCTGTTTTGTGCTGGCTCAGCGTATAAACGCTTACGCTCTGAAGCCGTTTGCCTAGCCAACAAACTTTCCATGGTCTCTTCATACAAAAGCTTTGCCAATGGGGCTGAACGCCTCACATCCCCCAAAAAACGCACAAACACTTCGGTACGTATTTGATCTTTTTGAATGGCCACTTTGTCGCCAACGCGCAATAATCGGGCAGGTTTGACGCGCTCATTGTTTAAATGAACGCGCCCCATTTCAATAGCGGTAACCGCTAAGGTACGAGACTTGAAAAAACGAGCCGCCCAAAGCCATTTGTCTAATCGAATACCGGCGCTGTCTTCAGACATGGCAAATTAATGTTTAACAACCACACCCGACTTAGCAACAGTCTCGTTCGTGGCCACGACAGCGACCGGATCGACCACCTCATCTGACAAAGGTATGGGTGGTCGCTCAAGCGCAACTTCTAAGACACGATCAATCCATTTAACTGGAATGATTTCTAGATGATTTTTTACATTATCTGGAATTTCGATCAAGTCTTTGACGTTTTCTTCAGGAATAAGCACTGTCTTAATTCCACCTCGGTGGGCAGCGAGAAGCTTTTCTTTTAAACCACCAATTGCAAGCACCTCACCACGCAGTGTGATTTCACCGGTCATCGCTACATCAGCCCGCACGGGTATACGAGTTAAAGCAGACACAATCGCTGTCACGATAGCTGCGCCAGCCGAAGGGCCATCTTTTGGAGTGGCCCCCTCGGGTACGTGAACGTGCATGTCGCGCTTTTCAAAAACAGTATCGGCAATACCAAAACGTTTTGCACCCGCTCTGACAACGCTTCGCGCAGCTTCAACTGACTCTTTCATGACATCGCCCAGTGACCCCGTACGCAAAATACCACCTTTGCCCGGCATATCAGCAACTTCAATTGTTAACAAATCACCGCCCACTTCAGTCCAGGCTAAACCCGTCACTTGGCCAATTTGGTTATCTTGCTCAGCCTTACCATAGGCATAGCGCCGAACACCTAAATAGTCATTCAAATTGTCGCTATTAACAATAATTTTGTGAATGGGTGCAGCAGTTGATGTTGACTTTGATCGTACCCGCTTTGGTGCAGGCTCAGCTGGGCTTTCAATCAACAATTTCTTAACAACTTTACGGCAGATTTTACCTATTTCACGCTCGAGCGAACGCACACCCGCCTCGCGAGTGTAGTAGCGAACAATATCTTGAATCGCTGAGGTTTCAATTTCAAGTTCTTCGGGTTTAAGACCGTTATTTTTAATCAGCTTGGCTAACAAATGATCTTGAGCAATATGAATTTTTTCATCTTCGGTGTAACCCGACAAACGAATCACTTCCATGCGGTCAAGCAAAGCGGGCGGAATATTAAGCGTATTGCTCGTCGCCACAAACATGACGTCTGACAAATCAAAATCGACCTCAACATAATGATCTTGAAAAGTATGATTTTGTTCAGGGTCAAGCACCTCAAGCAAACCTGAAGCGGGGTCGCCCCGATAGTCCATACCGAGCTTATCGATTTCATCTAATAAAAATAATGGGTTGCGCACCCCTATTTTGCTCATGTTTTGTAAAATTTTGCCTGGCATCGAACCAATATAGGTACGACGATGGCCACGAATCTCGGCTTCATCACGCACACCACCTAACGCCATGCGTGTGAATTGACGGTTGGTTGCCTTAGCAATAGACTGCCCAAGTGATGTTTTGCCCACACCAGGGGGGCCAACCAAACACAATATAGGCGCTTTTACTTTTTCGACTCGCTGTTGCACAGCAAGATATTCCAAAATACGTTCTTTGACTTTATCTAGACCAAAATGGTCATCGTTTAAAACTTTTTCAGCATTTGAAATAGAGTGGTTGACCTTGCTTTTTTTACGCCAAGGCAAACCAATCACTGTGTCAATATAGGTGCGTACGACAGTCGCTTCAGCTGACATCGGTGACATCATATTAAGTTTTTTGACTTCGCCATCAACTTTTTTACGCGCATCTTTGGGCAACTGAGCGGCTTCAATGCGCTTTTCAAGTTCCTCAATGTCGGCACCATCTTCACCATCACCCAACTCTTTTTGAATCGCTTTAACTTGCTCGTTTAAATAGTAATCGCGCTGGCTTTTTTCCATCTGCTTCTTAACCCGGCCACGAATACGCTTTTCAACTTGAAGAATCTCAATTTCACCCTCAAGCTGAGCCAGCAGACTTTCAAGCCGTTCAGCTGTTGGTAGAACTTCAAGTAACTTTTGTTTTTGCTCAAGTTTTAAGGGCAAGTGTGCAGCAACCGTATCAGCCAAGCGACCGGCGTCGTCGATTCCCGTCAACGATGTCAAAATCTCAGGGGGTATTTTTTTATTAAGCTTAACGTAGGCCTCAAATTGAGCCACAATTGCCCGACGCAAGGCTTCAATTTCAGAACCGCTATTGTCATCAGCAGGTAATGGCATGACGCGACTCACAAAATGGCTGTCTAAATCGTCAATGCGAATCACTCGTGCACGTTGAGTACCTTCAACCAAAACCTTAACCGTGCCGTCAGGCAATTTAAGCATCTGTAAAATGGTTGCTAAAGAGCCTATTTCATAGACATCTTCAGGTGTTGGATCATCTTTACTGGCAGACTTTTGGGCGGCCAACATGATATTTTTACCCGATTCCATAGCCGACTCTAACGCTTTGATTGAGCGAGGCCGACCAACAAAAAGGGGAATAACCATATGTGGAAACACGACCACATCGCGTAGCGGAAGCAGGGGAAAATCAATGGCTTCAGATGGCAGTAAGGTTTGACCTGACATGGTTGTTTGTCCTATAAATGTTAGAAACAAATGTTTGGTATTCAAACATAAGTCTTTCAACTAGTATTGGGACAATAGCCTAAATTTCAAGTGCAGGTGGTCGGAAACTCGATAAAACCTTACAAAAAAACTCAATTTGAGCTTTAGGGTTTTGTCATCATTTTACGCAGCAACATCACGCACTTTTTTGCGAGGAGCAACCGGAACGGGGTCAGTCGTTTCAGAACTCGCACTTGTTGGTGTCTCTGCAGGCTTTACATCGCCATAAATTAAGACGGGTGCCGCATCTTGATCGATAACAGCGGCATTCAAGGTAACTTGCTTGATGTTGCCATGCGACGGTAACTCATACATCGTATCAAGCAATGAAGCCTCTAAAATGGAACGTAGACCCCGAGCACCTGTTTTACGAAGAATGGCTTTACGTGCAATGGCATGAAGCGCATCATCAGTAATAACGAGCTCAGCACCTTCCATCTGAAAAAGCTTTTGAAACTGACGAACAAGCGAATTTTTAGGTTCGGTTAAGACTTTTACTAAAGTTTCTTCGTTTAACTCTGCAAGTGTCGCTAAAACGGGCAAACGGCCCACCAACTCTGGAATGAGACCAAACTTAATTAAGTCTTCGGGCTCTACACTGCGAAAGGTATCGCCTGCGCGCTTTTGACTTTTTGCAGAAACAGACGCACCAAAACCTATTCCAGAACGCTCAGTGCGGTTTAAGATCACTTTATCTAAACCGTCAAATGCACCACCCACAATAAATAAAACATTGGTGGTATCAACTTGAACAAAGTCTTGATTGGGGTGCTTACGACCACCCTGAGGCGGAACTGAAGCAATAGTGCCCTCAATTAACTTTAACAAAGCTTGCTGCACACCCTCGCCCGACACATCACGGGTAATTGAAGGGTTATCGGCTTTACGCGAAATTTTGTCAATTTCATCAATATAAACAATAGCGCGCTGTGCTTTTTCAACATCGTAATTACAATTTTGCAGCAATTTTTGAATGATATTTTCAACGTCTTCACCGACGTAACCGGCTTCGGTCAGGGTTGTCGCATCGGCCATAACAAACGGTACATCAAGTTGACGCGCCAAAGTTTGTGCCAACAACGTTTTACCCGAGCCGGTGGGACCAATCAACAAGATGTTGCTTTTGCTTAGTTCAACATCGTCGCCTTTAATGGTACCGTGGCGTAACCGCTTGTAGTGGTTATAAACCGCAACGGCAAGCACCCGCTTGGTATTGTCTTGGCCAATAACGTATTGGTCTAAAAACGCTTTTATTTTAGCGGGTGTCGGTAAATCTGAACGAATATCAGTTCGAGCGGTCGCTTGGGCTTCTTCTAAAATAATGTAATTACATAAGTCTACGCATTCGTCACAAATGAACACCGAAGGGCCCGCAATAAGCTTGCGCACTTCATTTTGCGTTTTGTTGCAAAAAGAGCAATGCAACGTTTTAGCGACTGAGGGTGTTTTTTTGTCAGACATGGCGATTGACACTCACTATTTAGACAACATCATTGCGGTTTGACAACATTTTATCGATAAGGCCATAAGCGACCGCATCGGGTGTAGACATAAAGTTATCACGTTCAGTGTCAATTTCAATACGATTCAGAGGTTGGCCCGTATTTGCAGCGAGAACTTCATTTAAACGCTGGCGCAAATCTAGAATTTCACGCGCTTGAATTTGAATATCTGTCGCTTGACCTTGTGCACCACCTGAAGGTTGATGAATCATAATACGTGAATTAGGAAGCGCAAAACGCTTACCCTTGGTGCCTGAGGAAAGTAGTAATGCACCCATACTCGCCGCCAAACCCACACACATCGTTGACACATCAGGCTTAATAAAATGCATGGTGTCATAAATAGCCATGCCAGCATAAACCGAACCACCTGGTGAGTTTATGTAGAACGAAATATCTTTATCTGGGTTTTCAGATTCAAGAAACAACATTTGCGCAACAATTAAGTTAGCGGTGTAGTCATTTACCGAACCCACAAGAAAAATAACGCGCTCTTTAAGTAAGCGAGAATAAATATCGTATGAACGCTCGCCCCGGCCAGATTGCTCGACAACCATCGGTATAAAACCAGAACCTGTTGGCGTCACCGATTCGCCACCGTACATTGACGCGTAAAAATCAGTAAAACGATGTGAATTATTCATTAGGGGTTACCCATAATTTGATCAAAATTAACATTTTCGTCACTGACCTGAGCCTGGCTTAAGATGTGTTCAACAACATTGTCTTCGAGCACAATAGATTCAATTTCAGCGCGGCGTTGACGATCAGATAAATAATAACTAACAACCTGTGCAGGGTTCTCGTAACCTTGCGCAAAGGTTTCAATACGGGTGCGCACTTGCTCTGGTTTGGCTTGCAAGCCAGACACTTTAATTAATTCACCAATCATCAAACCAAGCTTGACACGACGTGTTGCTTCTTCTGTGAAGGCATCAGCGGGAATGGGGAAGGTATCAGCATTTGGCATGCCGCGTTGTTTGAGTTGTTCACGCGCAACTTGAATGCGGCTTTGTGTTTCGCTTTCAAGCAATGATTTTGGAATATCAAACTGTGCAGTTGCCACCAAAGCGTCCATGACGCTGGCTTTGGTTTTTGCTAAAACACGACCACTGACTTCACGCTCAATATTACCCTTTACATCAGCCATCAACTTTTCAACATCACCTTCAGGTTGACCCAGTGCTTTGGCAAAATCAGCATCAATTTCAGGCAAATTGGGCTTTGACACTGATTTAACTGTAATCGTGAATTCAACCGTTTTACCCGCAACATCTTTGCCGTTGTAATCTTCCGGAAATGTCAACGGAAATACTTTATTCTCGCCCGCTTTCAAACCCGCTGCAGCGGCCTCAAACTCAGGCAACATGCGACCCTTACCAAGATCAAATTCAAAGTCAGTGGCCGTTCCGCCTTCAAAGGGCGTACCGTCTAATGTGCCGACAAAATCAAGTTTGACCCGATCGTTTTTTTCTGCAGCGCGGTCAGCCACGATTACATATTCAGCACGCTGTTCGCGTAACACGTCAACGGTACGTTGAACTTCAGCGTCGGTAACAGGGCATACCGCGCGTTTGACTGATAAAGTTTTTAAATCAGGTAAGGCAACTTCAGGGTAGACCTCAAACGTGGCTAAGAAAGCCAAGGTATCGTCTGCCACCCCTTCGGTTTTAGCTTCAAGCGAAGGTGAACCCGCAACACGTAAACCCGTTTGTGACAACTGCTCGTCAAGCATTTGACCAACCGTTTGATTGATCGCGTCATAACGAATACTCGGCGCATGCGATTTTTCGAGCATCGACATAGGAACTTTGCCTGGACGAAACCCGGGTGCTTTAGCCGAACGGCTTACGCGCTTGAGTTCGGCTTGAACTTTTTTTTCAATGTCAGACAAAGAGACAGACAATTCTATACGGCGCTCAAGGCCGGCAAGGGTTTCAACCACAGGCTGCATAAGTTACCTATTGACTCTACAAAATGTTTCAAAAAGAAACAAGGGGTTAAAAAATGGTGCGAAGGGCGGGACTCGAACCCGCACACCCTTACAGGCGTCAGGACCTAAACCTGGTGCGTCTACCAATTTCGCCACCTTCGCAATCAGCGCATATTGTAGCGTAGTCAATCGCTCGGTTTTACCCTGTACGCCAAGTCTTGCGTAAAATAATGAGTATGAACCCAAAACTCAATCTACTCCAACCTTACCCATTTGAAAAATTACGAGCATTGCTTATTGCCGCAAAACCACAACAAACAGGTCTAAAGCTCATTGATCTGTCTATCGGTGAGCCCAAGCATGCTGCGCCAGACTGCGTTAAATTGGCAATAACCGACCATTTAGGGGGGTTATCGATTTACCCGTCAACTAAAGGTGACGACGCGCTGCGCGAAGCAGTTTGCCAATGGGTTGCTCGTCGTCACGGCATTCCCCCTTTGAACCCTCAAACTCAAGTTTTACCTGCTTTAGGGTCAAGAGAAGCTATTTTTTCTTTTGCTCAAACTGTATTAGATGCTGACCGAGGGGGCTACGTTGTGTGCCCTAACCCGTTTTATCAAATATATGAAGGGGCTGCTTTGCTTGGCGGGGCTCAACCCTATTATGTGAATGCCGACCCCAGTCGGCACTTTCTAAGTGACTGGGCAAGTGTGCCAGACGATATTTGGCGTCAAACGCAATTGTTGTTTGTTTGCTCTCCGGGCAACCCAGCAGGCAGCGTAATGGGGCTTGATGATTGGGCAAGTATTTTTAGTTTGGCAGATCGGTTTGGTTTTGTCATAGCCTCTGACGAGTGTTATTCAGAGATTTATTTAGATGAAAACACCCCACCCATTGGGGGGTTGGCTGCCGCTCATGCCCTTGGGCGAGCCGATTATCGGGGGCTAGTTTGCTTTGCAAGTTTGTCAAAACGTTCAAATTTACCCGGCCTGCGTTCTGGTTTCGTAGCGGGCGACGCCAAGCTTTTAGAACGGTTTTTGCTCTACCGCACCTACCATGGCAGCGCCATGTCACCCGTGGTGTCACACGCGAGTGTGGCAGCTTGGCAAGACGAAGCCCATGTCATAGACAACCGCAAGCAATATCGCGCTAAATTTGATGCCGTACTGCCTATTTTGCAGCCACATCTTGAGGTTGAACGGCCTGACGCCTCTTTTTATCTTTGGGCTAAAACGCCTATTTCAGACCCTGAGTTTGTCTTTAAACTACTTGATACCCTAGCGGTGCGAGTCTTACCAGGCAGCTATGTTGGGCGTGAAATCAATGGCGTCAACCCAGGCGCTAACCGTATTCGTATCGCTTTAGTGGCGCCGCTCGCTGATTGTGTTGAAGCCGCACATCGAATCGCTGCTTTAGCACAAAGCGTATCAAGTCAATGAGTTAAAATAACTTCGTTAAATTTACCTTTTTCTTAAAAAAGCAGACAACCCTATGACTCTTGATCTACAAACCACAATCGAACAAGGCTGGGAAGCCCGCACGACATTAACGCCTCGTAACACCGAAGCCGCTATTCGCGAAGCGGTCGAACATACGCTTGACGGGCTTGACACGGGCAACCTGCGTGTCGCTGAGAAAATCGATGGGCAGTGGGTCACCCATCAATGGATCAAAAAAGCAGTGCTTTTGTCATTTCGAATGAATGAAAATGTCGTGATGGGGCAGAACCCCTTGCAATTTTTTGACAAGGTACCCTTAAAGTTTTCAGACTATGGTGAAACCGCCTTTCAAACAGGGGGGTATCGCGTCGTACCGCCTGCCGTTGCTCGTCGCGGTGCATTTATCGGTCGCAACGTGGTGTTGATGCCCTCATATGTAAACATTGGGGCTTTTGTTGACGAGGGCACAATGGTTGATACGTGGGCAACGGTTGGTAGTTGCGCTCAAATTGGTAAAAATGTACACCTGTCAGGCGGGGTTGGAATTGGCGGTGTACTTGAACCTTTACAAGCAAACCCGACTATCATCGAAGACAATTGTTTTATAGGTGCACGCTCTGAAGTCGTTGAGGGCGTTATTGTTGAAGAAAATTCGGTTTTAGCGATGGGTGTTTTTATCTCGCAAAGTACCCGCATATTTAACCGTGAAACCGGTGAAATTATTTATGGGCGGGTACCCTCGGGTTCAGTTGTTGTGCCGGGTAGCTTACCTTCTGCCGATGGGTCTCATAGCTTAGCCTGCGCCGTTATCGTTAAACGCGTCGATGCCCAAACCCGCGCCAAAACCAGCATTAACGATTTGTTACGAGCTTAAATATGACCTCAGAGCATGCCATGCTTGACTTGGTAAAAGACCTGATTGCACGCCCTTCCGTTACGCCGGAAGATCAAGCCTGTCAGCAACAAATCATTGACCGCCTAACCCCGTTTGGGTTCAAAGCCGAAATATTTGAGCAAGGCGGTGTCACCAACGTCTGGTTGCGTCGTGGCTCTGCACGCCCACTCGTGGTGTTTGCTGGGCATACTGACGTGGTGCCAACGGGGCCGCTTGAGCAGTGGCAGTCGAACCCTTTTGAGCCGACAATTCGCGAGGGTCGCTTATACGGTCGCGGTGCAGCCGATATGAAAAGTTCACTCGCCGGCTTTACACTCGCAATTGAAGAATTTGTTCAACACAACCCACTTCACACCGGCTCAATCGCGTTGCTACTAACCTCTGACGAAGAAGGCCCGGCAATACATGGCACTGTAATCGTCTGTAACGCTTTAAAAGCTCGAAATGAAGCGCTTGATTATTGCATTGTGGGCGAACCGACATCGTCTAAAAAAATCGGAGACACCATTAAAAATGGTCGCCGAGGTTCACTCTCAGCAAAACTCACTATCGTGGGTAAACAGGGGCATGTTGCCTACCCACAGTTGGCAAAAAACCCCGTGCATCTCTTTGCTCCAGCCTTAGCCGTTCTGACTCAAACAGTTTGGGACAACGGCAACGAATACTTCCCCCCCACCACTATGCAGGTCTCAAATTATCACTCGGGTGCGGGCGCTTCAAATGTGGTGCCTGGGCAAGCAGTCGTTGATTTTAATTTTCGTTTTTCAACTGCCAGTACACCTGAATCACTCAAGCAACGAGTCACTGACATTCTGGAAGCACATCAAGTGCCCTTTCAAATTGAATGGCTGCTGAGTGGTTCGCCCTTTTTGACACCACGTGGTGAGTTAAGTGAAGCCTTAACCCAAGCAATCAAATCTGAAACGGGTTTAACCCCTGAGCTATCCACCACCGGTGGTACATCTGATGGTCGGTTTATTGCCTCAATTTGCCCACAAGTGATTGAGTTTGGCCCCTGCAACGAAAGCATTCATCAAGTTAACGAAAACATTGCTGTAAACGATTTAAACCCTTTAAAAAACATCTACCGTCGCGTACTTGAGCGTCTATTACCGAATGCCTAATCAACCTCTACTCGACTCACAACAAATCAACGAAGCCACCCGTCATTTTCGCACCCTCAGAGACTTTATTCGCTTTGCTGTTTCAAGCATGACACACGCAAAGGTTGCTTTTGGGCAAGGCACTGATAACGCCTATGATGAAGCGGTCTATCTGTTGCTGCACACCCTAAGTTTGCCAATTGACCAACTTGACCCGTTTCTTGACGCCACATTATTGCCTGCAGAACGATTAAACGTATTAAATGTTTTGTCAAAGCGCATAAACGAACGGCTACCCGCTGCCTACATTACAGGCGAAGCGTGGTTACAAGGCTATCGTTTCAACGTTGATCAAAACGTTATTATTCCCCGTTCACCCATTGCTGAACTGCTCGTGTCGCAACTTGACACGTGGGTGGCTGAACCCCACGCCATGACAAACGTGCTTGATGTCTGCACTGGCTCAGGTTGTCTGGCTATTTTGGCCGCTTTGGTTCTGCCTAATGCCCATGTTGACGCAACCGACCTCAGTACTGAAGCCCTTCGCGTGGCAAAAACAAACGTCGATGAATACAACTTAAATGCTCGACTGCACTTGCACCAAGGCAGCCTACTTGAACCCCTTCCAGCTGAACGTTTCTACAACATGATTATTTGTAACCCGCCCTACGTTAACGATGCATCGATGCAATCGTTGCCACCTGAGTTTATGCACGAACCTTCATTAGCCCTCGCAGGGGGCAAAGATGGTATGCGCTTAATAGGTCATTTACTGAATCAGTGCGCAAAAAAATTGACGCCTGATGGTGTGCTATTTTTAGAAATCGGCCATGAGCGAGCTCATTTTGATGCCTCTTTTGGTCATCTTTCACCCGTCTGGATCGATACACTCGCAACGCAAGATCAAATCATGATGTTGACTGCTGCGCAGTTGCAATCGTGATTCGCACCACTGATTTGACCCTCAGAAGGGGTCCGCGTGTTTTACTAGATCGCGCTTCATTTGTCGTGCACCCAGGTGAACGTGTCGGTGTGGTGGGTCGAAATGGGTGTGGCAAATCATCTTTGTTTGCCTTGATCCGTGGCTTAATAGATGCCGATGCCGGACGTATTGATTTACCAGAAACATGGCGCTTGTCTTGGGTTGAACAAGAAATACCCGACCGGCATAAACCGGCTCGTGAGCATGTCATTGATGGTGATCAACAATTAAGAGCGCTTGAAATGAAGCGTAAAGCACTTGACACGCTTGAGCATCATGCAGGCAATGCTGACGAAATCGGTCATCGCATTGCAGAGGCTGAGGCGGCCTTAATTGATGCAGATGCCTGGAGTGCACCTGCGCGTGCTGAACAACTTTTAGCCGGTTTGGGCTTTACGCCCGAACAATGGTTGCAACCTGTTGGCACCTTTTCAGGGGGCTGGCAAATGCGCATAAACTTAGCGCGTGCGCTGATGGCACCCTCTGACTTATTACTGCTTGACGAACCGACCAACCACCTTGATTTAGACGCCATGCTGTGGCTTGAGCGCTGGCTCGACACGTACACGGGTACCGTGTTGTTGATTTCACACGACACTGAGTTTTTAGATGCGGTTGCCCGCACAATTTTACACATCGATCAATCTGTTATAACCCGCTACAAGGGTGGCTATGATGACTTTGTGCAACAACGCGCTGAACGACTCAAACAAGTGCGTCAAGCACATGACCGTCAATCGCGTGAAACCGCACGAATGCAACATTTTATTGACCGATTTAAAGCGACGGCATCAAAAGCAAAACAAGCCCAAAGTCGAGTAAAAGCCTTGGCACGCATGCAAGAGTTGGCTCCCATATTGGCTGAATCAGCCATTGACATATCAATACCCTCACCCACCCATATGCCAGACCCGTTGGTCGCTCTTGATCATGCCAACATGGGCTACGCTGCAGACCCTATGGTGCCGGGTAGCCATGACATCACCATTTTGCATGATGTGAACCTTCGTATACCTGCAGGCGCACGTATTGGTGTTTTAGGTATTAATGGCGCGGGTAAAAGCACACTCATTAAGACTATTGCAGGCCAATTAACACCTGTAAAAGGGCAAGTGGTTGACGCAAAGGGTTTAGTTGTGGGTTATTTTGCGCAACATCAGCTCGATACGCTTGATATTCAATCAACCCCATTGCAGCACCTGATGCGCATTGCACCCGACACACGTGAGCAGTTATTACGCAACTATTTGGGTCGTTTTGGTTTTTCAGGTGACCGAGTTAACGAAGTGATTGAACCTTTTTCAGGCGGTGAAAAAGCCCGACTGGCACTGGCCTTAGTTGTTTGGCATAAACCTAATTTGCTGGTGCTTGACGAGCCAAGTAATCACCTAGATGTTGAAACACGCGAAGCTTTAACCGCTGCACTCGCTGAGTATGAAGGTGGCATGTTGCTGGTATCGCACGACCGTCATCTTTTACGCACCACTGTCGATGAATTTTGGTTAGTGTCAAAAGGTGAAGCGAAACCCTTTGATGGTGACCTTGAAGATTATCGTACCTATGTTGTACAAAACCAAGGCGCTGAAAATAAACGTAACCCTAAATTTGCAAACGGCGAAGGGGTTGATGGCTTAACCATTCATAGTGATGGGCAAAAAGATGCTGGAGCAAAGCCTGCATTAGCGCTTGATGCCAGCGAAAGAAAGCAACAGAAACGTGAAGAGGCACAGCGACGTCGGGCGTTGTCAGATCAGCGCAAACCCATTGAGCAGTCGCTTAAACAACTTGAACAAGTCATCTCGCGAGAAACGCAGACGTTGAATGAGTTGAATCGACGTATGGCTGAGCCACATTTTTATAGTGAATCAAACAAAGAAGCACAACGCGACGCAACACTTTTGCACAGTACTTTAAAGCAATCGCTTGAACAAACTGAAAGCCGTTGGTTGGCCCTACAAGAAGAGCTTGAAGCATTGTCAGTGAAGTGATGGGGTTGTCGGGTCAAGCTAGGTCAAATCGAGCTAGGTTAAGTCAAGTTATGATATCAAGCTTTGCAATGCCCAGCGCCAGCGTTTTTGAGCCAACCTCTGCAAAGTGAATTTGCGCTTGAGCATCAAGCCCAGAACCTGACAGACCGATAACGGTACCCTCACCGAAGCGAGCATGGCGCACGCCTTGACCCACCCGAAACAACTGTGCGCCAATTTGTAGGCCAGATGAGGGGCCTTTTGAAAGAGCAGAACCACCGTATTGATTTGAACGTGAGTTGTTTGCCCCACCCGCACCAAAAGCGCGAGCATAAGACTGAGTTGACATGTCATTTGAGACACCCCGAACTGTTAACCACTTAACATGGTTTTCAGGCACTTCGTCTAGAAAACGTGAACGCACAGCGTAGCGCGTTTGACCATGCAACATGCGGCTTTGAGCCATGGTCATATATAAACGTTTACGCGCACGGGTAATCGCAACATACATCAAGCGACGTTCTTCTTCGAGGTCAGATGGGTCAATAATACTGTTTTCGTGGGGAAACAAGCCATCTTCGAGGCCGGTAATAAACACGGCGTCAAACTCTAAGCCTTTAGCAGCATGCACCGTCATCATTTGAACAGCATCTTGACCGGCTTGTGCTTGGTTATCGCCCGATTCAAGGGCAGCGTGTGCTAAAAAAGCTGATAAAGGGGTTTGGGCAATAGGCAAATTAAGACCTAATTCTTCAACGCTATCGTCTGGCATCAATTCAATTAAGGTCTTTGCAGGCTCACCTGACGGCAGACCTGACAAATCATGTTCAGTTTCAAAAACAGTCGCGGCGTTGACCAATTCGCCTAAGTTTTCTATACGTTCAGCACCTTCTTTTTCACCACGATAGTGGTGCAGTAACCCCGACGCCTCAATAATGTGTTCGACTGCTTCAGATAAAGTGAGTAAACGCGTTTCTTGCGCCGTCGTTTCAATCAAGCGGCTGAACTGGGCTAAGCTGCTACCCCCCTTGCCTGCTACCCGGGCAACAGATTGCGAGAAAGTTGTGTTGTGAGTTCGAGCTTGATCAACCAATGACTCAACCGTGCGCGCGCCGATACCTCTGGCTGGAAAGTTAACAACTCGATTAAACGAGGTGTCATCATCACGACTCATGACTAGTCTAAGGTAAGCCAAGGCGTGTTTAATTTCTTGGCGCTCAAAAAAACGTAAACCACCATAAACGCGGTACGGTATGCCAGTTGAAAATAAAGCATGTTCAATCACGCGCGACTGAGCGTTACTGCGATACAAAATTGCAATATCTGATCGAGTTATACCATCACCCACCAACGCTTTGATTTCATCGATTAACCACTGTGACTCAGCCCCATCAGAAGGTAGCTCAACTGCACGAATCAACTCACCCTCACCTTGATCGGTCCAGAGGTTTTTACCTAAACGGTGACTGTTATGGGCAATCAGATGATTAGCCGCATCAAGAATATGCCCTTGCGAACGGTAGTTTTGTTCCAGACGTATCACTGCACCCCGAGCATAATCGCGCTCAAAGTCGGCCATGTTGCCGACATCAGCGCCACGAAATGCATAAATAGACTGATCATCGTCACCCACAGCAAATATATTGGCGCCACCGCCTGACAAAAGCTTTAGCCAGCGATATTGCAATGCGTTTGTATCTTGAAACTCATCAACCAAAATATGCCGAAACCGCCGTTGATAGTGCGCCCGAATAGGTTCGTGACGCTCAAGTAACTCAAGCACACGTAAAAGTAGCTCTGCAAAATCAACGACGCCATCACGTTGGCATTGCGCTTCATAAAGTGCGTATATTTCGACCATACGCCGTTGATGGGGGTCACTCACCTCAACGGCATGTGAGCGCAAACCCTCTTCTTTGGCGCTATTAATGAAACGCTGCACATCGCGCGGCGTAAACTTTTCGTCGTCGATTTGATTGGTTTTTAAAAGCCGCTTGATGAGGCTAAGTTGATCTGCCGTGTCAAGAATTTGAAAGCCTTGAGGCAAACCTGCATCACGAAAGTGAGCCCTCAGTAAACGATGACAAAGGCCATGAAAAGTACCGACCCACATGTTTCGAGTGTCGATCGGTAGCAAACTCGCAACGCGAACTTGCATTTCTTTAGAGGCTTTATTCGTGAAAGTGACAGCCAAAATACCAAATGGACTTGTCAAACCATTTTGTATGAGCCAAGCAATGCGTGTTGTAAGAACCCGCGTTTTGCCACTACCAGCACCCGCTAAAACTAGCGCGTGACCGCTATCAATTGTAACGGCCGCGCGCTGTGGATCATTGAGGTGATCGATCATGCCGCATAGCGGCGTAATCGCAAAGCGAATTCCTCAAGGCTGGTAATACCACTTTGTTGGGCGCGTTGACACCAAGCTTGCAAGTCATGTAGAAGTTGCTCGCTAGATGCGCTTGAACCTTCCCATAAACGACTTAAGTCATGACGCATGTGCACCCAAGTAGACAATGATGGGGTTTGAGCAAGCGCTTGATTAATACGATCACGTTCTGGTTGAGCCAAGGTTTCATCGCCGCGGCCTAACCAATGGGTTGCAGAAACGAGTGACTCAGTATGGGCAACGACACCACCTGACTGCTTGTTGCGTTTAATTTCATCAAAACACGCTTGGCGCATAAGACCTGTGAAACGACCCAAGATCTCGTAGCGATGAGCAATAACACCTTGCAACGTACGTAAATCAATACCTTTTTTGCCATGCGGCTCAAGCTCTAGCTTAGGCGCCATTTTGCGCACTTTAATTAAGCCAAATGCGCGAAAGATGGTGATGTAGAACCAACCAATATCGAACTCGTACCACTTACTTGAAAATTTGGCTGAAGTACCATAAGCATGGTGGTTGTTATGCAACTCTTCACCACCAATAATAATGCCCCAAGGTGACACATTTGTGCTTGTATCGGGGCTGGCGAAATTGCGATAGCCCCAGTAATGACCGATACCGTTAACAACACCCGCAGCCCAAAAGGGAATCCAGGCCATTTGAACAGCCCAAACGGCAAGGCCTAAGGTACCAAACAACATGAGATCGATGCCCAGCATAATCAAAATGCCTAGCGCTGAGTGCTTGGTATAAATATTGCGTTCAACCCAATCGTTAGGGGTACCATGACCAAATTTTGCAGTGGTTTCGTTGTTACGCGATTCTTCGCGGTAGAGCTCGGCGCCACGAAACATGACACGACCAATACCAAAAATCATAGGGGAATGGGGATCACCTTCACGCTCACAGCGTGCGTGGTGCTTGCGGTGAATAGAAACCCACTCTTTGGTCACCATGCCCGTGGTCAGCCAAAGCCAAAAACGGAAAAAATGCGCTAAGGCTGGATGAATATCAAGCCCGCGATGAGCCTGCGAACGATGCAAGAAAATCGTAACCGACACAATTGTGATGTGCGTCACGATAAGCGTGAACACAATCACTTCCCAAACTGAAGCTTGGGTTAAACCATGCGCTAAATATGACAGAACGGTTTCCATAAATATAGGGTCATCTCAATGAGCTTAAACACTGGTGATTATACTGCACTTACTTTTAAAGGTCATGTTTATTTAATATAAATTTGTTAAATATCAATAGATTATCTCTAATAACCCTACATTCTAAATAATTACAACAAGCGAAATCTCTGAAGCAGCGTTTATGCCGATTAAACGTTATTTAAACGTTATTTAAACGTTATTTAAACGTTATTTAAACGTTATT
>CAMCYB010000023.1 GCA_945883615.1 Bordetella parapertussis | reverse complement strand
GCCTAAACGTTGGAACAATCGGTCAACTCGCAATTGGCAACCCATTAATGAAGTCTGGCTTAACCCACCAAAAGAGCACATCAATGAATCTATTAATTTAAAACAGGCAGCATGAAAGAACGGCCATCTTTGTTGACAACTACCGCTATCAAATCTCTTCTGAAATGTTTGTCCATGTTTATAGCGTTGGCCAATTAGCACCGGGTCCTAATATGACCATGGTGCTTATTTTTGGCTATAAGATTATGGGTGCGACGGGTGCACTCATCACGGGTATTGCTTTTTTTCTACCATCTAGTATTTTGTGTTTTGCGATCGGCCGCTTGTGGAACCGAATTGGCGACACCCCTTGGCGGCGTGCGGTGCAAAATGCACTTGAACCGATTTCAATCGGTTTAATGTGTTCGGGTGTGTATGCGGTTGCCCGCGCGGCATTGTCAGGACCATTAAGCATTGGTTTAGCGGTTGTTACTTTTGGTATTATTTTACGCACACGCATTAACCCTGTTTATGTGATTTTAGTTGCAGGGGGGGTCGGTGCTGGGTTTAAAGCACTCGGCTACCATTAATAGCGATAGCCTGTTAATCAAGTTTCCACAAAACCCCCGCCTAAGTTCGGCGGGAAATTTCTTACTCTGACAAACCTGATACAACTGTTGAAAAACCTGAATCAACGTGTGTAATTTCGCCTGTGATACCCGCGGCTAAGTCTGACAATAAAAAAGCGGCAGCATTGCCCACATTTTCAATGGTAACGTTGCGGCGTAATGGTGCGTTATTTTCAACAAATTTAAGAATGCTATTAAAGTCTTTTATGCCACTGGCTGCCAATGTTTTTATGGGGCCTGCAGAAATGCCATTTACTCGAATACCGAGTGGGCCTAAATCGTTTGCCAAGTATCGTACGCTGGCTTCAAGCGATGCTTTAGCTAAACCCATGGTGTTGTAATTTGATACGACTCGTTCAGCTCCTAAATAACTGAGCGTCAATAAAGCGCCTTGGCGATCTTTCATCATAGGCAATGCTGCTTTAGCCATGGCTGGAAAGCTGTATGCGGAAATGTCATGGGCAATACGAAAACCCTCGCGCGACAGGCCTTCTAAAAATGTACCGGCAATCGCTTCACGTGGGGCGAAACCAATAGAATGAACTAAACCATCTAGCCCCTGCCAAGTCTGACCCAATGAATCAAACAATGCTTGAATAGAATCATCTTCAGCGACGTCACAGGGCAACACAAGCTTGCAACCAAAATCTGCTGCCAAATCAATTACACGGTCTTTGAATCGGTCGCCGACATAGGTGAAGGCGAGTTCGGCCCCTTGTTCTTGACACTGTTTGGCAATACCGTAAGCAATGGAGCGGTTTGAGATCACGCCAGTGATTAAAATTTGTTTGCCTTTTAGAAAAGCCATGTGAGAGGTCCTTGTGATCAGGTAACGATTATGTTGAAGTTTTAGTTATGATTCATTAAATAAATGAGACGCAGTACTTATTTTAATGTGGAATACGTAGTGTTTGTCCCGTTTTAATATTTGAAGACCGCAAGTTGTTGGCCGCTAAGAGTGTGGGTACAGATATGTTGTACTGTTTCGCAATATTAGATAACGTTTCGCCTTTTTTAACGCGATCTGAAACCGCTTTGGCAGACCCTTTTTTTCTTTGAGTGGCTTGCGCTTGCACAGATTGGGGCGCCGTGATGGTTGCTTGTGTATCAACGGTACCGGGTGCAGGAATAATCATAGCTTGATCGTTCGGCAATCGTCGTATTTGACTGCCCAAGCCGTTGGCGCGTCTTAAGCTGGCCTCTGAGACATTAAATTCTTTAGCAATACTGGATATCGCTTGCCCTTCTTTAGCGGGGTAGGTTTTCCAGCTTGTGAGCTCACCTTCGAAAGTCATTAAGTTATCGGTGTAAATTTTGAGCTTGTCACGAGGCAAGATAATTTCTTGTTGCATATCTGCCAAAATGACACCCTGATTAAAACTCGGGTTTAGGGCTTCAAACTCAGCCAAAGGCATTTCAGCTAAACGCGCAGCAACAACTGTGTCGATGTTTGCATTTTTTTTGATGGTCACAAAGTAGGGCTCGTTGCTGACAATAGGTAATATGACAGCGTAGCGCTCAGGGTCAGCCACAATGTTTTTAATCGCTTGCAATTTAGGTACATAATTTTCTGTTTCTGCCGGCATTTTGAGAGACATGTAATCAGTCGGCTTACCAGCTTGCAAATTTTTATTCATAGCCCGAGCAACAGACCCCTCACCCCAGTTGTAAGAGGCTAAGGCCAAATACCAACTACCTTGAAATTCATATAAATACTCAAGGTAGTCTAGTGCTGCATTCGTTGATGCGATGGGGTTGCGGCGTTCGTCACGCCACCAGTCTTGTTTAAGTTTAAATTGCGTACCGGTACTGGGTATAAATTGCCATAAGCCTGCAGCGCGAGCCCTTGAGTAAGCTGACGGGTTGTATGCGCTTTCAACAAACGGTAAAAGCGCCAGTTCAGTTGGCATTTTTCGGCGATTGATTTCGTCAACAATGTAGTACAAGTAAATGCCAGCTCGATCAGCCATACGTTGAATGGCTTCAGGGTGTGAAGCGTAATATTTCGTCCATTTGTCAACTATGGGTGAGTTTAAGTTTGGAATGGCATAGCCGCGTCGAATGCGCTCCCATACATCAACAGGGGGGGTTGTGAGATCGACTGTTCGACTGGTTATTTCACCACCGCTCGATGTTTGCGCTGTTTCTTGTAAATTGGCACACCCAGCCAGGCCTGCAAAACACAGAGCAATGAGTAAGCGGTAAACGTTAGATAACTTTGTATTCAATGTATTAAAGCTCATTTTAAATATTCATAAATTCATTTTTAAATTCGACTTCACAGAAGCTGTTAATTATTCGCTGTCATTCGCTGTCATTCTCTGTCATGCATTGAAAAAAAAGTTAAAAACTATTTTTCCAATTTCTTAAAATCGTAAACGTTTCAACCGGTTGGTGCTCAGCATGCGCTTGATGCTGTTGCGCAGATTGATAAACCTCAGGCTCTAGCGCCCGCAAAAAAGGGTTGGTTGCCCTTTCAATGGCAACAGTTGAGGGTACGGTAGGCAATCGATCGCGTCGCAGCGTTTGCGTTTCTTCATAACGCGCCATGAGTTTTGCATTATTAGGCTCGACAGCGAGTGCAAATTTTAGATTTGCCAGCGTGTACTCATGGGCACAATATACCCTTGTTTCGCCTGAAAGCTGTGCCAGTTTATGAAGCGAAGCATACATTTGGGCGGGTGTGCCTTCAAAAATGCGACCACAACCCCCTGCGAAAAGCGTGTCGCCACAAAAGACGACGGGTTGTTCGTTAATTAAGCCTTTAAACGCAATATGCCCAGCTGTATGGCCCGGAATATCGAGCACTGTAAAGGTCAAATTGGGCTGTTCTAATAAAACCTGATCGTTCTCAACAAGCGCGTGATCGCATTGCGGTAACACCTCGCCTGCTGGCCCCCAGACTTGTGCTCCAAAGGTTTGTACAAGAGTATTTACGCCGCCCACATGGTCATGGTGGTGGTGGGTGAGTAAAATATGGGTTAATTTAAGGCTATCTTGATTAATGGCTTCTATGACGGGTGTTGCATCGCCGGGGTCAACCACACAGGCAAAATGCCCGTCATCAATAAGCCATATGTAATTGTCGTTAAAAGCCGAGATGGGGCGAATTCGATAAGACGAATATAGAGAAGTGTTTGAAGTTTGATTGATTGTCATAGGTTTTAAATGCCATGGTTCCAAATTCCCAACAACCAATTGTAGAGCTGCAAAGCTGGTTTGACACCGATGTGGGTCAATATGCGTTGAAATGGGAGCAATTAAAAATTGACGCCCTTGTTGCAGATGTGTTTGGTTATCGAGCCATACAGGTTGGTCTACCTCAGGTAAACTTATTGCGTCAAAATCGTATGCCCTTTAAGGCTTATGTAGGTCAAACCTTAATTGAGCCGTCAAAAGCAAATGTTTGGCAGGCAAACGTGGTCGCCGAGCCAGAGTATTTGCCTTTCGATAGTAACAGTATCGACTTATTGATCTTGCCCCATGCGCTTGAGTGCTCTCAAGATCAACATGCCGTGCTCAGAGAAGCACAGCGTGTTTTAGTACCAGAAGGTCGCGTGGTGATTTCAGGCTTCAACCCCTTAAGTCTTTGGGGGTTTCGTCATCGCTTACCCTTTTTAACACCTTGGTTACCCTCGTGTTTAGAAGATGATGTGGCACCAAATAAGATAAAAGACTGGCTCAGGTTGCTTTCATTTGAAATTGATCGGGGTCATTTTGGCTGCTACACCCCAGCGTTAAGATCACAAAAATGGCTTAATCGATTTACGTTTATGGAACCTGCTGGCGACCGTTGGTGGCCAATATTTGGTGCTGTGTATGTCGTGTCTGCTGTTAAAAAAGTTGCGAGTATGCATTTAATTACCCCAAATTGGAAGCGACAAAAAAAACGACGTCATTCACGCCAAACTGTCGGTGCAACCTATCAAAAATCTCGTTATATGGCTGAATCATTTACAAAAACGCTGTCTGAGCAAAAAGGGTCATGATTTATTCAACGCCAACCCAACTCGAACTCATTGATTTACCCATCACAACCGAACCCACCACTGACCATCACGTCAACGCTTGGACAGATGGGGCTTGCAAAGGTAACCCTGGAGTAGGGGGTTGGGGTGTGTTATTCATCGTAGAGGGTAAAGAGCAAACGCTTTGTGGTGGTGAAGTGCACACGACCAACAATCGCATGGAAATGACGGCTGTTTTAAAAGCCCTTGAAGCAGTTAAACCTGACACACGTATTATTTTGCATACTGATTCACAGTATGTTCATAAAGGTATGACCGAGTGGTTGCCGAACTGGAAACGCCGTCAATGGAAAACAGCTGATCGTAAGCCTGTAAAAAATGCTGATCTTTGGCAGGCTCTTGACGTATTAGTCAGTGAGCGTCAAGTTCAGTGGCGTTGGGTCAGAGGTCATTCGGGTGATGTTGGCAACGAACGTGCTGACCAATTAGCCAACCAAGGTGTACTTAAAGCTTTGCAATCTAAATGAAAAAATACTTACGCTGGGCTTTGCCTATTGCGATATTGATTGTGGGTATTGGCGTTGGTTGGTACGGCCCTAAATTATTAACCTCATCAACAGCGAGTGCCGTACCCGTAAAAAGTGCACCAGCAACGCCCCATGTCGTGCGTGCAACACCTGTTGAGGTTGCACAAGCTGAGTTGATACCTTTTGCTAAAGGTTTAACGGCTGTGGGTTCTTTGAAGTCTGACGAATCGGTTATGTTGCGTGCAGAACAAACGGGGCGTATTGCTGAAATTAATTTTAAAGAAGGTCGGCCTGTTGTCAAAGATCAATTGTTATTCCAACTCGATGATGCCGTTGCACGCGCCGAACTCGAACAAGCGCGTGCCAGTTTAGCGATTGCACAAGGCAGGCAAAACCGTGCCAAACAACTTTTTTCTGAAGGTTTCGTGAGTAAAGAGGCCCGTGACGATGCATCAAATAGCTTTAAAGTTCAGCAATCTGCAGTTGATTTAGCACAAGCCAAACTTGAAAAAATGCGTATTAATGCGCCGTTTGATGGGGTGATTGGTTTGCGATCTGTATCAATAGGCGAATACGTCAGCCCAGGTCTGGATTTGGCTCCGCTTGAGTCGATTCAAAAATTGAAGGTCGATTTTCGTTTGCCTGAGTTGTACGTTGCACAAGTTAAAACAGGCCAGCAGCTTGAAATCAGGGTTGATGCGCTGCCTAATCAACGATTTCGGGGTGACGTCTTTGCAATTAGCCCGCTTGTGGAAGCGGGGGGGCGTTCAGTTTTGATTCGAGCCGCGGTAGATAATGAAGCGGGTCAGCTTCGCCCGGGTATGTTCGCCAGGGTTCAACTATTAACGCAAGATACGCCTGCTCTTGTGGTGCCTGAGTCTGCTTTATCGCCCTCGGGTCAAAATCAATATGTATATCGTGTTGTCAATGATCGTGCTGAACAAGTTGAAGTAACGATAGGCGAGCGGCACAGTGGTTTAGTTGAAATACGCACGGGCTTAAAACCGAATGATGTTGTTGTGATTGCGGGCATACAGCGTATTCGCGACAAAGCGCTTGTTAAAGTGATCGGCGATATACCTTTGGCTTCCGCCATTGCTCAAGACCTCACGCAAAAAGCTAAAGTTGAGCAAAATGCACCCACTGTTTCAGGCCAACCCAGTCTAAATTCGCCGAATAACTTAAAAACACCATGAAAATTTCAGAGATTTGCGTACGCAGACCTGTTTTTGCCTCAGTGTTGTCACTCGCTGTTGTTTTGATCGGTCTAATGTCTTACTCTCGACTGAGTGTAAGAGAGTACCCAAATATCGACGAACCGGTTGTGTCGGTCGACACCACTTACAAAGGTGCGTCGCCTGAAGTGGTCGAATCACAAGTCACTAAACCCCTAGAAGATCAAATATCAGGCATTGAGGGTGTTTCGGTCATGACCTCGCGCAGCCGTTCAGAGCGCAGCCAAATAGATGTCAAATTTGATTTAACTCGCAACCCCGATGCAGCGGCAGCTGAGGTGCGAGACAAAGTGTCTCGAGCACGTCGCTTGTTACCAGACGATATTGACGAACCCATCGTCTCAAAAGTTGAGGCTGACTCTAGACCGATTATTTATATTGCCGTTCAAGCCGCTGATTTATCAACCATGTATGTGTCTGACTACATCACTCGGTACATAAAAACACGTTTGTCTGTTTTGCCCGGCGCGGCTGAAGTGCGTGTTTTTGGTGAGCGTACACCGTCAATGCGTATTTTTGTTGATCGTGAAAAACTCGCGGCATACAACCTAACCGTGCAAGATATTGAAAATGCACTGAGAGCACAAAACGTTGAAATTCCGGCGGGTCGAATTGAGTCAAGCACAAGAGAGTTTTCAGTCGTGTCATCAACTGACTTGCGAACCGTACCGCAATTTGAAAACGTTATTGTGGCGAACGTGCAAGGCTACCCCGTGCGTGTAAAAGATCTCGCTAAAGTTGAAATCGCACCGTTATCTGAACGCATCTCTGCCCGTTATAACGGTTCTAATGCCCTCAATATTGGTGTCATCAAACAAGCCACTGCAAACCCTCTTTACCTGTCACAAGCTGTCAGGAAAGAGGTTGCAGAAATCAACAAAAACTTACCTAAAGGTATGGAATTGATTGTGTCATATGACACCTCAGTTTTCATTGAAAAATCTATTGAGTCAGTATATAAAACGATCGCGGAAGCAGTCGTATTAGTCGTGTTGGTGATTTTCTTTTTTTTGCGTAATGTTCGCGCGAGTTTAATACCGATTGTGACCATTCCTGTATCGTTAATTGGTGCTTGCGGCATTATGTATTTGTTTGGTTTTTCGATCAATACATTGACGTTGTTAGCCATGGTTTTGGCCATTGGTCTGGTCGTTGATGACGCGATTGTGGTGCTTGAAAATATTTACCGGCATATTGAAGACGGTATGGAACCCATTCAAGCTGCCATAAAAGGCTCGCAAGAAATTGGTTTTGCAGTTGTAGCCATGACGTTGACGCTAGTTACTGTTTATGCGCCCCTTGCTTTTGCTACCGGTCGAACCGGTCGTTTATTTATTGAGTTTGCCTTAACGCTTGCAGGCGCTGTATTGGTATCAGGTTTTGTGGCACTAACCCTGACACCGATGATGTGCTCACGCATGTTGAGTCAAAAGAAGTCGCACGGCAAACTCTACATCATGGTTGAAGGCTGGCTCAATGCATTAACGGCACGATATCAAAGCGGTTTGCGCTGGGCACTGTCTCACCGTTTGTCAGTGTTGATCGCCGGCGCTGTGATTGCATTGTCGAGCATTGGGTTGTTTTCTGTCGTAAAAAGCGAGTTAGCCCCAGTTGAAGATCGGGGTGTTATTTTTGGTGTGATCACAGCACCTGAAGGGGCAACCCTGAGCTATACGCTTGAAAATGCTAAACGTATTGAAACGATTTACGAAACGGTACCAGAGGCGGTCGCTCGCCAGCTGATAATTGGCTTTCCAACGGTTACAGAGGGTTTTGCGATTTTGCGTTTAAAACCTTGGGAAGACCGCGAGCGTAAGCAACAAGACATTACGCAGTCACTGATGCCGCAGTTTGCACAGCTGCCCGGTGTACGTGCTTTTCCCCTCAACCCACCTTCTTTTGGTTTGCGTGCTAATTCAAGACCGATTGAGTTTGTGGTGATGAGCCAGGCTTCATACGCTGAGTTGTACCGCATGGTGGAAGCTTACATAAACAAGCTCAGACCATACCCTGGCTTAGCGAATATTGAGATGGATTTGCGTATGAATACGCCAGAGCTCAGAGTCAATATAGATCGAGAAAAACTGGCTGATGTGGGCGTTGATGTCAGTACAGTAGGGCGCACCATTGAGTCAATGTTGGGGGGCCGTCAGGTGACGCGCTACAAAGAAGAGGGTGAGCAATATAACGTGGTTGTTCAAGTTGCACCGCGTGATCGAACAGACCCACGTGATATTTCTGATATTTACGTTAGAGGTAAATCTAATGCGATGGTGCAACTCGATAACGTGGTTAAGATAGAAGAGGGCGTTTCACCGCAATCTCTCAATCACTTTAATCGCTTGCGTGCTGTGAAGGTGTTGGCCACTATAAACCCCGGTTATGCGATGGGTGAAGTGCTTGATGAAATGACTAAGCTGGCCAGGCAAGAGTTCCCGCCTACAGTACAGTTAGATTTAGATGGTCAGTCACGCGAGTTTCGTGATGCCTCAGGCAGCATTTACGTGGTGTTTGGTTTGGCTTTGATTTTTATTTATTTGGTATTAGCCGCTCAGTTTGAAAGCTGGCGCAACCCTTTTATTATAATGCTGACGGTACCGCTGTCTATGACAGGCGCGATGCTTGCCTTGTGGCTATCTGGGGGCACGCTATCAATATATAGCCAGATCGGCTTAGTGACTTTAGTGGGTTTAATTACCAAGCACGGTATTTTGATTGTTGAGTTTGCAACTCAGTTGCGTGAAGAGGGTCACGATATGTTTGATTCGGTCATTCAATCGAGCGTGTTGAGGTTACGGCCTATTTTAATGACGACCGGTGCAATGGTGCTCGGTGTGGTGCCTTTGGCTTTAGCCACTGGCGCTGGGGCTGAATCGCGTGAACAGATTGGTTGGGTTCTGGTGGGCGGTTTAACCTTGGGTACTTTTTTAACGCTATTTGTGGTGCCTGTCGCCTACACCTTAATTGCTGATCGACGTATTCGTGGCAAAGAAAAGGGCGAACAAAAAAAAGGTGAGCCTAACCATCCCGCTCATCAAAACTAAGTTAAAGACTAAAAGGGGAACTTGCTCGTGCGTTGGGTCATTCTTGATACAGAAACAACCGGCCTTGACCCAAATCAGGGCCATCGTGTGATTGAAATTGGTGCCATAGAGGTCGTCAATCGTTTGGTCACGGGTAAAGATTTTCATACCTATTTAAATCCAGATCGCGAAAGTGATCTGGGGGCGCTCAATGTGCATGGTTTATCAAGCGAGTTTTTATCTGATAAGCCACGCTTTGAAAGTCAGGTCGATGATTTTTTGGCATTTGTTGAGGGTGCCGAGCTCATTATTCATAATGCGCCGTTTGATTTGAAATTTCTCAATGCAGAGCTTTCGCGTTTAGGGCGTCCACCCCTTATTGAGTTTTGTAGCGGGGTAACAGATTCTTTGTTGCATGCCCGGTCGTTGCACCCAGGTAAACGTAATTCCCTTGATTCACTTTGTGACCGATATGGTGTTTCAAATGCACACCGAGCGCTGCATGGTGCGTTGCTTGACGCACGTTTACTTGCTGAGGTTTGGTTGGCGATGACTCGAGGTCAAGATAGCTTGGCCATTGATGAATTTAGCCATCTTGAATCAAAATCTGTGGCGCTAATGGGTCAAGCCACACATGATAAAGAGATTAAGGTACTTGCCACGGTTACTATAACAATTGAAGAGCAGGCTGCACATGAGGCTTACCTGAATACGCTTGATAAGCTTGTTGATGGAAAATGCGCATGGCGTAGTGCTGCAGGAACTTCAGTTTGACAGGTCTTTCAAGTGGTTCTGCAACAAATAAGAGCGTGTCACGCTGACAGCAGCGCCCATGTATAATCTTTAATTGTTGATTTTATTTCATTGGGCGATTAACTCAGGGGTAGAGTGCCACCTTCACACGGTGGAAGCCAGTGGTTCGAACCCACTATCGCCCACCAATTCAGTAACGGTCAGCGCACTCATACGAGTGCGCTTTTTGTTATGTTGCCCTTGGTATGTGTTGCATATGAGTAAGGGTAAGGCTTAAATACCACCCGACAACGCAACCAATACAGTTACCACGCCAATCAACAAATTAATACCGACCCAGGTACGAATTGTTTGCATACTTTTAGCCGCGGCGTCCCAATCTTGTGCAAAGGTAGCTAAGGTAAAACGCTTGAATATTGCAAAGCGAATATGAAAAAAATATTAATACCATGATGGTACCTAGCACGGCCATGATGGTCCAGCTTAAGGGCATGGCAAAAGGGATGTTGGCTTCAGATGAGGCACGGGCTACGCGCCCGATCATCCAGTAGCCTGTTACAAGTGTGGTAACAGAGGCATAAATAACTGTCTTAAAAAAACGCCCTAAAACTTGATGCATAAATTTTAAGCGCGTGGGCAACTCAAGTTGGCCCAATGCGGGTCTGAGATAGAAATGAATAAAAAACATACCCCCAACCCAAACAATAATGGCTAAAACATGAAGTAATTTAAGCAGTTCGTAGAGCATGGTGCCCCCAAAGGTTGATGTTGCGTTTATTTTGTGAATGTTTAGTGAAGTAGAGTATCAGGTCTTGAGGTTTATAGACTAATAATAAAGTTTAATTAGGGGCTAATCGAGTTTACATAAACGGCTTCACCGAAGATAAAAGTAGAAGAAACGTGACGGTCATCACCCAATATCATTACAGCAAATAAGCGTTCGTCAATATTTGTTGCGTGTGCCATGCGTTGAGCTCTCAGTGTTGTGGCATCAGGGTTTATAACAATAAAGTCAGCCTCTTTGCCCACTTCAAAATTACCGATTTGTTTATCAAGCTTGAGTGCTCGTGCCCCGCCCAGCGTGGCAAAGTAAGGACCTTGCCTAGCCGATAAATTTTGATGATTCAATTGTAAAACTTTGTAAGCATCAGACAGATTTCGTAACATTGAAAAACTTGTTCCGCCACCTATGTCGCTCGCGATACCGACTCGAATGTGGTGCCATTTCAGCGTAATTCATCAACAAAAAAGCGTGCGAAAGCTTGGGCTGATGAATTTCTGCACGGTTGGCTTGTTGCATTGATAATCCGTTTGAACATGCATTTTTTATGACAGAGACATGGGTATGTGATGTGACATGCAGCACCAATTAAAAAAAATAAAGCGCGGAACCTGCATGAGGTGTCCGCGCTTTGAAGAGTGAATCAAATTATTTTTTAGGTAATTTGCTTGCAACGCCTTCTACAAAAAAGTCTAACTTGCCAATTTCAGCATCTGTCATGACCTGCCCTGCTGGCACCACGACAACGCCATCTTGGTTTTTAATAGGACCAGTAAATGGGTTAAATGTATTGGCTTTAATACTGGCTTCTACTTTTTGAACAGCAGCCACCACGTTAGCAGGCACAGCTTTGTTGAGTTGTGCGGTACGAATCATTTCGACTGAGTAACCCCCCCAAATATTTTTGGGCTTCCAATTACCCGCTAAAACAGCTTTCATGCTTTCTGTGTAATAGTCTCCCCATTCATGAATGGTGGCTGACAGCTGAGCATCGGTACCATACTTTGACATATCTGAGTGGTAACCAAATGCATATTTACCTTTCTCTTGCGCAGCTTGAACAATCGCGGTTGAGTCAGTGTGATGCATCAGAACGTCAGCATTTTGAGATAGTAATGTCAGGGCAGCTGCACGCTCTTTACCGGGGTCATACCATGTGTTAACCCAAATAACGCGCACCTCTACTTTTGGGTTGACGCTACGCGCACCTAAAGTGAAAGCATCAATACCTTGAATCACTTCAGGAATAGGGAATGCCGCGACGTAACCCAAAATATTGGTTTTGGTCATTTCGCCCGCCACAATACCGTTCACGTAGCGACCTTCGTAAAACCGAGCGTTGTAGTTAGCAAAGTTGGTATCGTTCGATTTGTAACCTGTGCCATGAAAAAATGCGACGTTAGGAAACTGGCGCGCGACTTTTTCTGTTGGGTTCATATAGCCAAAGCTGGTTGCAAAAATGGCTTTACAACCAGATGTGGCCATTTCACGAATCACACGCTCTGCATCGGGACCTTCTGGCACGCTCTCAACATAAGTGGTAATGACTTGACCTTTAAGCGCAGTTTCCATTTCTAAACGACCCTTGTCGTGCTGAAATGTAAAGCCCGCATCACCAATGGGTGAAACATATACGAAACAGGCTTTGACAGGCTCTGCTGCGTAAGAGGTGCTGAATACTGATAGGGGCGTCAAAGCAGCTAAAAGCAGCATTGATTTTTTTAAACGTTTAGAAATTTTCATACGAATGAATCCGTGAAATAGGTTGAAAAATTGACTGATGAGGCAAAACGAAAAAACGCGTTTTTAAAAATAGGGATTTCAGAGCAAAAAAATGAATAATGCTAAAAAAAGTAAAAATAAGTGAATAAAACAACATTATGCGTCAGGGCGATACGGTTTACCTAACGATGCAGGTGAGTGCAGTCGAATTGATAAGGGGTTTCTAGAGATCATAACCAGAACGATTATGGTCGCTAAATACGGTAGTGCTGAAAGCAATTGAGAGGGCAAGTCAATTTTGAGGCCAGAGCCTTGAAGAAACAGTTGTGCAATCATGACGCCGCCAAATAAATACGCGCCCACCATCACTCTGAAAGGGCGCCAAGTCGCAAAAACAACCAATGCGATTGCTATCCAGCCTTTGCCGGCAATCATGCCTTCAGACCACAAGGGGGTATGAAAGATTGACATGAATGCACCGCCTAGACCTGCCATGGCGCCGCCAAACAAGACTGCAAAGTAGCGATACTTTAAAACCGGATACCCAATAGCATGGGCCACAGTAGGCGATTCACCGATTGCTCTTAACACTAAGCCTTGGCGTGTTTTGTATAAAAACCATAAAATTCCCCAAAATAAAGCCCACGAGACATACACAATAAATTGCTGGTTATAAAGAGCCTCGCCAATGATGGGAATGTCAGATATAAAAGGTATTCGCAGGGGGGCTACGACAGAGAGGGTTTCAGATTCGTAGGGCTTTCCGATAAAAGCTGACAGCCCCACCCCAAAGATGGCTAAGGCTAGACCCGTTGCGACTTGATTAGCCAGTAACGTAATACTTAAAAAAGCAAAAATCAAAGAAAATATCGCACCTGCACACATCGCAGCAACAGACCCTAACCATGGGTTGCCAGTATGAAAAGTGACGGCAAAGCCGGCAATAGCACCCATGGCCATCATGCCTTCGGCCCCTAAATTCAATACCCCAGCCTTTTCTGTCACGAGCTGGCCCAGCGCAACAATAATGAGGGGTGTGCCAGCAATAATGGTGGCATGTAAAATTGATGTGAGAATTTGAGGGTCCATTACATTAGGCCTGTTTTTTTTGTTAGGCCGATATAACGAATACGATATTGCACCAATATATCTAAACCGAGCAAAAAGAATAGCAACATGCCTTGAAACACTCGCCCGATTGAAGAGGGTAAATTTAAATAATGTTGGGCTTGCTCGCCACCCAAATACAGTAGCGCCATAAGTAAGCCCGAAAAAAAGATACCGACTGGGTGAAGTCTGCCAACATAAGCCACAATAATCGCTGCAAACCCATAGCCATTTGAAATGTGGGCGGTTAATTGACCAGCCGGCCCTGAAACGTCTGTCATACCTGCGAGACCGGCCAGCGCACCGCCAACCAGTAAACCTAACCATATAGAGCTGTTAATTGAAAAGCCAGCATAGCGGGCAGCCGCTTTTGCATAGCCTGAGACTAGCATTTTAAAACCGATAAAGCTCTTAAAAATAAAAAAGTAAGCCACAACTAATAAAAACAAAGTGGCAAGTAGACTCAAGTTGACACGCAACCCCTCAAACAACGTGGGCAGTAAGGCCGTCTCTGAAAATAACACTGTTTGAGGAAAACCAAAGCCCTCAGGGTCTTTCCAGGGGCCCTGTACAAACCATTCGGCCAAATACTGGGCAACATAAACGAGCATGAGCGAAACAAGAATTTCATTGGTGTTGAAGCGCGTACGCAAATAAGCGGTGATGCCTGCCCACAACATGCCCCCAAGCATGCCTGCAATAGCCATTTCAGTGAGTAATAACATTTTGGGGTGATAGTCAAAGTGTATGGCTACACCGGTGGCTGCAATGGCGCCCAATATAAATTGACCTTCGGCACCAATATTCCAAACATTGGCTCGAAAACCAATGCTCAGGCCCGTCGCAATTAAAATTAAAGGCGTGGCCTTGAGGAATAGTTCTGAAATGCCATAGCTGGTTTTAAGAGGATTAATAAAAAAAATTTCAAACGCTTTAATGGGGTCTTTACCTAATAAGCCAAATAAAACAAAACCGCACGCTAAGGTTAGGACGATTGACAGTAGCGGTGAAACGTAGCGCATGAGCGCTGATGCTTCAGGGCGTTTTTCAAACTTAAGCAGCATATGCATGTTCCAATATAAGCACTTTATGCCGCGGCTAAAGCAGTTGTGTTGTCTGTTTTTGGCCATAACCCACTCATCCAAACACCTATTTCTTCAACGTTGGTGTCTTGAATAAGTTTGGCCGGTGAGAGTTTGCCATCAGCCATCACAACAATACGATCTGAAATTTCAAATAGCTCGTCTATTTCTTCTGAAACTATCAAAATAGCAACGCCTTTATTTCTTAGCTCTAGTAAAGCCTGTCTAATAAATAATGCTGAACCGATATCAACACCCCAAGTGGGTTGTGCCAAAACAATGACTTTGGGGTTTTGCATGATTTCACGACCCACAATGAATTTTTGCAAATTGCCACCCGATAATGATTGAGCCTCTGATTGGGGGCCATGGCATTTGACATCAAACTTTTTGATGCAGGCTGATGCAAAAGCGCTCACTTTGTCATAATGAATAAGACCATATTGAACAACCGATGGTTTTACCATCGTCATTAAAGCGTTGTCTTCGAGTGACATCTCTGGCACGGCACCACGGCCTAAACGTTCTTCCGGTACAAAACATAAACCCAAGTGGCGCCTGTCTCGGGCGTTCATTTTGCCAATAGAAACACCACAAATTTGAATGGTCTCGTTTTGGTTGATGGGCGCTTCACCCGAAATGGCATAAAGCAATTCTTTTTGCCCATTTCCTGAAATGCCGGCAATGCCTAAAACTTCACCTGCTCGCACCGCTAGATCGATATTGTGTAGATGAATACCAAATGGGTCTTTAGATGTACATGACATCCCTTTAATTTGAAGTAGCGTTTCACCGGATGTGCTGGCCTGATGTTTGTATGCTGTTAAATCTTTGCCAATCATCATGCGCGCCATAGACTGAGGTGTTTCGTCAGCAGGTAGACAATTGGCCACAACTTGACCGTTGCGAAGAACTGTTGCGATGTGGCAAAGCGCCTGAATCTCGTCAAGCTTGTGGCTAATGTATAAGATGCTACAGCCTTCTTTTGCCAATTGTCGCAAGGTTTCAAACAGTTTACGCACAGCAGAAGGGGTAAGCACAGAGGTTGGCTCGTCTAAGATGAGCAGTTTTGGTTTTTGTAATAGGCAACGAATAATTTCAACGCGCTGCATTTCGCCCACAGATAATGTGTGAACAGATCGAAATGGGTCAATAGGTAAATCGTAGCGAATAGAAATGTCAGTAATTTCTTGCGCCAATTGTTTAAGTTTGGGCGGGTTATCAAGGCCTAAAGCCACATTTTCAACCACATTCAATGTTTCAAACAAAGAAAAATGCTGAAACACCATACCTATACCTAGCTTGCGAGCCTGTGCAGGGCTTGATATGTTGGTGTCATGACCCTGCCAGCATATCGTGCCTGAAGTGGGTTGGGTGACACCATAAATCATTTTCATGAGGGTTGATTTGCCAGCCCCGTTTTCACCCAGCACAGCATGAATCTCGCCTGTCAACACACACAGATCAATGTGATCATTGGCCACTATTTTTTGATAGACCTTGCGCATTCCCTTGAGTTCAAGCAAAGGGCTCGGTAACGAAGCCATGGTAGTCATCGAGTTTCCGGAAGGTTTAAGTTGATATGTTGTGCACAAACGGTATTTTATAGGTTGAAGGTGTGTGCGTCATGAGTTTGCCACATGGGTATCTGCCATGTGCCATAACGGCAAACTCATTCAGTAACAAAATGGGGCGTGTGACTCATTTTTTCACTATGTTGGTGCGTTGCACAACGCGGCTCAAGATCAGCACCCAAAAAAGAACATAAATCTTTTAGAAAGCATCTAAAGATTGTTCAAGAAAAATAGAAATAGATATTTAAATCAATGGGTTAATTTTTTCAAGCTCAATACAAGCTCAATATTGGCACGATTAATGCTAAGTAAGTATTGATTACTTAAATAGCTGTTTTAAACAGCATTCTTTTGACCATTGTATTGATAACAACCTCTTGGAAGACATCATGAAAAAAAATCGTTTGTTTGCTTCATTATTAAGCGCGCCATTACTTATTGTTGGCATGCAGATCGCACATGCTGCAGACGCAATAAAAGAAAATGAAGCGGGCGCACAAGTTGTTGAATCGGGTAATGGCACAGATTTAGGTAATGGTTTTTCGCTCACTGGCACCGTAACGGTAATTAACGATTACCGTTTTAGGGGCTACACACAAACCAACTTTATGCCTGCTGCCCAAGTTGGTATCGACTTATCGCATTCATCAGGATTTTATTTGGGCAACTGGAACTCAAACGTAGACTGGGTTAATGGCGCGTCATTAGAGATGGATTTTTACGGTGGTTGGAAGGGTGCTGTGGGTAACGGAATCACGCTTGATGCAGGTGTTATTCAATACACTTACCCCGGTGCCTCAGTTGAGGTTTCACCTTCAACAACCGAACTTTATTTAGGTTTGGGCTACGATAATTACTCAATTAAAGCGTATTACTCGCCCACAAACTTTTTTGGTGGTGCTGACTCTGAAGGCAACTGGTATTTTGATGGTAATGCCGCTTATGACTTAGGTGATGGTTGGGGCATTGGCTTACATGCAGGTTATCAAACACTTAATAATGCAACCAATATTAATGGTTCAAATATTGGTGGCTATTTTGATTACAAAGCCGGCGTGACGAAAGACATCAGTGGTTGGGTCTTTGGGGTGTCAGTGGTTGGGGCTTCCGCAGATAACTGGTTTGCAACGTCACAAGGCTACAACGCGGGTCGAGTCGGTATGCTGGTTTCGGTTGCTAAAGGCTTTTAAAGACACTTGCTAGGGTGGTGGTAATGCGCTCATTCTATTTAACTAGATTGGGCGCATTTTATTTACTAATGATCTCATTTGTATTGTGCATGCGGCGTCTGGCATGGGCAGCAACCCCTTCAGTTTTTAATGCCCAGTCAATTGGGCTTGATAAAACTGCCAACGATCGATGCGTTAATTTTTTTTGCCACAATGGTGCCGGTGCACGCTGCATGATAGCCAAGACCCAATCTGGCAAAGCATGGTAGGCCGCTTGAATAATTAATTTTACAAAAATACGATCTTGTAAATCAGCTGGAAAGTTGTCAATTAATTGCACAATTTCTTTTGCACGGTGGTCAAATTTCAACTCAGGCTCATACGATTTGAGCATGGCCAACGCTGTGGCTTGTGAGTCGGGCAAATGTGTTGCACCTAAGCGTTCACTGACGACCATCATTTCTAAAAAGTACTGATTACGTGCTGATTGCGAAAGTTGGTTATCACCATGCGTGCAATAGGCATTTAAAAAACTGATTGTCTCGCCTAAATGTACCCACTTTAATAAATGAGGGTCACGCGCGCTGTAGGGTGTACCGTCAGGCCTCACACCCTTAATATGCTCATGAACCTGATTAACCTTAGCAATGGCTTCAAGTGCCATGTCAGTTCCGCCGTAGGTGGTTGCAGCAATAAAATACGCTGTTCGACCCAAGCGTGCTTTGAGATTGGTACGGAAGCTTGAATGGTCCCACACGCCCGCTAAAGCACCTGGGTGAAGAGCCTGAATCAGCAACGATGACAGGCCACCCACCAGCATTGAAACAAAGTGTGCATGAACCAACCAGGTAACTGAGGTAGGCCCTAAAAGCCCAGCATCGCCAGCAGGTTCTAAAAATATGGTGGGTGGTTTGGTTGACCCCGTCATCAAACGAATGCGCTGTGCAATGAGGGTGCGAACGGAATCATTCAGCATAATGAACTTGCGCAAAACGTGCAGCGGCCGCGACTGTTTGGGCATGTACAGCGACGGTTTGGTTAATATCATAACCATACCCACCCGCCATCGCAACGGCCACCCCAATTTGGCATTGTCGCGCAAATTCGAATACCTTTTCATCACGTGTCAGCATGCCCTGTTGCGAGATTTTTAAGCGCCCCAAGCGATCACCTTCATGTGCGTCAGCACCAGCCAAGTAAATGATAAAGTCAGGTTTAAAGCGGTGACTTAACTCGTCTAACCCACGATCAAGCGCGGTCAAATATGCTTGATCAGTTGTACCGTCAGGTAAACCGATATCTAAATCACTGGGCTCTTTACGAAACGGAAAGTTATGCTCACCATGCATTGAAAAGGTAAATATAGAGTCGTCTAGCGCTAAGACTGATGCTGTACCGTTGCCTTGATGAACATCAAGATCAACAATCGCAACCTTTAATGCAGCAGTATGCTGCCTCTGCATGACCCGAGCAGCAATGGCTGCATCATTAAAAACACAGAAACCACTGCCTTTAAAGCGATAAGCATGATGTGTGCCCCCCGCTAAATTTACGCTGACCCCATCATTTAACGCTGCTTTGCAGGCTGCAATAGTCGCGCCAACAGATCGCCGCGAACGCTCAACCATAGCCAAAGTCCAGGGGAAACCAATTTCGCGTTGTTGCTGCGATGTAAGCGTGCCGTTGACGACACTTTGAACATACGCGACATCGTGGGCTAACAATATTTGTCGATCGGTGGCTGCAGGCGCCTCGAGAAGTTCAACCGTCGGCATCTGTGCAACGGCTTCGCGCAACAAACTGTATTTGGCCATTGGAAAGCGATGACCGGTTGGCAAGGGTAAAACGAAATGATCGGCATAAAAAGCGTGCATCAAAATCTCAGATGATGGTTCAACTCAATTATTTTATTAAGGTTAAGAATGCCAAACAAATTAAAAAAAAACTAAAAAAAACAATAAATCTTCACATAGAACAATATCAATAACTCAGTTAACCTTCACATTAACTATGAATTATGAACGATTTGGTTTTGATCACATAACATGACCTTTAGAATTTTATTTTTTAAGAGCGATGCCATGCACCGAACAACCCTCAGCGCGCTTAGTTTTGTTGCCTTGTGTTTGGGTGGTTTGCTCGCAACGCCTGCTGCGTTGAGCCAAATGCTACCTGTTGGTTCTCAGGTGGTTTCAGGTTCTGTGACCGGCGTCACGCAGCTTTCTACCAATCTTGATCAGGGCGGTAATTTCAATTGGTATGATGCGGGTGCCCGTCTTAACGTGTTGCGGCAGTTCAATACGGAGTTTTCTGGCGGTGTTTCAGTCGGTTATAGCCACCAAGGTTGGTCTTGGGGTGAGGCGCGCGCTTTTGGTGGTGCCGCGCCTTGGCAGGGTATCAACAACACACAACTCGGTTTAAATTTGGGTTACAACCCCAATGCTAATTTTCGCTTAGGCTTAATGCCAATTGTGCAGTGGCGTGGCGAAGACGGTGTCGGCACAGCAGGTTCTGCCGTTTATGGTGGCGTGGTAACCGCCGCACAAACATTTTCGCCAGTGCTGACCTTGGGCTTGGGTGCAGGTGTATTTAGTGAGTTTGGTGAAACCAAGACTTTCCCGTTTCTAGTCGTTAACTGGAAGATCACGCCCAAACTTTCTCTAGCGAACCCTTTAACCGCTGGCCCAGCGGGTGGCGCTGGCTTAGAGTTGACTTACGAGCTTAACCAGGCTTGGAAGTTTGGCTTAGGCGGTTCATATCGCCAAGATCGTTTTCGTTTGAACAACTCAGGTTCTTTTGCAGGTGGTGTCGGGCAAAACACCCATATTCCTATTTTTGCGCGGGCATCGTATTCGTTTACTCAAAAAACCAGTCTTGATTTTTACTTAGCGGCAATGACCGGTGGTCAAGTAAAAGCCACATCTGCAGATGGCAACCTAACACTGAGTGATAACTACAGTACTGGCGTGGCTTTAGGCTTAAATCTTTCGCATCGGTTCTAAGCAAAACGTTGGGGTTTGCCTTGCACTTCAGTGAATGTTCAACAAGCTATCAGCCTCTTTAATGTCGCAGTTGAGCGAATTGGCTGGCTCTTGTGACCGTGACTTATCGTGTTGTAAGGCGGGTTCGTCTTGCTTTGCTATCGGCGCCCAAGCGAGCGCCATGAGGTGGTGTGGTGTGGGTTTAATCTGTATAAATTGCCATGGGTGGCTTGGGGGTCGCGCTTCAGAGGTATATTTAATGTGTGGGTGGGTTTGACTCAAATCAAAATAAAACGTGTCAAGCCCAATTGAAATACCCAACCCCTCGGCCTTGATATAAGCCTCTTTTAAGGTCCAATACTCGAGCAGGCGGTGACTGTTTGGGGTTTGTTCATGAACCAAAATGTCGTCATGTTCTGGTGGGGTAAAAAATCTTGCAGCAAAAGCGGTTTCAGGAATTTTACGCGTGAGACTTTCAACATCAAGACCAACATAAGCGTCCAAACTAACAGCCAGTGCCACCAAACCATCCGTGTGACTAAGATTAAATTGCAAGTTATGTTGTGCCTTACCCATTATAAAAGGTCGGCCCTGTGAGCCTATGCCAAATTCAAGTTCATTGGGTTCTAGTCCTAAAACGTGGGCAAGCGCCGCCCGTTTAAGGGCATGACTGATTAAAAATGCATGCTGGTGTTTAGCATGATGAAATCGCTTCATGCGTTCAGTTTCAATATTAGAGAGCCAAGTTTTTAAGGTTTCAATCGATTTCGTTGCTGTGATGCGTGCGGGATCAAGATACCAAATGGTGACATGTTGATGTTGTATAAAGTTGCTTGGCATAGTGTGATGTCATCTCGTCAATACAATATACTGAATCTAATAATATTGAATCGTCCATATTAACAACTTGGAGCAAAATTTCATGGCTACACCCATTAACCGAATCACGACTGATTTTGCGGTTGCACCGCAATTAGAGCCTGAAGATATGGCTGACGTTGCAAAGCTGGGTTACAAAAGTGTGATCATTAACCGCCCTGATTTTGAGGGTGGGGCTGATCAACCGACTGCCCAGTTAGTCACAGCCGCCGCCCTTGCGGCAGGTCTGCGCGTTGAGTATCAGCCAGTTGTGAGCAGTCAGATTTCTGCTGATGATGTGGCCCGATTTGCCGAATTATTGCACACGATGCCTGCACCTATTTTGGCTTATTGTCGCTCTGGGGCGCGTTGCACGGTGCTTTATCAAGGTGCAATAGCGGGTGGTTAAATCAGTAACTCTGTAAGGTTTGGTTTTTTTAATTTAAACCAATGAATATATTTGAATTAAGCGCTACCATTAATTCTGGTCAACGCTGTTCACTTAGCAGCGGCAACATTATTGAGGTGACATCACCTCTTCACTTAAAGGAGCCTAATATGTTTAAAAAAGTTCTTATACCAACCGACGGTTCAGCTTTATCAGTTCAAGCTGCTAATAAAGGTATCATTTTTGCTAAATCTATTGGTGCAGAGGTGGTTGCTTTGTACGTCGGCCAGCCCTTTGCTGCCACAATTGGTTTTGATGGCATGGCTGCAGCATATGCGATTACAGACGAAGACTACGAAAAAGCAACCGCTGATCAGTCTAAAAAGTATTTGCAAGCTGTTGCCGACCGTGCAGAAACAGCCGGTGTCGTGGCAACAACCGAGGCAGTTACAAATTTTAATGTGGCAGATGGTATTGTCGAAGCCGCAACTCAACACAATTGCGACATTATCTTTATTGGTAGCCATGGTCGAAGTGGTTTGTCGCGCTTATTGCTTGGTAGTGTGACGGCTAAGGTTTTGGCTTTGTCTAAAATAGCCGTTTTGGTCTATCGTGTAAATGAAGATTAAACCGCAAGGTTATTCATAAAAATAAAAAAACATCATATTTTAGAAGTTAAAATTTTTTTTCATTTAAAAAATAATTGCTAGGAGCAATAAACATGACCGTAAAAATAGGCGAAACCATACCTGAAGGTACCTTAACTGAATTCGTAGAAGTTGAAGGGGGCGGTTGTTCATTAGGCCCTAATGACTTTAACGTGTCAGAATTAGTCAAAGGTAAAAAGATTTTAATGTTTGCTTTACCCGGTGCGTTTACGCCGACTTGTTCGGCACAGCACGTGCCCGGTTATGTTAAGCATCACGATGCCATTATGGCTAAGGGTGTTGATGAGGTTTGGTGCGTGGCGGTGAACGATGCCTTCGTTATGGGTGCTTGGGGCCGTGAGCAACACTCAGACGGTAAAGTGCGCATGTTAGGTGATGGTTCAGGCCACTGGACTAAAGCCATGGGCCTCGAGCTAGACTTAACTGCACGTAATATGGGTGTGCGTTCACAACGTTATGCCGCCATTATTGACAATGGTGTCATTAAAGCCTTAGAAGTTGAAGCGCCCGGCAAGTTTGACGTTAGTTCAGCTGAGGCAATGATCAAACATCTTTAATTTTCTTTTTAAACAGTTTTGTTTGAAGTACTTAAAGTTTATTAAGTTTTCTAAGTCTGTTGAGTCTGTTGAGTCTGTTAAGTCTATTAAGTCAATAAAGTTTAATAAGTCTTAAAAGCCGTTTAAGTCTTTTTTAGTTGTTTAAGGGTTAAGTTCGATAATATCGGGCTTAACCCTTTATGCTTAAGCCGGTTCTTACGCAAATGACTTGATTACCCTGAAAAGCGCGTAAATTTAAGTGCTGTGCTGTTGATGTCATAAGGTGTTGGGGCGACACTTGGCCCGTTACTCGCCGGCTATCTCATTCGGCTCGCAGGCCCAGGCATGTTGTATGTTTTTATTTCAGCCTGTGCGGTTTTAATATTACTGGCTATGCAACGCGTATAAAGTCAGTTTGATTAACTGGCCTTTCATTTTTAACTTGGTAGCTCGGTTAGCTTCCCTTTCGGGGCGGCAGGGAAATAACATTAAGTCTTTTTGAGTGGGCCGAAATAAGTTGTACTGACCTCGTAAGACTGATAATCTCTAAAATTGTTAGGCAACTTAGACAGATGTCGTAAACCGGAGAAACACCTATGCGTAAAACTTTTAAGCATTTGATGGCAGTTACAGCAGTCGCAGCGGCAACGATGTCGTTTAACGTTACGGCTCAAACCAAATGGAATATGGCAACCCCATACCCAGATTCAGAGTTCCATACCCAAAACATTAAGTTATTTGTTGAAGATGTCAGTAAATTGTCTGGTGGCGAGCTGGTCATTACCGTACATTCAGCCCAATCTCTTTTTAAACACCCAGAGATTCCTCGCGCAGTGCGTACGGGTCAGGTTGAAATCGGTGAGACAATTATGTCAAACCTGAGCAATCAAAACCCTATTTTTCAAGCTGATGCAATTCCGTTTTTGGTCAACGGCTACCCGAGTGCTATGAAACTTTGGCAGGGTCAGCGCCCATTCGTTGAAACTTACCTGCAAGAACAAGGTATGCGTTTAATCTATGCCGTTGCATGGCCAGGTCGAGGCTTTTTCACCAAGAAAGAAATTCAAAATATTGCTGATATGCAAGGCGTCAAGTTTCGCACTTACAACTCAACCACTGAAAAGATGGCGGGTTTGATGAAAGCGGTTCCAACGACAGTTGAATCGGTTGAAATACCTCAAGCTTTTTCGACCGGCATTGTTGATGCCATGGTAACTTCAGCTGCCACAGGTTTTCGTACAGAAGCCTGGAATTTCTCAAACTATTACTACGACTTGCAAGCGTGGATGCCTAAGAACATGGTTTATGTAAACGAGGCAGCGTTCAAAAAATTGTCACCTAAATCGCAACAAGCCGTTATTGATGCGGGTAAAACGGCCGAGACACGTGGCTGGAAAATGAGTGAAGAGGTTTTCGCCCAATCAACCGCTAATCTCAAAACTAAAATGAACTACCGTATCGCTAACGAAGCCTTAACAAAATCTTTGGCTCAAATCGGCGATATCATGTCAGTTGAATGGGCTGGCGCAGTTGGCCCGAATTCCGAAAAAATTCTTGCGCCCTTACGTTAATTTGACTTGATGTGTCAAAGCCGGCGGTGATCTGCCGGCTTTATTTTTTTGGAACAAGAAGCCATGCTTAGTAAATTTCTTGACCGACTTTTTACTTTGAGCGGCTATTTGGCCGGTATTTTTTTAGTGGCGATCGCTGTTCTAGTGGTGTCTCAAATTGTTGCCCGTTTTTTTAATACACAAATTCCCTCAGCAGACGAGTTTGCAGGTTATTCTTTAGCGGCAAGCAGCTTCCTTGGGCTGGCCTATTCGTTTCGTTCAGGTTCGCACATTCGCGTTACTTTACTGACAGACAGATTGTCATCTAAAGGTCAGCGCATTATGTTGTTATTGGGGCTAGGTTTCACAGCCGTGATGATTGCCATTTGGGCAGTCAATTCAATTTCTTTGGTTTACGAAAGTTGGGCCTACAAAGAGATGTCAACAGGCATTTTAAAATACCCCATCTGGATTCCTCAATTAAGCATGGGCATTGGTGTGACGCTATTTTGTTTAGCGATTCTCGAAGACTTGGTCAACGTGATTCGAGGCAAAGAGCCTAACTTTGAAAAAAACAAAGAACGAGTGATGGACTAAACCATGGATGTCTCAACAATTGGTTTGATCGTCGCCGTCATTATGTTGGTGCTTTTGGCTTCAGGTGTTTGGGTGGCCGTCACATTGATGTCTGTCGGTTTAATTAGCATGGTGATGTTCTCTCATGCACCCGCAGCCAGTATTCAAGCAACGGTTATTTGGGGGCAGAGTTCAAGTTGGGCATTAACGGCGCTGCCCTTGTTTATTTGGATGGGTGAAATACTTTATCGAACTCAGTTGGCTAAAGATATGTTCGAAGGCTTAGCGCCCTGGTTAGCTGGGTTCCCAGGTCGTTTAATACATATAAACGTCGTAAGTTGCGGTATTTTTGCGGCCGTTTCGGGCTCTTCAGCCGCAACCACAGCAACAATTGGTCGCATTACCATTCCTGAATTGCTCAAACGGGGTTATGACGAGCAAACAACAATTGGTAGTTTGGCGGGTTCATCAACGCTCGGTTTCTTGATTCCGCCTTCAATTATCATGATTGTTTACGGCGTCGCAGCCGATGTGTCGATTACCCGTTTATTTATTGCAGGGGTTTTGCCAGGCTTAATGTTAATGGTTATTTTTATGGGTTATTTGGCCATTTGGTCAACGCTTAACCCATCGAAGGTTCCGCCCAGAGAAGAGCGCATTCCGTTTCTAAAACGTATTCGTAAAACATCTAAGCTATTTCCAATAGTGATGCTGATGATTGCAGTCATCGGGTCGATCTATATGGGCATTGCAACGGCCACTGAGGCGGCAGCAGTTGGCGTCGTCGGTGCTTTGCTGATCGCCTTATTCACGGGGGCATTGAACCGAAAAAATTTCATTGACAGCGTTTTAGGTGCGACCAAAACCAGCGTAATGGTGTCGTTTATTTTGGCCGGTGCAGCTTTTTTATCGACATCGATGGGTTTTACCGGCATTCCGCGCGAGCTTGCGGCGTGGGTGGGCACCCTAGAACTGGGTAAGTATGAATTGCTACTGGCGCTGACCTTGCTTTTTATTGTGTTGGGTTGCTTTCTTGACGGTATTTCAATTGTGGTTTTAACTGCTGCAGTGATTATGCCTATTACTCAACAAGCTGGCATTGATCCGATTTGGTTTGGTATTTTCATTGTTGTCGTGATCGAAATGTCACAAATCACCCCGCCAGTGGGTATTAACTTATTTATATTGCAATCGATGACGGGTAAAAATTTGTGGCAAGTTGCAGTCGCGGCTTTTCCATTTTTCCTTTTGCTCGTTTTAGCAACTATCTTGCTGATTATCTTTCCCGAGATTGCAACCTGGCTTCCAAACACGATTCGGCAATAAACCTTTTGCTAAAAAACAAAAAAAGGCCCTAATTTAGTTTACTGGGGCTTTTTTATTGACGTTCATATCGCCTGGTGTTGTATTAACCGCCTTTGTTAATGCGTTGTAAACCCATCTTTTAAATTCTTTAAATATTAATATTAGTGTGTGTTTTTGACTGATACAAATTCGCACGTTTTGATGTATTTCAAAATCAAGCCACTTGATCTTTGTATAAAAAATATTGATATGACAGATTAGTTAACCAGCGGTTTCCCTTTGCACCAGTCAATACTAGGTATTCTGATGACAAATCAAGATTCAAGCGCACAAAGTAGTAAAGGCCTTGCTGTAGGGTCTATGGGTTTAGTTGCCATCGTCACGTTAGGTATTGCGACCATAGCGCCGGCTTACACTCTCACAGCGGTAATGGGACCCACTGTGATTGAAGTGGGTAATCATATGCCTGCCGTTTTTCTTGTTGGCTTCATTCCCATGCTTTTGATTGCTTTAGGCTATCGCGAATTGAATACTGACGCGCCATGCAGCGGTACGTCTTTCACTTGGTCAACCAGGGCATTCGGCCCACATGTCGGATGGCTCGGTGGTTGGGGGCTGATTTCGGCCTCGGTGATTGTGCTCTCGAACTTAGCAGGCATCGCTGTTGATTTCTTCTACCTTCTAATTGCAGAAATTTTTCGTATTCCCACCGTCGCAGACTGGCCACAAAATTTACTCATAAACATCACAACTTGTTTTATTTTTATGGGTGCGGCTATCTGGACTTGCTATCGTGGTGCAACCGCGACTAAGACGGTGCAGTACTCGTTAGTGTTAATGCAGATCGTGGTTCTGGTCTGGTATGCCATTGCTGCATGGTTTGCGGCAGGCGAAACGCCGGCGCTTCCCTTTTCTTGGGATTGGTTTAATCCGCTGTCTGTAAATTCTTTCGCCGCCTTTTCAGCAGGGCTTTCGTTATCAATCTTTATTTATTGGGGCTGGGATGTTTGTTTGACCCTGAGTGAGGAAGCCACCGATGGGGCTAAAACACCCAGTCGAGCTTCAGCTATAGTCATTTTTATTATGCTTGCGCTCTACCTATCTGTCGCAGTGTTGACGATGCGGTTTGCGGGTCTTGGTGACGATGGTCTAGGTTTGAGCAGTGTTTCAACCAGCGGAAACGTTCTTGCTGCGATGGCAGGCCCAGTGATGGGGCCTTTTGCAATTCTTGTTGCCTTTGCCGTGTTGGCTAGCACCGTCGCTTCGCAACAGTCTACTGTGATTAGTCCTGCGCGTACTTTATTGGCCATGGGCCACTATCGCGCCATTGACTCACGCTACACGACGATTCACCCAAAATACCATTCACCGAGTTATGGCACCCTTGTGATTGGGTTGGTTGCAGCGGTTTTCTATGCCGCCATGCATGTCATTAGCGAGCATGCGCTGGCCGATACGATTATGACGCTTGGCATGATGATTGGTTTTTACTACGGCCTCACTGCATTTGCCTGTGTGTATCACTTTCGTTTCACGCTCTTTAGTAGTGTGCGGAATTTTTTTCTTCGTGGTGTTTCGCCTCTGACCGGAGGCCTGGTCTTGGCAGCGGTTTTCTTACAAACGGCTTATAACAGCATGAACCCAAACTTTGGCAGCGGATCTTCTCTGTTTGGCATTGGCTTGGTTTTTTTGCTTGCGGTGGGTATTATTTTGCTTGGGGTAGTGACTATGTTTGTAGTGGCTTGGCGTCGCCCTGAATTTTTTCAGGGCGCAACGTTAGCGAAAGACACCCCAAGGCGTTCGGCGTTCAAACATCATTGACTGAAGCCAATAAAACAGAGTTTGCTTTTAGATTGCTATTTAAAGTCTAGCAAACTTCGGAATCCGCTAAAGCGATCTGTGGCCGTTGGACCAAAAGCCAATAGATCAGGATCGCGCTTCCATTTCTTGGCGTTCGATGCATTAGCACCCGCCATGGCGATGAGTTCAGTAGTCAATAGGTAATGAAAGTTTGCTGCCGCGAGCGCAGCAATCACGCGCCTATAGTTATCAGAGTCGTGAACTGAAATAAGCAAGCGACAGTTTGATGGCAACAAATGCAACCCTGATTCCAAGATTTCCCCTTCGCTACCCTCCGTGTCTAGCTTTACCACCGTTGGGTCGGGTACTCCGGCTTTAAGCAACTCAGCTATCGGTAGTTGTCAACAAAGATGGCCGTTCTTTCATGCTGCCTGTTTTAAATTAATAGATTCATTGATGTGCTCTTTTGGTGGGTTAAGCCAGACTTCATTAATGGGTTGCCAAGTGCGAGTTGACCGATTGTTCCAACGTTTAGGCATGGCTCGTTTGGCTTGCTCATATACGTGATGCCGTTTCAGTAATATTTGTTTATCTTCACCTCTATGACGCTGTGCTGGGGTGACGAATTTGATGCCACTGTGGCAATGTTCGTTG
>CAMCYB010000022.1 GCA_945883615.1 Bordetella parapertussis | reverse complement strand
ACGCTTTGGCTATTAGGGGGCATCATTTTACGAACGATGTTGTCTTTAAATTCAGTGCTGTAGGTTGGCATAGCAACTTCACTCCAACCGCCCCAAAAGATTAAGAAAAGAAATTAAAAGACCGGACAACTATTGTGACAGAGGGGGTATTGCCCTTGATCTTTGCCAAAAATTTAGCGACCTATGTGCTGTTTGGCTGGCCAGCTCTTTTTTTAATTGTGGCATTCGGTTTGCCCCTTCTCTATCTGCTGATAATCGCTTTTTATGCTTGGGTGATGGACGTTCGCGAGCGAGCCCAGTGATGCGCGATGGTGAAATTGACGTTGTAGATAACAACGATCAATCTTTTAAATTCGACTCCTTCCGGTCATCGATCCGTCGTGCTTATTTTATCTACGCTTTAATTTTTATTTGTTTAATCGTGGTGTTGGCCAGCTTTGAAGTACTGGGCATGTCGCGAGAACGTATTGGCTATATATTTTTATTTGTAACGGTCGTGTTGTACGCTGCAATTGGTATCGTCTGTCGCACCTCAGACCCCATCGAATATTACGTTGCAGGTCGACGTGTACCGGCGATTTATAACGGTATGGCTACAGCAGCAGACTGGATGTCGGTTGCCTCTTTTATTGGCCTTGCTGGTACCCTTTATTTAAAAGGTTTTGACGGTCTTGCTTTTGTTTTAGGGTGGACGGGCGGCTACGTTTTATTAGCGTTGTTCCTAGCCCCCTATCTGAGACGTTTTGGTGGTTACACCATTCCCGAATTTTTATCGGCTCGTTATGGCGGTGAGATGCCGCGTCGACTTGGCGTCGTGTGTGCTGTGGCGTGCTCATTTTCTTATCTGGTTGCACAGATTTACGGTGTCGGTCTTATCACGTCTCACCTGACGGGTATATCGTTTGATTTAGGTGTCTTTATTGCGTTGGGCAGTATGTTGGTCTGTTCATTTCTTGGCGGTATGCGTGCAGTCACTTGGACTCAGGTGGGTCAATATATTATTTTGTTGATCGCTTATCTAGTACCGGTTGTTTGGTTAGCTGCCAAACAAGCTGATCAACCGGTGCCTCATATGGCAGCGAGTTCTTCCTTGCAACAACTCACCGAGAGAGAAAATTCCTTAGCTGCTGACCCTGCTGAGGCCTTAGTGCGACAATTTTGGCAAGCCAAAGCACTCACCATGCAAAAACAAATTGATGCTTTGCCTGGCTCTTGGGTTGATGAACGAGAGGCGTTGAGAGAGCGTTTAATGCAGTCTCGTTCTCAATCAGCTTCCATGTTTGAAATTCGTAAAATTGAGCGTGCTTTGGCCAACTACCCTGAATCTGTTCGCGCTGCGCATGCCGAATGGGCTCGAGCGCGTGATGCTTTTGCCTTGAGGGCCTTACCTTTAAAGCCCCACGCACAACCCTTTTCATCATTCCAGCAAAATGAGATGAGTGGGGTGTTACCTAAGACCTATGAAATTGATGAAACAAACAGCCAACTTAACTTTATCGCCTTGATGTTTTGCCTCATGTGCGGCACGGCTGGTTTGCCTCATATTTTGGCGCGATCTATGACAACGCCCACTGTGAGTGATGCACGGCGATCTGTTTTTTGGTCATTACTTTTTATCTTATTATTGTATTTTTTGGCGCCTACTTTGGCGATTTTCGTTAAAAATGAGATTTATCAAAATGTCGTGGGTTTGTCGTATAGCGCGCTACCTGACTGGGTAAATTCTTGGGCAGCACTTGATCGTGCTTTAGTCGACATCACCGATATCAACGCTGATGGTATTGTGCAATTGGCTGAGATTCATCTCGGAAACGATATGGTGGTTTTGGCAGGCCCTGAAATCGGGGGTTTGCCCTTTGTGGTGTCGGGTCTGGTTGCGGCTGGTGCCATGGCTGCAGCGCTATCAACAGCAGATGGTTTATTGTTGACCTTATCAAATGCCTTGTCGTTCGATTTGAAACTTAAATGGCGTGCACCCAATGTTTTAGCGCATCGACAGGTCATTATTTCTAAAGTTTTTTTATTGCTTGTGGCGATGTCAGCTGCCTGGGTTGCCACGCGCATGCCAGCTGATATTTTATTTATGGTGACAGCTGCTTTTTCATTTGCCGCGGCGTCTTTTTTTCCAGCTTTGGTTTTGGGTATTTTTTGGGCGCGTAACAATCGTTGGGGTGTGAGTGCCGGCATGGTAGCTGGGTTGGCGGTTACTTTAGGTTACATGGGTACAACGCAACCTTGGCTGCGAGATATTTTATTTGGTGTGCCCTACAGCGAACCGATCAATCTATGGTGGGGCATAGCACCAAATGCTGCGGGGGTGTTTGGTTTACCTGTGGCATTGGCCGTTATGGTGGTTGTTTCTTTGTGCACGCCAAAGCCAGATCACGATTGTCAGGCTATGGTGAAAAGTTTAAGAGGCTAATTTAGACTTTTAGCCTGCTGTACTCAACAAAACTAACACTGCGCCCGCTCCACCGTGTGCGTTAGGGGCTTCAACGAATGCATTGACCCCAGCCATTTGGGCGAGCCAATGACGACTATGGTGTTTAAGTCTGCCATGGCCTAAAACTGAACCCAAACCTTGGCCATGTACAACCCTGACACAACGCATATTTTGTTGCTGAGCCTGTTGAATAAACATCGACAAGCGCGTGCGCGCGGTATCAACGGTCATGCCATGAAGGTCAAGGCTGGCCGCAACAGGCCAAAAACCACGTTTTAACTTTCGTAACGTGACCGTTGACACACCAGAGGTGGAATATTGGGTGACAGGTGGTGCGTCATCGGGCGACAAATGGCCATCAGAGATATTGAATAAATTAGCGTTCAGGTTTGTTTGATGTTGAGCGGCTTCACGCTTGCGTTGCTGTTGTGCACTGCTAAGTGGGCGTGTCGGCGTTATCGTCCGCCTATGATTATGACCGACCAAAGGGATTCCCCCTGCAAGGCATGAGCCAACAACTTTTTGTCGTCAGGCTCTATACCCGCTGAGGGTGGGGTGGGCGAAGTGGGTTTAGTGCGTTTCAGCATTCTCCAGCCAACGCTGGGCGTCTAAGGCAGCCATACAACCTGTACCTGCACTTGTTATGGCTTGACGATATACGTGGTCTTGTACGTCACCGGCTGCAAAGACACCGGGTACAGAAGTAAGCGTTGCCATACCTTTTAGGCCGCTGTGCGTCACGATGTAGCCATTTTCCATCTGAAGGTGACCTTCAAATATTTGCGTATTGGGTTGATGACCAATTGCAATAAACACCCCTGTAACAGGCATTGAAAGGGGTGCTTGGCCATTGGTGCTACGAAGTCGAACGCCCGTGACGCCCGATTCATCGCCAACGACCTCTTCAAGCTCACGGAAGGTTGCCAAGGTCATTTTGCCTTCTTTGACTTTTTCATGCATTTTATCGATCATGATGGGTTCAGCGCGAAACTTATCGCGACGGTGTACGACCGTCACATGACGACAAATATTTGATAGGTAAAGTGCTTCTTCAACCGCTGTATTACCGCCCCCCACCACCACCACATCTTGATCGCGGTAAAAAAAGCCATCGCAGGTAGCGCAACCTGAAACACCCCGACCCATAAATACTTGCTCTGAGGCTAGACCTAGGTATTTTGCAGAAGCGCCGGTGGCAATAATGAGTGCATCGCAAGTATATTCAGCACCACCATCACCAATAAGGCGCAGTGGGCGTGACGAAAAATCGACTTTAGCGATATGATCAAAAATGATCTCGGTGTTAAAACGCTCGGCGTGGGCTTGAAAGCGAGCCATTAATTCAGGGCCTTGAACGCCGTCAACGTCGGCGGGCCAATTATCAACTTCAGTGGTGGTCATCAGTTGACCCCCTTGAGCCATACCGGTGATTAAAACCGGTTTTAGGTTGGCACGGGCAGCATAAACTGCTGCAGAGTAGCCAGCCGGGCCAGAGCCTAAAATCATGACTTTTGCGTGACGTTCAGTCGGTATCATAGCGATTAACCTTGTATTTGACCCAATAGGGAATACCCAAATTATAATGCCCATATGTCTAAAGCCTCTACAGTAGCCCCGCGTTCAGCGCGGGCCTCGCGAAACACCCGTAATGGTCCCTCACCGATGCAGTTAAAAGTGCTGGGTTTTCTAAAAGAAGCACGCTGGGTTTTGTTTTTTGCCCTAGCGAGTTGGCTCACGCTGGTCTTGTTTAGCTGGCATGCTAACGACCCCAGTTGGTCACACGTCACATATACCGATCAATTACACAATCGGGGCGGTATATTGGGTGCGTACATAGCTGATATTTTGTTGTATTTATTTGGGTTTTCAGCTTGGTTATGGGTGGTGCTGCTGGCGCAGCGTGTATTAGCCGGCTATCGCCGTTTGTCAAAGCATATTCGTGCACGGGGCGTACCTGAACCGCTTGAGCGTGTGAGATGGGAAGAAGCGATCGGCTTTGTTTTAATGTTTGCAGGCACGGTGGGGCTTGAATCACATCGCTTAGCATCAATGGGCATGCACCTACCCAGTCACTCTGAAACAAGTAGTGGCGCTGGGGGTGTTATAGGTCAAGCTTGGGCGGGTGTAGTGGTTCATTGGGTTGGCTTTACAGGTAGTACGTTAATTTTTATCGTTATGGCTGCCATTGGAGCCAGTTTATTTTTTAGGTTTTCTTGGTTTAATTTGGCTGAGCGGGTGGGTACCTGGCTCGAACAGGGTGTGTTGTGGGTCAAAAATACTTACACTGCCCGACAAGATCGTCGCGTCGGCGAAACCGCTGCAGTCGAGCGCCGCGAGCAAGTTGATGCCCGTCACGAACAAATTGTTCATGCTCCACCGGTTCGCATTGAGCCCTCAGTAACCGTTGTGCAAAAATCTGAACGAGTCATTAAAGAAAAACAACAAACTCTTTTTCAAGATCCTAATGCTGCAGCCCACTTACCCGAGATTGGCCTACTCGACCCGCCACCTGAAAGGGTTGAAACGGTGTCATCTGAGACCATTGAATTTACCTCTCGATTAATTGAAAAGAAACTGTCTGACTTTGGTGTACAGGTCGCCGTGGTGGCGGCTCAAGCCGGGCCTGTCATAACCCGTTATGAAATTGAACCGGCGCTAGGTGTTAAAGGCAGTCAAATTGTTAACTTAGCCAAAGACTTGGCACGTGCCTTAAGTTTGGTGAGTATTCGGGTGGTTGAAACCATACCGGGTAAAAATTTAATGGGCCTTGAGCTACCCAACCCCAAACGTCAAACTGTACGTTTGTCTGAAATCTTAGGTTCTCAAACATATCACGTCAGCCAGTCTGCCGTCACCATGGCATTGGGTAAAGATATTGCAGGTAACCCTGTGGTGGCCGATCTAGCTAAAATGCCGCACTTATTGGTGGCAGGTACCACGGGCTCTGGCAAGTCTGTGGGTATCAATGCCATGATTTTGTCATTGCTTTACAAAGCAGATGCCTCGCAAACACGTCTTATTTTGATTGATCCAAAAATGCTTGAAATGAGCGTTTATGAGGGCATTCCGCATTTATTAGCACCTGTTGTGACCGACATGCGTCAAGCGGCTAATGCACTTAATTGGTGCGTCGCTGAAATGGAAAAACGTTACCGCGTAATGAGTAAGTTAGGGGTGCGTAATCTTGCTGGTTTTAACAGCAAAATTCGCGACGCAGCTAAAAATGAAGTGCTCATTCCCAACCCGTTTTCGTTAACACCTGATGCGCCGGAGCCTTTGCATGAGCTGCCTACTATCGTTGTGGTTATTGACGAGCTGGCTGACTTAATGATGGTGGTGGGTAAAAAAATTGAAGAGCTCATTGCACGTTTAGCGCAAAAAGCGCGGGCTGCAGGCATTCACTTAATTTTGGCCACGCAACGCCCCAGCGTTGATGTCATCACGGGTTTAATCAAGGCAAATATTCCAACTCGTATCGCGTTTCAAGTGTCTTCACGTATTGACTCACGTACCATTCTTGATCAAATGGGTGCCGAGGCACTGTTAGGCATGGGCGACATGTTGTATATGCCCTCAGGTACAGGCTTGCCAATACGGGTTCATGGCGCCTTTGTTTCAGACGAAGAAGTGCATCGAGTGGTTAATGCCTTAAAAGCGCAGGGCGAACCTGATTACATTGATGGTCTACTTGAAGGGGGCGTTGGGGGTGAAACAGGCGATGGCTTAAACCCTATTACTGGCCTTGCAGATGTTGAGTCAGACCCGATGTACGACCAAGCCGTCTCAATTGTGCTGAAAAACCGGCGTGCGTCGATTTCTTTGGTGCAAAGACATTTACGTATCGGTTATAACCGTGCCGCAAGGTTACTTGAACAAATGGAACAGTCGGGGGTGGTGTCTGCTATGCAATCAAATGGTAATCGTGAAGTTTTAGTGCCCGCCGGCCCGCAAGACGCATGATGATACTTAAAACAGTTGAGTTCATGCGCCCCATGCGCTTCGTGCGTGTTGTGGGTTTGCGCAGGCTACTTGCATGCGCGTTGGTGTGTTCGGGAAACCTTGTTTTTGCTGCACCGTCAGGCGTTGAACAGCTGAAATCATTCGGTGTTCAGGTTAAAGCAGCTGAGGGTGCCTTTACGCAGCGAACCCTGGGTGCACAAGGGCAAACTGCGCCTGATCAAAAAGGTACTTTTGTATTTGAGCGCCCTGGTCGCTTTAGCTGGCAAATCACGCAACCTTATCGTCAGCTGATACTGACAGACGGCAAAGATTTGTATCAGTATGACCCTGATTTAAGTCAGGTGACGGTTCGCTCTGTTGGTCAATCTTTAGGTGATTCACCCGCTGCCGTTTTGTTTGGTAATGGTCAAATTGACGATTTATTTACGTTGTCACCCTTGCCTGATCAAGATGGTTTGGCTTGGTTAAGGGCGATACCGAAACAACCTGATTCAGGTTTGCGACAAATTGACATGGGGTTGCGCGACGGTTTGCCTGTCAAGTTGCTTTTGAAAGACGGTTTTGGTCAGATCACTCAAGTTGATATCACTGCGTTGACCCCAAAATTAAGCTTACCGGCCGACACTTTTACATTTAAGTTGCCGCCTGAAACAGATTTGGTGCGGTTGAAATAAAAATTTCACTTTAAACGGTACAAATTTACTGTGCAACACACCCCCACCCCGCCATTGGCTGAAGCCTTAAGACCTCGGTCTTTAGACGACGTAATCGGTCAATCACATTTGTTGGGGGCCGGTAAACCTTTACGTTTGGCTTTTGAGTCGGGTAAGCCACATTCAATGATTTTGTGGGGCCCACCAGGGGTGGGTAAAACGACTTTGGCACGTCTGACCGCACAGGCGTTTGATTGCAAATTTATTGCATTATCGGCAGTGTTTTCGGGCGTTAAAGATATTCGTGCTGCTATGGATCAAGCACAAATTTATCTTGCTCTGGGTAGCCAAACGATATTATTTATTGATGAAATTCATCGTTTTAATAAGGCGCAACAAGATGCTTTACTACCCTATGCCGAATCGGGACTTGTGACCTTAATTGGGGCGACGACTGAAAACCCATCATTCGAAGTGAACTCAGCATTGCTGTCGCGTGCGCAAGTGTATGTGTTGCATGCGTTAAGCGAAGGCGAGCTTAAACAACTTGCGCATGTTGCCTTACAAAAAGCGTTGCCAGATTTAGTGTTCGATGCCGCTGCAATTGACACCCTAGTGGGGTACGCTGACGGTGACGCCAGACGCTTATTAAACCTACTTGAGCAAATCAATAGTGCAGCCAGTGCGGTTGGTTTAATAAAAATTGATTCTGTATTTTTAGAGCAAGCATTAAGTTTAAATGCAAGACGTTTTGACAAAGGGGGCGATAATTTTTACGATCAAATTTCAGCCCTACATAAATCTGTGCGGGGCTCGAACCCTGATGCCGCCTTATATTGGTTAACACGAATGCTTGATGGCGGTGCTGATGCTAAATATTTGTCACGTCGTATTATTCGTATGGCGTGGGAAGATATTGGTCTGGCTGACCCCAGAGCGTTACAAATTGCCAACGAGGCTGCCGCAACCTTCGAGCGTTTAGGTTCCCCAGAGGGTGAGTTGGCTTTAGGTCAAGCGGTTATCTATCTTGCTATTGCCGCTAAGAGTAACGCAGGTTACAACGCGTTTAATCAAGCGATGGCGTTTGTTAAAAAAGATCAATCGCGTGAGGTGCCCATGCACTTACGCAATGCACCGACCAAACTGATGAAGTCACTGGGGCATGGTCACGAATACCGTTATGCTCACAATGAGCCACATGCCTACGCGGCCGGTGAGTGTTATTTACCTACTCATATGAGCGAACCTAGCTGGTATCAGCCTACATCACGTGGTCTCGAAATCAAAATTGCAGAAAAAATGGCTTTTTTGCGTCAACTTGACGAAGCTGCGAGAGCAAAAACAAAGACCTAACTTTTAAAATGTTTTGTGGTTTTATTCATAATATTGCTAATAAAATAAGAAGTTTAAACTGCATTAAAACGAATGTATGACTGTTGGAAGAGTCTAAAGATTTATATTAATATATAATGTCTGGGCTTGATTGAGCTTTCGCTTGTGCTTGAGGTTCACCCTCTGCTTATGTTTAATATTTTTCTGCAATCAAACTTTAATATTTAACAACCGTTGGTCATGCTTTAATTGTGTTTACAAAATTTTTTACATTGAGGTCTTCCAAATGGAATGGTTTGACGCATTACACCTAGCGCGCTTACAGTTTGCATTTACTGTTGGTTTTCACATTATTTTCCCTGCATTCACAATCGGCTTAGCCAGTTATTTATTTGTGTTAAATGCCGCGCATCTTTATACACGCCAAGCGGTTTACATTGATTTATTCAATTATTGGAAGAAAATATTTGCACTTTCTTTCGGTATGGGCGTGGTTTCAGGCATCGTAATGAGCTACCAGTTTGGTACAAACTGGAGCGTGTTCTCAGACAAAGTGGGTCCCATTTTAGGTCCCTTAATGGGCTACGAAGTGTTGAGCGCTTTCTTCCTAGAAGCGGGTTTTCTAGGTGTCATGCTATTTGGTCGTGAGCGCGTGGGTGAAAAATTACACGTCTTTGCTACTGGAATGGTCGCTTTGGGTACTTTTGCCTCAGGCTTCTGGATCTTAGCTGTCAACAGCTGGATGCAAACACCCGATGGTCATGTGATGAACGCGATGGGTCAATTCGTATCTGACGATTGGTTTAAGATCATCTTTAACCCATCATTTCCTTACCGCCTAGTACATATGATGTTGGCTGCTTATTTAACGACAGCATTTGTCATAGCAGGCCTTGCTTCATATCACTTGTTGAAAGCTAAAGCGGGCAAGTTAACGCCCGGCTTCAGTATTGAAGCCACAAAAAAAATGTTTTCAATGGCCCTATGGATCATTGCAATATTAATTCCTATGCAGATCGTTGCAGGTGATTCACACGGGTTGAACACGTTGCAACATCAACCTATTAAGATCGCAGCCATGGAAGGGCATTTTGAAAATCAAAAACCAGCGGGTCTAGTCTTGTTTGGTATTCCCAATCAAGAAAAAGCCATCATGGAATACAAAATTGAAATACCTGTTTTGGGTAGCATTATTTTGCATCACAACACAACTGAAGGTCTTTTGGGTTATGAGTCGTTTCCAAGAGCAGAGTGGCCGCCCATGGCGCCCCCATTCTATGCTTTTAGAGTGATGGTTGGTATTGGAATGTTGATGTTACTGATGGGTATGTGGAGTCTTTGGTTGCGCTACAAAAAGCGTTTGTACGATACCCCGCTATTTTTAAAAGCAATTATGTTTATGGGGCCATCCGGTTTTGTAGCAGTGATTTCAGGCTGGATCGTAACCGAAGTGGGCCGCCAACCTTACACAGTATATGGCTTGTTACGAACGGCTGATTCTGTGTCTCCGATTGGCGCAACAGCCGTGGCAACTAGTTTGGTGGCATTTATAGTGATTTACTTTACGTTGTTTGGTGCAGGTTTTCATTACATCTTTCGACAAATGAAAAAACCACCTCTGCATTTAGAGCCTGTTCTGTCGTCACAACTACCGACGCGCGCGGCGGGTTTTGTGCACCCAGAACTTAGCAAAACGTTAACTGCAGGGGCCAAACCATGAACATCGACTACGCATTAATTTGGGCTGGTTTGATTGCCTTTGCAGTGCTTGCCTACGTGGTTCTTGACGGCTTTGACTTAGGGGTGGGTATTTTATTCCCCTTCGTTAAAGGCGAAGCGAATCGAGACCAAATGATGAATTCTGTCGCGCCTCTATGGGACGGCAATGAAACGTGGTTGGTTCTTGGGGGCGGGGGTTTATTTGCGGTGTTCCCCCTTGCCTATGCACTAATCATGCCAGCACTTTATATTCCCGTCTTTGTTATGCTGCTCGCTCTAGTCTTTCGGGGTGTTGCCTTTGAGTTTCGCTGGAAAGAGACCAAAAAACAGTATTTGTGGGATATCGCCTTTGCGGGCGGGTCAACCGTTGCAACCTTTGCGCAAGGTGTTGCGCTTGGAACTTTGGTGCAAGGTGTTCCGGTTGTAGGCCGTGCTTATGCTGGCGATGCAATGGAATGGTTGACACCTTTTTCATTGCTAACTGGTTTTGCCTTAGTGGTGGGTTATGCGCTGTTAGGTTCGACTTGGTTGGTTATGAAAGCTGAAGGCGAGGTTTATGAAAAGGCACATCGTTTTGCAAAATTAACGGGTCTTGGCTTATTGGTTTTAATTGGTATTGTGAGCTTGTGGACACCGCTGTTACATGATCAATTCATGTCACGTTGGTATACTTGGCCCAACATGTTGTATGTTTTGCCTGTACCCTTTTTAGTGTTTGTAGCAGCTTATTTTCTGTACTCAGGTCTTAAAAAAGGGTATGTTAACCAACCTTATCTGTCAGCAGTGAGTTTGTTTATTCTGTCATATTTTGGCTTAGTCATTAGTTTCTTTCCCTACATCGTGCCACCAACGGTCACCATATGGGACGCTGCAGCACCTGATGAAAGCCTTCATTTCTTGCTTGTCGGTACCGTTGTGCTCATACCGTTGATTTTGACTTACACCGCTTACGCTTATTGGGTATTCCGCGGCAAGGTTGGTACAACGTCGGGCTACCATGCCTGACCCATCTGAGATGTCGCAAACGCAGACGGCACCTCAAACCAAACCCTACAGCAAATGGCGTCGCATTGCTTGGTTTGTTGGGTTTTGGGCAGTCAGTGTTGCGGCCTTGGGTATTGTGAGTCTGCTTATTCGCTGGGCGATCGTGCCCTGAGTCATGATGGTGCGTCAAGTCGCTACAATAGAATCATTTTTCTTGTAGAGCCTGGCCACCATTATGCTTGACCCACAATTATTACGCAAAGATCTAGACGCGGTTGTCAAACGCCTTGCGAGCCGTAAAGTTGAATTTGATGTTGATACGTTTAATCATCTCGAATTACAGCGCAAAAACATTCAAACAGAAACTGAAGCGTTACAAGCCAAACGAAATGCATTGGCCAAAGAGATCGGTATGCTTAAGGGCCAAGGCAAAGATGCAACCAGTGTCTTGGCCGAGTCTCAGCAAATACCTGAGCATCTAAAACGCATCGAAATTCAATTGCAAGACATTCAAATGCAGCTGTCAGATCTGTTGATGGGTGTACCTAATCTGCCCCATGAATCGGTGCCAATTGGCGTTGATAGCGATGAAAATATTGAGGTGCGTCGCTGGGTACCTAACCCAGACCCTGTTACGGGTGACCCGAAACAATTAAATTTTGAAGCTAAAGATCACGTTACTTTGGGTGAACCATTAGGGCTTGATTTTGATACGGCGGCAAAATTGTCCGGTGCTCGTTTCAGTTTTATGCGTGGCCCGATGGCGCGCCTTCATCGTGCATTGGCGCAATACATGCTCGACTTGCAAACAGGTCAACATGGTTATACCGAGTGCTACACGCCTTATATTGTGAATGCCTCAACGCTTTTGGGCACCGGACAATTGCCGAAATTTCGCGAAGATATGTTTTGGGTTAATCGTGGTGGTGACGAGTCGACAGGTGAAGACCAGTATTTAATTTCCACCTCTGAAATCACCTTAACGAGCGTTGCCCGTGACACGATATTTGCTGAGGCTGAATTGCCGATGCGTCTCACGGCTCATACGCCATGTTTTCGTTCTGAAGCGGGAAGCGGTGGCCGCGATGTGCGCGGTTTAATTCGCCAACATCAGTTCGATAAAGTTGAAATGGTACAAATTGTTGAGCCTGATCAATCGTATGAAACACTTGAAAAAATGGTGGGGCATGCTGAAGCAGTTTTACAAGGTTTAGGCTTGCCTTACCGTGTCATGTTGCTGTGTACGGGTGACATGGGTTTTGGGTCAAGTAAAACCTACGATATTGAGGTGTGGATACCAGCTCAAGATACGTGGCGTGAAATCTCTTCTATTTCAAATTGTGAAGCTTTTCAAGCGCGTCGTATGCAAGCGCGTATTAAACGCGGCACCGCTAAGCCTGAGTATGTTCACACTTTAAATGGTTCAGGTTTGGCTGTTGGTCGTGCTTTGGTGGCCGTGCTTGAAAACGCTCAACAAGAAGATGGTTCAATTCAAGTGCCTGAGGTGTTGTGGCCTTATATGGGTGGTTTAACCGTATTAAAGCCATAATTAAAGCCACATAATTAAAACCACATAACTATAGCCACACAACTATAGCCACACAACTATAGCCACACAACTAAAGCCCTAATTAAAGCCATTAACATTTAGCCCTGTCATTTAAGGTATGGGTTTTTCTTCTATGTCATATTTCTCGTCGCCTTCTTTACAACGTAAACCAGTGCTAGGCCGCAACTGCGTGGCCACCTCGCAACCCCTGGCTACGCAGGCTGGTTTAGAGGCTTTAGCGAAGTGTGGCAATGCAATAGATGCAGCACTGAGTGCTGCCATCACCTTAACGGTGGTTGAACCCACCATGAATGGTATAGGGGGCGATGCCTTTGCTTTGGTTTGGCATAATAAAACCCTACATGGGTTAAATGGGTGTGGTCGTGCCCCAGCAGCCTGGAGCCCTAAGTGGTTCAAAGGTCAAACCACTATGCCTGAACGTGGGTGGCATTCGGTTACCGTGCCGGGTCAGGTGGCCGCCTGGGCTGACTTATCTGAACGTTTTGGGCAATTGCCTTTTGAGGCCTTGTTTGAAGCCGCCATACGCTATGCCACCGAGGGTTTTCCGGTGAGCCCAGTTATTGCTCGACAGTGGCAAAATCTTGCACCCATCATGCAATCGCACCCAGGTTTTGTGGAAGCCTTTATGCCGGGCGGTAAAGTGCCGCAAGCAGGCGATATCTGGTCGTTTGCCGAGCAAGCGCAAACGTTACGTGACATGGCCGCTACGCGCGGTCGTTCATTTTACGAAGGTGATTTAGCGCACAAAATTGATGCCTTCGCAGCATTACATGGCGCCGCTTTATGTGCCGCCGATTTGGCTCAACACAAGAGCGAATGGGTCAAACCCATTCATACGCGTATTCATGATGTAGATGTTCATGAGATTCCACCCAACGGGCAGGGCGTCGCGGCATTAATGGTGCTGGGCATTTTGCAACAGGCTGGCTATGAGCAAGCCGCACCCGGTAGTGCTTTACGCACCCACCTTGAAATTGAAGCGATGCGTTTAGCTTTTGCCGATTTATACGCGCATGTTGCTGAGCCTGCGCACATGCAGATGAATGCAGATGATTTACTTAACCCGACTTACTTAAAACAACGTGCGGCTTTAATTAATCGTGATCAATCAAGTCAGTTTGTGGCAGGTTCCCCTAAGGTTGGTGGCACCGTTTATTTATGTACAGCTGATGCGCAAGGCAATATGGTGTCGTACATACAATCAAACTTTAACGGTTTTGGTTCGGGTGTTGTGGTGCCAGGTACCGGTATTGCGTTTCAAAATCGTGGTTTTGGTTTTGAGTTAACGCCAGGCCACCCCAATGTGGTGGCAGGCGGCAAGCGACCTATGCACACGATCATTCCTGCCTTTATGACCCGAGGTGATCAACCTCTCATGGCTTTTGGTGTGATGGGTGGCAACATGCAGGCACAAGGTCATGTGCAAATAACCCTACGCACCGTGATTGACGGCTTAAACCCACAAGCTGCGATTGATGCGCCGCGTTGGCGCGTTTTAGACAATGGTCAACTCACGCTTGAGTCACATTGGCCTGCACACGTTGTTGAGGGCTTACAGAAGATGGGTCATAACCCACAGGTTTTAGGCTCAGACAGTATCGATTTTGGTTGTGCACAGGCTATTGCCATGCACACTCATCGAAACGGTCAAGCGGTTTATATCGGTGGCTCTGACCCCAGACGCGATGGTTTGGCCGGTGTGTATTAATTTTATATTTTTTTTATGTACGAGTCAGACGTTACTGGCAAACACAAAGGGCTAACTTAAGGAATGCCCAGAAGCTTGTGTGTTTGCAAGCTGAGGCGCCATTTTGGATGTTGCAAGCAATAGTCAATTGTTTTTTGGGTGTTGCGGGCTTGGTCGGGGCCGTCCATCGGTTGTAGAAAAAAATGGTCAAAGTCTAAATCGGCAAATTGTTCTGGTTTAGCCAATATTTGCGGAAAGACCAGTTTTAATTCTTGCCCGCATCGCTGAACCAACGGCGCATTTGCTTTGGGGCTCACGCATACCCAATCTATACTTTCTGGGGCTGCCAAGGTGCCATTGGTTTCAACGGCAATTCGAAACCCTTGATCATGCAAGGCCTCAATGAGCGAGGTGTCAAGTTGCAATAGCGGTTCTCCACCCGTGCAGACCACCAGTTTATGGTTTGCCTCACAGGGCCATTGTTCAGCGACGGCTTGCGCTAAAGATCGAGCCTCTTTAAATTTTCCGCCATTTAAACCATCAGTACCCACAAAATCAGTGTCACAAAATTGGCATACTGCTTGTTGGCGGTCTCGCTCAAGCCCAGACCACAGGTTGCACCCCGCAAAGCGTAAAAATACGGCGGCATGGCCCGCTTGACCGCCTTCCCCCTGAAGGGTGTAGAACAATTCTTTAACGCTATAGGTCATTGTTTATCTCGTCTTAAACCGGCAAGGCTGGGCCTAACGCGCCCCAATGCAATATCACACCACAACCGCGGGTCTCGTTTAAATCAATGCGATCAATTTCAGGAATAAGTGGTTGGGCAAGGGTTCGAATGTAGCGTGCAACACTGGCTGTGTCGGTATCTTGATCACCCATAATGTCATGTAAAGGTTGGTGGTCAAGCGATTTGAAAATTGGATCAAAAATTGTTTTGACGTCACCAAAATCAACCGTCCAGCCTTGCACGCGGTCAAGTGGTGCATGCAAGTGAAGGCGCAGTGTAAAAGTATGGCCATGTATGCGGCGCCGAGGGTCGCCCTGCGGGGCTCGTTTAAGCTGAACAGCGCTATCAAGGGTGAGTTCTTTCCAGATGCGGTAATGAGACCCATCAAAGTGTGCACCGCAGCTACCCGTTTCATAAACAGTGACCCAAGACAATTCGGGTAGTTGGGGTTTAAGGCGAGCCCATATCCAGGCAGATAAGTGTTCGCTGGTTGGGTTTTCAAGACCTTCAATGTCATTCAAACAAGCTAAGTGCAGTTGTGCATGTAAGGGCGCCCACAGCGCATTAATGGCGTCGTAATCAATTGAAAAGTCACGCGAACCCATGTCTTGATCAGCATGCAAAATCACTTCAAAACCGTGGCCGTGCATACGACCGCATTTATGACCGGGGCTTACGTTGGGTAATTGATGCGCCGCTTGAAAAATATACTTACGCCACAAGTGAGCATGATCTTGATGATCAAGGTCAACGCCAGAAAAGGCTGTGCTTTGTACACCAACTGTTTCAATACCGGGCACCTCAAGCTGTTTTCTGAGCCAGCGCGCGATGTTTTCATCTGTGGGTAGGGCGATGACATCATTAATATATTGATAATCAAGTGCAGCAGTTTGTTTTGACAACGCGTCGTGCAGATGACCGATTTCAGCCCCAGCAAAGGGTGCCCAACCTTTTGGTAAGCGGGCTCTGACTTCACTCATAAAGCTGTGGCCATGTAAACGTGCCGCACGATGGCCGGCGGGTAAACAGTTGACTTGACAAGCTGATTCAAACCCTGAAGCGGCAACATAGAGTAGGTCATTTATCGCCAAATGGCTGTGCGGCGCTTCATTAGCCTGCATGGTATCGCTTGTGTGAGGCGTATTGTGGCTGGCATCGATTTGTTCAGTGACGCGCGGTACGGTGTTAGCTTGAAAAATATGCGTTTTTTTTGGGGAAATCATGAGTTAAGCGAATTTAATGAGTAAGGGGTCAGGCAAGCCGGCTTGAGCAAACCCTTTTGCGCGCAATAAGCACGCGTCGCAATGACCGCAGGGCGCACCGTTGAGAGCGGGGTCGTAGCAACTACTGGTTTCACCAAAGTCAATACCAAGAGCGGTGCCTTTAAGCACAATGTCGGCCTTGCTCATGTGTAAAAGTGGGGCATGAATGTTGAGCTGTTGGGTGCCTTCTACCCCAGCCTTTGTTGCTAAATTGGCTAAGCGTTCAAAAGCGTCTAAAAACTCGGGGCGACAATCAGGGTAACCGCTGTAGTCAAGTGCATTGACGCCAATAAAGAGGTCTTGTGCGCCCAGTGTTTCAGCCCAACCCAAAGCAAAACTTAAAAAGATCGTGTTGCGAGCGGGCACATAGGTGATAGGAATGCCTTGCTCAATATCAGCCAAACGGTTTGATTTGGGTACGGCGATATCTGCGGTTAAGGCTGAACCGCCAAACTGACGTAAATCAATGTCAAGTGTGATGTGGCGCGCGACCTTGCGTTCAAGTGCGAACTGTTGCGCCTTTTCAAGCTCAACGGTGTGGCGTTGGCCGTAACTGAAGCTGAGTGCGTAAACTTCAAAACCTTGTTCTTGTGCTATGACCAGCGCCGTTGTTGAATCAAGGCCACCGCTGAGTAAACAAACTGCTTTTTTCAAGAAAAACCCCTTAATTGATCTACCCTCTATTATCGGGTATTTACCCTGAGCATTTACCGAGTGGTGACTAAAACAGTAAACTGAGCAAAATTAATATTAGAAAGGTTAATTGTTTAAATGAATCTCACTCTTTCAGGAAAGGTCGCATTAGTCACTGGCGCAGCGCGTGGCATTGGGCGTGCCAGTGCCCTTAAATTGGGGGCTGCGGGTTGCGACATCATCGTAAACTATTACAACAGCCACGAGGAAGCCGAGTCGCTTTGCCTGCAATTGCACGCCATGGGGCGTCGCGCCATACCTATTCAGTGCAGCGTTGGGGTACCCGACAGTGTCGCTGAAATGTTTGACACGATAAAAAAAGACTTTGATCGTTTAGACATTGTGGTGAGTAATGCGGCCTCAGGTGTTTTAAAGCCCGCAATGGATATGACGCTGAAGCACTTTCGCTGGTGCCTTGAAACCAATGCCTTTGCAATTAATTTATTGGCTCAACACGCTGCACCGTTGATGACAAACGGTGGCCGTATTGTGGCGTTATCAAGTTTAGGTGCGCAGCGTGCCATGCCCCATTATGGTTTTATCGGTGCCTCAAAGGCCGCCCTTGAATCGTTGGTTCGAACCTTGGCACAAGAACTCGGCCCACGTGGCATCAGGGTCAATACCGTTTCAGCGGGTGTGGTCGATACTGACGCGTTAAGTCACTTTCCCAATCGAGATCAAGTTTTGGCTGAGTTTGCAGCCCGCACGCCTGTAGGCCCGAGTTTAACGCCTGAAGATGTGGCTGATGCGGTGTATTTGCTCTGTTTGCCCGAGGCCAACTGGGTAAACGGTCATACTCTCATTGTTGATGGTGGTTTTGCAATTTCGGGGTAATTGTTATGTCTTTAGAAACGGGTCTGTCTGGTAAGGTTGCCATTGTGACAGGTGGTGCGCGTGGTATTGGCCGCGCTATTGTTGAAACGTTAGCGCGCGAAGGCGTGGTGGTAAATTTTTTCTTTAAAGGTAACGTTGAGGCAGCTCAAGCAGTGGTGCAAGCGTGCGAAGCTTTTGGCGGGCAGGCTCATGCCATGCAGGTTGATGTAACCGATTCATCTGCCTGTGCGAGCGCTGTTCAAGAGGTTGCTGACCGTTGCGAGCGCATTGACATATTGGTTAACAATGCAGGCATTGTGCGCGACAATCTAGTGGCCATCATGGAAGATGATGACATTTCATCTGTCTTGCAAACCAATTTAGGTGGTGTTTTTAACACGGTGCGCCCAGTTATTCCTTATATGATGTCTCAGCGTTCGGGTCGTATTATTAATCTTTCTTCAGTTGCGGGTGCCAAGGGTGGGCGAGGGCAAGCCAACTATGCGGCCAGTAAGGGCGCAGTTGATGCTTTGACTCGCGCCTTAGCAGTTGAGTTGGCATCACGTCGCATTTTGGTTAATGCTGTGGCGCCGGGCGTCATAGAAACCGAGATGTCGCAACAAGTTAGAGATTTGGCAGACGATGAGGTGAAATCACGTATTTTGCTGAAGCGTTATGGTCAAGCCCAAGAGGTTGCTCATGCTGTTGTTTTCTTGGCTTCTGATCTCTCAACCTATATAACGGGTCAAATCATATATGTTGATGGTGGTTTTAAGATGGCTTGATTTTTTTAGTTACTTAGTTTTACCCCTGTTGTCTTCGCACATCGAAGCCTTTAGGGGCTCACTGCGTACTTATACGCCCCTGCTGAGGTAGAATAGAGGGCTAAAAGTAGTCTGCAAATTGTTGTGTCGTTGTTGTGTCGTAATAGGCAATCGTTATCAGTACTGTTTATAACGGCTGAACTTGTATTTTTTTTCGGAGCAATACTTAATGGCTGACCAAGTCATCACAAAAGAAGACATTATGGTGGTTTTTCCCACCGTTCAAAAAACCATGGCTGACGCCTTAGGTTGCGATGAAGATGATATCAAACTAGATGTGTCACTCATCGAAGGTCTCGACGCAGAATCGATCGATTTTTTAGACATGGTGTTTCGTCTTGAGCGTGCCTTCAAAGTCAAAGTGCCGCGCGGCAAAATTATTGAAGATGTGCGTGGCGAGATGCCCGTTGAAGAGTTCGAGCAAAATGGCATATTGACTGATAAAGGTTTAGAGCGCCTGCGTGAATACTTAGCTGAAATTCCTGCAGAACGCTTTTCAAATCCGATGCGTGTTGACCAAATTGCCCGTCTCTACACGCCCGAGACGTTTTGCAAAATTATTATCACTGCTCAGCGTGCTACGCCCTCAGCATAGTGATGTCTGAGCAGGAAAATAGTGGGCGGTTTGCAGCATTCTCGTTTGTAGACCGCATCATTGAAATTGATGGCCTTCGTCGCGTGACGGGTCGTTTTACCATTTCAACTCATGTGAGTGACTTCCCAGTTAGTCTGGTCGCTGAGGCTATCGGTCAGCTTGCAGCATGGGTTGCCATGTCACACGTTGATTTTAAGTTTCGCCCTGTCGCCGCCTTGGCAGGCGATACCCGCATCTTTAAAACACCTCAACCTGGCGATACGCTTGAACTTGAAGTTGATATTGAGTCTTGCGATGAGCAATCTATTGTTTATCGCGGGCGTGCACGCATTAACCAACAAATCGTACTTGAGCTGCTTGATACGTTAGGGTCAATGCTTGATATTAAAGAGTTTGATGACCCAGAACGTTTGCGCGCTGATTTTGCTTGTCTGACAACAACGGGTCGTGCCCCGGGTGCTTTTGTAGGCGTGCCACAGCCCATATTTAGACCCCTTTTGGTTGATCAAGGGTTTGAGGTTGAGCTTTGCGTACCCGAACAGGCTGCATTTTTTGACGATCACTTCCCATCACGTCCGGTCTTTCCCGCTACGTTACTGCTTGATGCGTTATTGCGCGTTGCATTGCCTTTCGCAGAAAATGTAGTCGGTAGTCAATTAAGTGCTATTCGAATCACCCATGTCAAAGTGCGCGCCTTCACCGCACCAGGTACAACTTTAGTTTTATTTGTTCAAGCACCTGAAGCGATTGTTGACGAACCCGGTACGTGGTGCGTCAAAGTGAGCGCCCGCAATGCGGGTAAAACAATTGCAGGTGCACGTCTGTATTTTTCTTCAACATCTTTAGAGAGTGACTTATGAGTAGCCAACGTCGCGTTGCCATCACCGGTATTGGTTTAGTCACGCCTGCAGGGCTTGATGTCGCAACGACTTGGGCACGCTTAAAGTCTGCTCAAAGTTGTGCGGGCCCTATTAGCTTGTTTGATGCATCGGGGTTTTCTACCCGCATCGCAGCTGAGGTGCCCAACGTTCAAGACTTACCTGAAATTGACGATCGTAAACTGATGAAATATGCCAGTCGCGCGCATCGTTTTGCAATCGCAGCCGCTGATCAGGCCATGGCTGATGCGGGTATACGCCCAACGCATGCCGATGCAGACCGTTGGGCTTGCTCAGTTGGGGCGGGCATGATGACGGTTGCGCACGAAGAAATTGCCCAGGTTCAAGCAGGCGCCGCGCGTGATGGTGAAATGAACCCTAAACAATTAGTTGATGTGCCGGTAGCTAAAGATGTGATGGCGTTTAGCCGCAGTTTATCGACGGCTGGGGCGGCATTGTTATTAAGACGTTTTGGTATGAGAGGCTATGCCTCAACGGTCCATACGGCGTGCGCATCAGGCGGTCAAGCAGTGGGTACCGCTATGCGGTTGATTCGCCGTGGTTTGGCTGATCGCGTTCTCACCGGTGGTTTTGATTCAATGATTTCGCCAGTAGGCTTATCAGGGTTTTGCTTGTTGTCTGCGGTATCACCCGATAACGACAATCCACAACGAGCGAGCCGCCCCTTTGACGCCACGCGAAATGGGTTTGTGCTGGGTGAGGGTGCAGGCTTTTTAGTTTTAGAAGATTGGCAAACCGCTGTGAATCGCGGTGCGCGCATTTATGCTGAGTTGGCAGGTGACGGTAACTCGTTGTCTTCTTATCGTATTACTGATTCGCACCCTTCGGGTGACGGCCCCATCCAAGCGATGCGGCGCGCCATTAAAGATTCAGGTGCAACCCCTGCTGATTTCAATTATTTGAATGCCCACGGCACGTCTACACCTATGAATGACCGCAGTGAATGTGCGGCAGTCAATGCTGTGTTTGGTGATCTTGCACCGCACCTAGCGGTCAGCTCTACTAAAAGTGTTATGGGCCATCTTATTGCCGCGGCGGGCGCCGTTGAGGCTGCCGTCTGCGCGTTGGCCATTTACGAGGGCACAATGCCCCCTAATGCTAACTTACAACAACTTGACCCTGACTGCGATGTCAACATCATTCGTGATGTGCCACTTATTAAGCCGATTCACATGGCACTTTCAAACTCATTGGGGTTTGGGGGTAGTAACAGTTGCTTGGCATTTCGTCACCCTGACTTGACGTCTGATTTAATCGCGACGGGCTACTAACATGACAAATAAAATTCTTATTACGGGTGTTGGAGCGATATGTGGTGCAGGTCAATCGCCCGCTGAAATTGTGGCGCACTTAGTAAAAGGTGAGTCAGCCATTGGTCCTATACAAAACTGGGACGCATCAAGCTCACCCTGCCAAGTGGCCGCTGAGGTTCCTGACTATAACGGTGGCAAGCTTTTGGGTGATCGTAAATTACTTAAACTCGTGCGGCGCTCTGACGTATTCGGTATTTACGCGGGTGAACAGGCGATTTCGCAAGCAGGCCTAAATGCGTGGCGCCAAACGCTTTCAGAAACTGACGCACTTCATTACGCAGATCAAACGGGGTGTTATGTGGGTTCAGGTGGCGGTGCGTTTGAAGTCAATTATGACTACTTTCCGCTTATGGCTGAAACGGGTGACAGTTTAAATGCTTTTGGCAGAGAGCTGCCTAATATGGTTAACCCCATGTGGTTGTTGCGCTCATTACCCAACAATGTTTTGTGTCATGTCAGCATACGCAATCAGCTTAAAGGTGTGAATGGTTGTATTACCCATCACACCACAAGCGGCCCTTTGGCCGTTATTGAGGGCGCTTGGGCTATTCGTGAAAAACAAGCTGATCGGGTGGTCTCGATTGCGCACGATGCACCAATCGAACCACAGACTCTACTTTATTTGTATCAAGTTGGGTTGTTAGCTTCTGAAGCGTTAAGACCTTTTGATGTACAACACCAGGGCTGCATACTAGGCGAGGGGGCTGGTGCGCTTGTACTTGAATCTCAAGCCTCTGCACATGAGCGCGGTGCGGTGGCCTTAGGTGAGTATTTAGGTGGCGGTGATGCGGTAGAAGGCGAGTCACTGTTTGATGTGCGCCCCGATGGTGATGGTGAAATACGTGCTATCGAGCTGGCATTGAAAGATGCGGGCTTAAAGCCGAGTGATATCGGTATGATTGTGGCGCATGGTAATGCAACGCCCAGTTCCGATGAGTCTGAAGCTGTTGCGTTACGACATATTTTTGGTCAGTCGATGCCGCCTGTCACATCAAGCAAATGGGCCGTGGGTCATTTGCTTGGTGCAGCAGGCATGATTGACATCACGTTTGGTTTAGAGTGTGCTCGACAAAACATTGTGCCAGGTATAGCCAACCTTGAACAGCTCGCACCGAGTTGCGCGGGGCTCAACGTTTCGTCTAAAAACCGCCAACCCACCTCTGACGTTGTTTTGATTTTGGCACGTGGTTTTGCGGGTACGAATGCAGCGGTGATTTTGCGCGCGTTTCGCTAATGAACGAAGCCCAAGCGGTCATATCAGTAAGCATTCATGATGAGGCAGTTTCGCTTGAGGTATTAATTAAAGCAGTGTTCACTGCTTGCCAGCAGTTACTGAAATTTGACACGATTGTTCAAACCTTTACCGCACAAGATTTTATTGCCGATGTTGCGCTTTTATCAATAACCGATACGAATGCCCAACAGCTCAAGTTAAGTGAGCGAGCACTTAAGATTGTAAATCGGTATTTATGGTCTGAACTCGTGGTTGGTTTTGTAAAGAATAAATCAACCATACAAATTAACGTTTCAGCGCTGCCTATGAAACTGCCTACCTCAATGGTGGGTCGTTTTGTTTATCACTTCTTACCCTATAGAAGGGGTGTGATTGTTGACAACATAAAACGTGCCTATGGTGCCCGCGTGTCAGCATCGCAAGTCGAACAATTGGCAAAAGCGCATTACACGCATTTAGCAACGTTGTTGGGTGAGTTAATCAGCTTTAGATTTATGTCTTTAAAAGCGCGAGCACAACGCGTTCGTGTTGACGGCGTGCCTGAGTTAACGCAGGCGTTTTTTGCTGAAAAAGGCATTATTATTTTAACGGGGCATTTTGGTAATTTTGAAGTGTCAACCGTATCGGGCATTGAGCATTTTCCTCAAGTAAAAGGGCGCATTCATTTTTTACGCCGTCCAATTAAGCCTAAGTGGCTCAGCGATTTTCTAACCAAACGGTTTAACCAAGCTGGCTTTGGTGTGGTGGGTAGGCGTGGTTCGCTTGATGAAATTGTGACTATTTTAGAAAAAGGTGATGCGATTGTGTTTCCCTTTGACCAGTATGCACGTCGCCCTGAAGGTATTGAGATCCCTTTTTTTGATGTGCCTGCAGGCACACATAAAAGTATGGCTGTGATTGCTATGGCAACTGACTCGCCCGTGATGCCTGCTGCATCGTGGCGAGAGCCCGACGGTACACATGTTTTAAAGTTTTGGCCCCCTCTCAAACCTATAGAACATGATGACGTGGGTCAAGAAATAAGGCTCAATACGGCTCAATATAACGAGGCATTAGAACAATTGGTTTTGGCTCACCCAGAGCAATGGTGGTGGGTACACCGGCGTTGGAAGAACCAACGGCCGGTTACATCAACTCAACTGAGTGAGTAAACCCAAAAAACTTTAGTTGCTGGTGGCGCTTTTATTATATAAATAACCGCCTAAGGTGCCCACTGCAGCGCCACCGATGGCACCCCAAATTGGGTTTCCACCAGCAATGGCAGTAATCGCAGCCCCTGCGCCAGCGCCAATAGCGCCACCTGATAATTCACGCTGTTGGGCGGTTGACATATTTGAACAGCCGCCTAAAGTTAATGCAGCCGCTAGCGGTAGTGCTAAAAGTATTTTTTTCATGATATGAATTCCTTTAATACCAAGAACAATAATAAATAATGTTGACGAAAGTGAGTCGTTTTAGCTACCCTTTTTAGCGGTTTTGCATGGAAAACGTTCAGCGAGGTAACGCATCAATGTGTCGGCAGCAGATTTGTCTGCATATTGAGTATTTTGATTAGCCCAGACAACAAATGCATCTAGAACTTCTGCACGTTTAGGACCTGGCGTGGGTGGGCAAACATACGCAGGCGCTTTTTTGGGGTGACGCGACATTAAATACATGTCGTAAACGCCTTGGCCAAAACCATGGCAAAAGTTTTGTTCAGCGACGCTGGTTTTGTTTTGACACATGGCAATGTAAGGCCCAGTCAAGGTCACGGTTGCTGATGTTTCAGCGTGAGTAACAGATGCCGCAACAAGGGTTAAGCTAGCAATTAAAAGTGTTTTTTTCATAAAGCCTCCTGAAGTAACTTAAGTTTAGCGTAAACAGCCTACTTAACAAATAAGGTGTTTGTTTATTTTCAAACGATTTTTAAAAATTAAATGTGAAAGAATTTGAAGTGATCGTATAAAAAGTAGTCGTATAAAAAATAATAGTATTAAAGTCTTGTTCTGTTAAATCATCTTTCTTAGGGCTTCAACTGCTTGAAAATGACTTAAAAATATTTGACCTTTTAAATGACTATAAAAAGGAGTTTTTTTAAGCCGATCCATCACTGGCCCTTTGATTTCAGAAAAATGTAAGGTAATACCTGCATTGTATAGTCGGTGGTCAATTGCCTCTAGACTTTCAAGGGCGCTGGCGTCAATACTGTTAACAGCCGAGCATTGCAAAATAACGTGTATCAGTAAAGGTCTTTGAGCAACTTCTAGGTTAATACGGTCTTCAAGTTGACGGGCATTTGCAAAATATAAGCTTTCATCGACCCTTAGGCTGAGTAGTTGTGGTTCACAGATGACGTCATGCCTGAGTACATTTCTAAAGTGCTCAGTGCCCGAAACTTGGCCCACGACTGCTATGTGAGGTTGGCTCGTCTGGTAGAGAAACAGCACGATTGAGGCACTTACGCCGGCCATCAGCCCAATTTCAACGCCATATACTAAAGTGGCTGCTAAAGTAAGTGCTGTGGCAGCAAAGTCTGATTTTGAATATTTCCAGGTCTGTTTCAGAATATTGAAATCAACCAAAGAAAGAACCGCCACGATAATAGTAGCTGACAGCGTGGCTTGCGGTAGAAAGTACAGTGCGGGTGTGAGCAATAAACACGCTATTCCAATGCCGACAGCGGTTAAGACACCTGCTGCCGGGGTTTGTGCACCCGCATCAAAATTAACGACTGAGCGGGCGAAGCCGCCTGTAACAGGAAAGCCGCCCGTAAACGATGCTGCGACATTACTCGCACCTAATGCAATCAGTTCTTGATTAGGAATAATGCGTTGTCGCCGCTTTGCGGCTAAAGTTTGCCCGACAGAGACCGATTCCACAAACCCCACAATACTAATAAGTAAAGCAGGTATAAAAAGTATTTCCCATAAATGAGGGTCAAACGAAGGCAAGGTAAGCGGGGGTAAACCTTGTGGTATGTCACCCACAATACGCAAAGCGGCGGTGGCGCCCCAGTTGTTATACCAACTTAAAGTGGTGGTTAATACAATGGCAGCGACAGGTCCAGCGCGCGATAGTAAATCAGCGGCAAAACCTTTAAAACCCAGTTTCAGTAGAGTGTGCTTGAGGCTTTTGCGCGACCAATATAAAAAAATGATGACACTCACCCCGACCATTAGGGTCAGTAAATGGGTTTGATTGGCTTTTTGAAAAAGGTTTATTATGATGCTAGGTAAGTTTTCGCCACCGCCCTGCACACCCATGATGTGCTTTAACTGGCCCGCTGCAATCAAAATGCCGGCTGCTGAAATAAACCCAGAAATCACCGAATGGCTTAAAAAGTTAGCTAAAAAGCCTGCCCGTAATAGGCCAAGAACAATCAAAATGCAGCCTGAAATAAAGGCTAAGGCAATCGCGGCTTGCCAGTAAGCCATTGAACCCGTTGTTGCAATGTCATTAATGGCCGTTGCTGTCATCAATGACACAACTGCGACGGGGCCTACAGCTAACGCGCGACTAGAGCCGAGTAGCGCATAGGCAACCAAAGGCGCCATACTGGCATACAGGCCAACCTCAGGGGGCAACCCCGCCAACATGGCATACGCTAGACTTTGTGGAATGAGCATGACTGTAACAATCAGCGCAGCAACCGAGTCTTTGACAAGCGTTTCTTTACTGTATGACTTTAACCACTCTTGTGCTGGTATTGAAAAAAGCCCCATTACGGATTGAATTCCTTTAAGCCAAATCTCTTTTTTTTAATGCGTCTGAAAAGTCATATCGTGACTGCGTTACCTTGACTATATTGTGACATGCAGTATGGGTTTTGCGTTTGGTTTTAAATTTTGAAGGAAAAGAGCCACGGTAAAAACCGTGGCTCTTTTAAATGCAGGTTTTAAAACAAAAAACTAATTAGGCTTTTTTGACCCACAAGTTGCACCAACCTGGGCCCGCTACGAGCTTGCCAGGGAAGATGCTACAGGCGCCGGCATCAGCAGTTTTAGCCGTATACAAAGCACAATTGCTGCACAACTGGTCAGCTTTATGTTTAGGAAATTTAGCAGTGTCAACTTTTGTTGTGTCTGCATAATAGCCCAAGGCAATTGCTTGCGCATCTGTTTCAGCGACCATTGCTTGAGCTTGAGCTGTTGAGGCTAAGCCGAGCGATGCTAAACCTGCGGCTGAAGTCATCATAAACTGTCGACGTGTTGATTTCATTTCATTTCCTATTGCAATCATGAACCACCATAGGTTCGTGCGTTATTTTAGTATGTTAAATGAACATGCGTCGATAACTTGAGCAAGCTAGTCGGATGATATGAAGTTGATTTGATATTAATAAAAAAATCTTCGTTTAAATAACTTGAATAAAAATCATTCTAAATTAGATCTCAAAGCAATCTACAATTCAAGCCATAATTAATCATTCATGCATCATTCGTGCATCATATTTGGAAAGGTAGCGTGTCTGTAAAAAATCAGATGTTGATAGGCCCTATATTCATTTTGTTATGGAGCACGGGTTTTATTATTGCCAAATACGGCATGCCCTATACCGACCCCATGACCTTTCTATCGATGCGATTTGCGGGTGTGTTGCTCATACTTATTCCTGCTGTGTTGATCTTTAAGTCGGTTTGGCCCACACCGACGCAAACGTCACACATTGTGGTTGCCGGTTTATTTATGCAGTTTGCCTATTTAAGCGGCATTTGGGTTGCCATTAAGCATGGAATGCCCGCTGGCTTGGCATCTTTAATAATTGGGTTGCAACCGGTCTTAACGGCTATTTTTGCAGCCGGTATTTCAGAAAAAGTGTCAGCCCGTCAATGGCTTGGTTTAGCATTGGGTTTGATGGGTGTTGGCATCGTGTTGTCAGACAAAATTTCGGTTGCAGGGGTTACATTATTTACCTTGGGTTTTACCTTAATGTCTTTACTTGCTTTTACGGCAGGTACGCTTTATCAAAAAAAGTTTTGCCCAGTTTTTGATTTAAGAGCCGGTACTTTGATTCAATATGGCGCCAGCGGTGTAGCCTCAGTTGTTTTGATGCTTTTGTTTGAACCGATGCAAGTGCAGTGGTCTATACCTATGGTGGGGGCTTTGCTCTGGAGTATTGGGCCGATCTCTTTAGGCGCCATGACGCTCTGGTTTGTTTTGTTGCGTAATGGTGCCGCCACGCAAGTGAGCAGTTTGCTTTATTTAACCCCACCGACGACAGCAATGATGGCGTGGGTATTATTCGATGAATTATTAACGCCAATGATTATGGTGGGTACGGCCGTAACAGTGGCTGGGGTTTACTTGGTAACACGCGCACGACGATAATTTGTGAAGTCAATGCAAATCTATTCCTTGTATCGATTGTTTGGGTATTCATTGCAACTCAATTGTTTCCCTCAATATGATTGTCTGGGAATGTAAACCAGTAAATTTATATGGTTACAACACACTTAATCGAATTTCTTTTAACTTAACAATAGGAATATTAGACATGAGCGCTTACATCATCACAATGGTCAACGTGAGTAAACCTGAAAACTATGCCAATTACTCTGCGCTTGCATCGGTTGCAAATGAGCAATACGGTGGCAAATTTATTGTTCGAGGCGGTAACCCCGAAGTTTTAGAAGGTGCTTTGCCTTTCACTCGCGTGGTAGTTAATGTCTTTGACACACGCGAGCAAGCTAAGAAATTTTATAACTCAGTTGAATACCAAGCTGCACGTCAGCACCGCATGGGTGCGGCTGATTTCAATATGGTGGTTGTAGACGGCGTTTAATTAATGTCGGGGGGCGGGGCGAATGACAGTCGCCATAGCAAGCAAAATAAATACCAATGCAACATAATCAAAACTGCTTAGCGTCTCGCCCATAAAAAGGCTTCCAGCAAATAAACCCACCACGGGTACCAACATAATTGACAGGCTACTGACCACGGGTGGAAGCTTACGAGCAACACGAAACCAAGCCACATAACCAAAAGAAAACGTCACCACGCCCGCATAAATGATCGCAAGCCATTCACTCATAACAGGCCAACGCCAACGATCATCCTGACTTCTGCCATTTAGTGCGTACAAACGGGCTCCAGAAGATCAATCAGTTCTGAATTTCCCAGTTCGCGCGCATTCATTTGCATCACGTGCGTCTGGCCAGTGCGCTCATCGAGCAGATGAGCCTCGTGAACCTTCCAAAGCTGA
>CAMCYB010000021.1 GCA_945883615.1 Bordetella parapertussis | reverse complement strand
TTGCCCAAAGCGATGGGTATTCATCCCGATGTTCTTGCACCATTCGCACAGCACGCTCACGGACTTCGGGGGAAAAGGTATTTGATTTTTTCATGACAATATTCTCTCAGAAAATAATGCCTCCTCAAAACCCGGGGCGATTCATTCGGTGTCAAATGTATCGTTAATGTGTTCACGTTCAAGCGCTAGCCAATATTGAGTCTGGTCCGCTTTAAAACCGACCCATAAACCCGGCTCACCATTTAAGGCCCAAAATAAGGGGGTCGTTTTATTTAATTGAGCATCGACTAAAGAAGAGACTTTATGCCAGTAGTCTGTGGGTGAGACAGGGGTTGCTTGGTCGATAGGTTGCCAGGGTTTGAGTCGTATAGCCTCGTGTTCAGCTATTTCAGTGAGTAGACGAGGGTGTTGACTGGGGGGGCGAGAAGTCGAGTGACAGCTGGGCGAGTCTGACTGCGCTACTAATGCGATGACTGGCTTGAATGGCACGTTGTTCGAGGTCGATTGAAAAAAAAACATGTGCCCAGGCAGCCAAGCTTGCCAACATCAGCGCGACGATCAATAAAAACGTGCGTGCAAAAAGCCCAATACGAAGCTTAGAGATGGCCATGCGGTATAAAAACGTAACCTAAGCCCCAAACCGTTTGTATAAACTGCGGCTTTGAAGGGTTTTTTTCGAGCAGTCGTCGTAGCCTTGAAATCTGTACATCAAGACTACGATCAAATGCTGCGTATTGTCTGCCACGGGCAAGTTCCATGAGTTTATCGCGTGACATCGGTACCCCAGGGTTACGTGCAAAAACCTTTAACAGTGAAAACTCACCGCTCGTAATAGATATTTTTTTGCCCTCATTGAGCAAGGTGCGACTTAATAAACACAGTGTGTAGCCCCCAAATTGCAACATCTCAGGCTGAAGGCTGGGTGCACTGGGGTGTTCTTCTTGTTTACCGCGGCGAAGTACGGCGTTGATGCGGGCTAATAATTCACGGGGGTTGAATGGTTTTGATAAATAATCATCTGCGCCCAGATCGAGGCCCGTGATGCGATCATGTTCTTGTGCTTTAGCTGTGAGCATAATGATTGGGGTTGTGTTGTTAGCGCGGCGTAAGCGCCTACAAATTGAAAACCCATCTTCTTCGGGCATCATGACATCAATGATCAATAAATCAAAATTATCGCGCTGCAAGTATTTTTGCATCTCTATCGAATCTTGAGCGGCATAAACTAAAAAACCTTGTTCAGACAAAAAGCGCCTAAGTAAGTCTCGTAGCCTGGGATCATCATCAACAATTAAAATTTTGCGAGACGGGTTTACAACGGGTAGCGAATTCGGTTTGTTTTCAAGCATGTTTGTTTTAAATGAGTTGAGTCTTTTGAATTGACCCCATCTCTGGTAGAAGGTTCATTACAATTAGAAGATGAAACCGATTTTGGCCCTTGAAACATCGACGTCGCGCTGTGGCGTAGCGTTAATTTTGCACCAGCATGGTGCTGAATCAGTCGTTGCACGTGAGGTTGATGGGGTGAGCGGTCATGCCGAAAGTTTACTCCCTCTTGTTCAAACGGTACTAAATATAACTGAGACCGAGCGAGAGCAACTTGGCGCCATCGCTTTTGGGCAGGGCCCGGGCGCCTTTACCGGTCTTCGGGTGGCTTGTGGGGCGGCTCAGGGCATTGGTTTTGCGTTGGGTATACCTGTGGTACCGGTCGGTGCTTTAACGGCTATGGCTGCAGCTATGCAAGCTGATTGTGATCTCCGTATGGTGGCACTTGATGCGCGCATGAATGAGGTCTATTTTGCAGTTTGGGCGCAAATGCCAACAGCTGAGGGGGGGCAAATTTACCCTGCAACCTTGGGTTTAATGCCGTTGCAAGCGCCTGTTTTAATTGCCTCACAAGACTTAATACCATTTATTTTGCAACGCATACCTTATTGGTTTAGGGCCTTTGATGCCACCCTGCAAAGGGGTTCCGCTCAAATCGGTTTAAGCGGAAACGGGTGGAGCTTGTTGGGCAAATCAGAGCAATGGTTTGACCTGTTTAAGGCCCATTGCAAAGCTGTTTTAGGGTCGACTCACTCGGTTAAATTGTGTGACGATACGGCTATACCTCAGGTCGCTTGGGTTGCTCGCTTAGGCGCTGCTGGTTTAAAGGCAGGTAAAGGTTTAAAAGCTGAGCAAGCGGCACCTTTTTACTTGCGCGATAAGGTGGCTTTTACCTCAGTTGAGCGTGCGCAAGGCATGGGTGGCAACCCCAAAGCGACTGATATAGCCGCCCACCTGAACACTCAAGTAGATTTTTCAAATGATGCTGTTGCGCCCACCTCTTGGGTGCCGATCTTATTGCCCATGCTTCGAGCTGATTTAAATGAGGTGGCCGAGTTAGAGCAAATGTCACAATCATTTCCTTGGTCTAAACAAAACTTTGCAGACGCGTTAGCGGCGGGCTACCCTGCTTGGGTGGTACGCAAACAAGGTGAGCTGGCTGGTTTTTGTGTCGCGATGATGGCCCCTGATGACATGCATGTTCTTGTGATTGCGGTCAACGCCAATATACGGCGTAACGGGTTGGGGCTTTTAATGCTCAATACGGCGCGACTGCTAGCGGTTCAATCTGGTTTAAATCGTATTTTGCTTGAAGTTAGGCCTTCAAACGAGCAGGGGTTGGCTTTTTATCAACGAAGTGGGTTTGAGAAAATCGGTGTGCGTAAAGGTTATTACCCGGCAGGCAAGAATGGTCGTGAAGACGCTTGGGTATTGGCTGTCTCGGTTGACCATGTTATTGCCAAGGGCTCAGCAGCATGAAAAAACAACGTGCAACATTTGATATCAACATCAGCCCCTTGCAACGGGTATGGCTTGAGGTGTTAGGGGTTGATGCACCTTGGCTGGTAAAAACAAAAGCAGCGCGCGTTGCCCTAGAAAGCGTGCAGGGTTTTGCGGCCAACAAGCCCTTAAGCACTCAACCTGGCGTCACGTTAACGCCTGAAACAATCAAGGCAGCACCCGTTCAGACAGCACCAATCAAGACAGCAACAGTTATGGCGCCACCCGTCAAAGAGGCGGCGCTTGAGATGGCACCGTCTGCGGTCAAGCTTGAGTCAGCCACAAAGTTAGCCCCAATTGATTTGGCTTCAAGAATAGCGCGGCCACACACTAGCCTAGAAGATTTAAACCAACAAATACGGGCATGTAAAGCCTGTCTCTTATGCCAAAATAGAACGCAAGCGGTGGTCGGTACCGGGGCTCAGCGCCCAGCCATCATGATTGTGGGTGAGGCGCCCAGCGAACAAGAAGATCGCCTGAACACGCCGTTTGCCGGTCGGTCAGGCGAGTTACTCGATAAAATGCTGGCCGCCATTGGTCGACAACGCGACCGTGATGTGTACCTCACGCACGTTGTGAAATGTCGTTCGCCGAATAGTCGTAACCCTCAGCCAGAAGAAATGGCAGCCTGCTTACCTTTTTTACTGGCTGAAATTGCAACCATTCAACCCCAATTAATTTTAACCATGGGTCGCTCAGCCGCTCTGGCTTTGCTAGGCCAAGATGCCCCGCTTGAAACTTTGCGCGAACAACTTTGGTCTTTTGGTTTGGCAACCCATCGTGTCTCGGCTGTTATGCCTTCAGAAAGTTCGACCTTCGTTTCGTCTTTAACCCCAACATCGACTCAAACTTCGACTCAAACTTCGACTCAAACGTTGACCGTAACGTCTATACCGCTGATCGTTACCTATCACCCGGCGTTCTTGTTGAGTAGCCCTGCCGATAAAAAACGCGCTTGGCAAGATCTGCAAAAAGCGCGTGATTTAATTGTTTCGGGTTAATTTTTCGGGTGGGTTAGTCGTGTGCTGGGTTAGTCGTGTTTAAGGGCTGAACCGTGCCCTTCACGACCGATCTCATTAATCAGGTCGGGGTTGGCAAGTAGATTTTTGTTTTTCCAACGAATAATAACCATCATTATTGACGCGACCAATAAGCCAAAAATCACAATAATGGCATTAATGGGTAACGACAGCCACAACAATAATGTATAAACCGCAACCATCACCAAAATATTAATTTGTTCATTAAAATTTTGTACGGCAATGGAATGCCCTGCTGATAATAAGACGTGCCCACGGTGTTGTAAGAGGGCGTTCATTGGCACCACAAAATAACCTGATAAACCGCCAATTAAAAGAAGTAGCGAATAGACTTCCCAAGTGTCTGAAACCAAGGGCATCATCAGTACAATAAAACCCATTACCACACCCATGGGTAACACACGCAGGGCGCGAGGCAGGGCCACGCGACTGGCAAGTATGGCACCAAAAATCGTACCAAATGCGGTCACGCCCATTAAAATTGAGGTTTCGTCTAGGTGCAAACCTAAGTGGCTTTTACCCCATTCAATGACCATCAATTGCAACGTGGCACCCGCACCCCAAAATAAGGTGGTGACGGCCAGTGAAATTTGCCCAAGTTTGTCACCCCAAAGTACTTTGACATAACCCCAAAAGATTTTCATAAGTTTAAAAGGGTTTTTTTGCTGGCGAGGGTAAATGATGTGCGTTTTGGGAACCAGCAAGTTGCACAAAGCAGCCGCGAAGTAGACAAAGGCAATACACAAAATGGCGGCTTCTGCTGGGGTTTGAACAAAACGATTAATGGTTTCGTGGCTCAATAACCAATTTGATACAAAAGGTGAAATCAGCACGCCACCTAAAACTGTACCTAAAATAATTGAAACAACCGTGACGCCTTCGATCCAGCTATTGCCTTTGACTAAATCAAGTGGCTTGAGCATCTCAGTGACAATGCCATATTTGGCGGGTGAATACGCAGCGGCACCAACGCCCACCAAGGCATATGCCGCGCACACGAGGTAAGTTTGACCGACGGCAGTCAGACCAAATACCCCGTAGTAAAACATAGTCAAACAGCCCACAATTTTCAGGGAATTGGTAGCAAACATGACCCGACCCTTTGAGAAGGTGTCGGCTATAGCGCCTACAAATGCGGCTAACAAGACGTAGGTGGCAGCAAACCACCACTTCATCATTGGAGCCATCCAGTCGGGGCCACCTAATTGAATAATAAGGGCAATTGCAGCGATAAATAACGCGTTATCAGCTAACGAAGATAGGCCTTGAGCACCCATGACAAGATAAAAACCGCGATTCAATTGCGACCTCCTCTAACGAATGCGACTGAGTATAGCCGTATCGATCGCGCAGTGTGAGGTATTATTTCAGGTGAAATACTACGGAAAATGACTCGTGCGCCTTACTCATATAAAACTTGCTGGCTTTAAATCATTTGTCGACCCCACCGTTATACCCACCCCAAGTCAATTGGTGGGGGTTGTGGGCCCAAATGGTTGTGGTAAATCAAACATCATCGACGCGGTGCGTTGGGTGTTGGGTGAAACACGCGCCACTGAATTGCGTGGCGAATCGATGCAAGACGTCATTTTTAGTGGTTCAGGTCAACGCAAGCCATCTGGTCGCGCATCAGTTGAATTGGTATTTGATAATTCTGACGGTCGCGCATCAGGGCAATGGGCAACCTTTGCTGAAATTTCTGTGCGTCGCATTTTGACACGCGATGGCACCAGTTCGTATTTGATCAATAACCAGCAAGTGCGTCGTCGTGACGTGCACGACATCTTTTTAGGTACAGGTTTAGGTACTAAGGGTTATGCCATTATTGGCCAGGGCATGATCAGCCGGCTAATTGAGGCCCGTCCTGAAGAACTTCGTATTTTCTTAGAAGAAGCTGCCGGCGTATCGCGCTACAAAGAACGCCGACGCGAAACTGAAAGTCGTTTGTCTGATACCCGTGAAAACTTATTGCGAGTTGACGATATTTTGTCTGAACTCAATACGCAACTGGGTAAGCTTGAGTCGCAAGCGCTGGTGGCCGCGCAGTTTCGGGGTCTTGAGCGCGAAGGTAAAGAAAAACAACAGGCCTTATGGTGGCTTAAAGAAACGGCAGCTCACCAAGATCGCGCCAGCGCGCAACTAAAAATTGAACATGCTCAAACTGCGCTTGAGGCTGCCATGGCTCAGTTACGCTCAAACGAAGCGGCGCTTGAGTCGCGCCGCCAAGCTCACTATCAAGCCAGCGATGCCGTGCACAGAGGTCAAGCGGCCTTATATGAAGTTAATGCTCAGGCCAGTAGCCTTGAAGCTGAAATTCGTCATGTCATTGAAACGCGCGAACGGGTGCAATTGCGTAAGCATCAACTTGATACACAAATAACCGATTGGCAGGCACAGATTAGTCACTGCATCGAGCAAAGCGTTACCAGTCAGGCTAATCTTGACGAGCAACTTGCTGTGGTTGAGCACACACGCGAGCGCACTGAGCAAGCGCACCAACAATGGCCTGAAATTGAAAGGCAAGTTCGCCAAGCCGCTGCGCAACGTGACACCTTACGGCTGGCCGTGTCTACGCTTGAAAAAGATATTGCGCTGACTGCACAGCGACAGGGTGATGCCCAACGTCAGCTTCAAAATCTTGATATTCGGCGTGAGCGTTTAATACAGTCGCGGTCTGCTGTTGCAGCGCTTGACCCTTCACGGTTAGAACAATTAGCAGGCGATAAAGTCGCAGCTGAGCAATTATTTGAGCAAGCGCAAGCCACGCTGATTGACCTTGAAGCGCAATTGCCCCGAGCAGAACAGGCTCGCTCAGAGTCTCAATCGTTGGTGCAGAAAGAAGCGCAATCATTGTCTCGTTTAGAGGCGCATTTGGGCGCTTTAGTCAAATTGCAAGAAGACGTGCAGCGTTCGGGCTCGCTTGAAGGTTGGTTAAACCACCATGAGCTCGCTGCATTACCCCGGTTATGGCAAAAACTGCATATACAAAAAGGCTGGGAAGCTGCTTTAGAGGCTGTGTTGCATGAATGCATGACGGGTGTTGAAGTGACCCAACTTGACTGGACCAAAGGCTTTTCTGAAGACTCACCGCCCGCGCGTTTGGCTTTTTATCAAATGCCCACACCAGGTGCCTTGCCTGCCGAAGCACCCGGTTTCACACCTTTGTTGTCGTTGCTGCAAACGAGTGATGCAGCCCTTCGTCAATTATTGCAAACGTGGTTAGGCCACCTTTACACGGCCCCTGATTTAGCCACTGCTTTGGCGCAACGCCATACCTTGCCGACAGGTGCAGCCTTTGTGGTGCCCAGCGGTCATCGTGTGCAGCGCGACAGCGTGCAGTTTTATGCGCCCGATTCAGAGCAGGCGGGTATGTTGGCACGTCAGCAAGAGATTGAAAATTTGCAACGTGAAATCAAAGCGGTGCACCTGATCTTAGATGGCGTGCGCTCTGATGCCGCACAGTCTGAGGTCGCGTGGCAGAAAATTTCTCAGTCTTTGGTGCCAGCGCGTCAGCGTGTGAGCGAACACACGCAGCGAGTTCATGGCTTGCAACTTACTTATAGCAAGCTTGCGCAAGAGGTTGAGCAAAGCCGCATTGAGTCGACACGGCTTGATGATGAGTTGGCCGAGATCAAGGTCCAACACGAAGCGTTGGTTATTGAACGCGAACAAGCCCAAGAGGCGTTTGAGCGGCTTGATGAAAAACTTGCCATTGAACAATCGGTGTTTACTGAAGCCGAAATGAAAGGCGAAGACATTGCTGCGCAGGCAGAGCAAGCGCGCGTGCTGTTGCGCGATCAAGAGCGTCAACAACAAGAAGCCGAGTTCACACAACGCACCATTCAATCGCGTATGGCAGAGTTGCAGCGTAATCAACAATTGGCCGTTGATCAGCTAGCACGCGCCAAGCATGAGCTTGATTCGCTTGACCAAGAATTAGCCACTTTAGATGCGGCCACTGCCCAAGCGGGTCTGCAAGAAGCTCTAGAGCAGCGGGCAGAACGTGAAGATGCTTTAAATCGCTTACGAATCGAAATGAATCAGCTTGAAGCTGAGTTGCGTGAAGCCGATGAAGGCCGTTTATTCATTGAACAATCGCTGCAGCCTCAGCGTGATCAAATTATGTCTTTGCAGTTACAAGAGCAAGCTGCGCGTTTGGCAGTAGAGCAATTTGCTGAACAGTTAGACGCCCAGTCAGTCGAGCGCCACACCATTGAGGCGTTGATAAATGAACGCAGTGTTGAGTCGACACAATGGCAAAAATCGGCTTGGTTACAGTCTGAGGTGCAACGTATTCATCGTCAAATTGACTCGTTAGGGGCGGTTAATTTAGCCGCCTTAGAAGAGTTGCACACGTCTAAAGAACGCCAAGGCTTTTTGCAATCACAGTATGCCGATTTGCATGAGGCGATCACAACCCTTGAAGATGCCATTCAAAAAATTGATCGTGAAACGCGTGGCCTGTTACAAACCACCTTCAACGCAGTCAACGGCCACTTTGGCGAGCTTTTCCCTAAACTCTTTGGTGGCGGTGAAGCCCGCTTAGTCATGACAGGTGAAGAAATTCTTGACGCGGGCGTACAAATTATGGCGCAACCGCCTGGTAAACGTAACACCAGTATTCACCTCTTGTCGGGCGGAGAAAAAGCATTAACCGCCACAGCCCTTGTATTTGCTCTGTTTAAACTGAACCCAGCCCCATTTTGTTTACTTGACGAGGTTGATGCGCCGCTTGACGATGCCAACACTGAGCGGTACGCTAACCTTGTAACGGATATGAGCGATCAAACGCAATTTTTGTTTATTTCCCATAATAAAATAGCGATGCAGATGGCTAAACAATTGGTGGGTGTAACAATGCAAGAGCAAGGGGTCTCACGTATTGTGGCCGTTGACATCGAGTCGGCTTTGCAACTCACTGCTGATGTATAACCCCAGAGGTCGATATGAGTGATTTACAAATTAGCCTAATTGTTCTCGGTATTGTGATCATTTTGATCGTATTGGGTTTTAATTTTTGGCAAGATCGTCGCATTCGTCAACGCATGCAGGCGCATTTGCCTTCGGGTGATCGTGACCCGTTGTTAAGCGATAGTAGCGTCACAGAGGTAAACCGTCGTGAACCTGGCATGAGCCTGTTTGCGGGTGAGTCAGCACCTCATGAAGACCTCGACGGTGAGGCTCATTTAGCCGTTGATGAGCCCGATGAATCGGTTGAGGTTGTGATCGAACTGGTTTTGCCTCAAGCTGTTTCGGGGGCACAAATCATGCAGGCTATTCCTTCTGGTTTAATGGCAGGTCGTAAACCTGTACGGGTGTTTTGGCAAGACGAAGCCGGCCGTTTACATCATCGGCCTAACTTTGCAGATAATTATGAACGCTTACAGTTTGCGGTGCTGTTGGCAAACCGTTCAGGCCAGTTGACTGATATTGAATGGTCAAAAGTGTGGAATCGTATTCAAACTGTCGCTGATGCACTTGATGGCCATTTAGAAGGCCCCGAACAAGATGACGTGTTAATGCGTGCTAAAAAACTTGATGAGTTGTGTGCCTCGCTCGATAGTCAAGTGGCGTTAACATTGCTGTTGGGTTCAAACCAAAAAATTGAAGATGTCTTGGTGGGTGCCCAATCAATGGGTTTTGTCTATCAATCAGGTGTTTTAAACTGGATGGGCGACCATGGCCTACCCAGCTTCACAGTTAGTCGCGCTGATGGCGAGTCATTTGATACGGGTGTGGCAACAGTCGATCGTTTATCAATGTTGCTTGATGTGCCACCAAGCCCCTCAAATTTAAGGGCTTTTGGCTGTATGCTCGATGTGGGTTTAGAGTTGGCTCGTCGCTTCGGTGCTCAGTTGGTTGATGATCAAGGTCACCCCGTGGCCTCTGGCGCTGATGAGTCAATTGATATGCATTTACAGACCTTATTTGACCAGCTCGATTCAGCCGGTTTGACCGCGGGTAGCCCAAGGGCTCGGCGCGTGTTTGCATAAGAGGCCAACGCGTGACAACGTTGTCTTTGACTGATGCCCAAGCCCGAGCGCAAAGTTTGCATCTAACCCTTGAGCAACATAATTACGCTTACTATGTGCTCGATGAGCCGACAATCACTGATGCCACATACGATCAGTTGATGCTTGAGTTGATCGCCATTGAGGCTGAGTTTCCGGTCTTGTGTACGCCTGAATCACCGACTCAACGGGTTGGCGCAAAACCCCTTGATGCTTTCGACAATGTGACCCATACCGTACCCATGTTGTCTTTGGGTAACGCGTTCGATGAGGCCTCGGTGCAGGCATTTGACAAACGCGTGCATGACACGTTGGTGCAGTCTGGGTTGATGCAAACAATACCCCCCCATATTGCGTTGAGTGCGTCTGCGCACCAACCTAAAGATTTATTTGATACGGTGCCCAGCACAACAGTTGACCAAGAGGTAACTTACTTTTGCGAATTAAAACTAGATGGTTTAGCCATCAGTCTGCGCTATGAAAAAGGTCTTTTAGTTCAAGCGGCGACACGTGGTGACGGTCAGACGGGTGAAGAGGTCACGGCCAATATTCGAACGATTCGGGCCATACCGTTACGTTTAAAAGAGCCTGCCCCTGATTTGATCGAAGTGCGCGGCGAAGTTTTCATGAATCGAGTTGATTTTGATCGTTTAAATCAAGCACAACAGCAACGTGGTGAAAAAGTTTTTGTGAACCCACGTAATGCGGCAGCCGGTAGCTTGCGCCAGCTTGATTCACGCATCACCGCACAGCGACCATTGCGTTTTATCGCTTATGGTTGGGGGGCTTTGAGTATTGAGCCTAAGGCCACGCATGCAGAGATGTTGCAATATATGGCGTCTCTAGGTTTGCCTATTAACGCCAAACAAAATCTGTGTGTGCAGGGCGCGGCAGCACTTTTGTCGTACTACCATCATGTGGCAGGTATACGCGCACAGTTAGCCTACGACATTGATGGTGTGGTTTACAAAGTGAATGCCCTCAATGCACAGCGTGTGTTGGGGTTTGTGGCCAGAGCACCGCGTTTTGCCATTGCGCACAAATTCCCCGCTGAAGAGGCGACAACAAAATTGCTTGGTATCGACGTGCAAGTCGGTCGCACGGGTGCTCTAACCCCCGTGGCACGGCTTGAACCGGTGTTTGTTGGGGGTGTCACGGTTACGAACGCAACCTTGCACAATGAAGATGAAATTTTACGTAAAGATGTGCGCCTAGGTGATACCGTGATCGTTAGGCGTGCCGGAGACGTCATACCCGAAGTGGTGGGGCCTGTTTTGTCGCTACGGCCTGCCCACACGACTGTGTTTCAAATGGTGTCAAGTTGCCCAGTATGCGGCTCTGCGGTCGAACGCTTGCCCGATGAGGCCATTTCAAGGTGTACGGGGGGGTTGTATTGCGCCGCGCAACGCAAGCAAAGCTTATTGCATGCCGTTTCTAGAAAAGCTCTTGATATGGAAGGTTTGGGCGAAAAGCTCATTGAACAGTTGGTTGACCGTGAACGTGTGCATTCGATTGCAGAGTTGTTTACTTTAACGGTCGATGAACTCGCAGCCTACGATCGTATGGGTTTAAAGTCAGCTCAAAACGCAATTGAGGCCATCAACCAGGCGCGCAAACCCCCTTTAGCTCGCCTTATTTACGCATTGGGTATACGGCATGTGGGTGAAACCACCGCGCGCGACTTAGCGCTGCATTTTGGTTCATTAGATCACTTGTTAGCTGCGCAAGAAGACCAATTGTTGGCAGTCAATGATGTTGGTCCTGTGGTGGCTGGTTCAATCTTACGTTTTTTTGCGGAAGCGCATAATCGCGACATTATTCATGCCCTGGCAACTCAAGGCGTGCACGCGCAAGCCCCTGTGCCTTTATTGGCAGGTTCTTTAGTGGGTCAAACATTTGTGATTACAGGCACTTTAGAAACGATGACACGAGAGCAAGCCACAGAGGCTGTTCTTTTAGCTGGCGGTAAGGTCAGTGGTAGTGTTTCGCGTAAAACGAATTATGTGGTTGCGGGTGCTGAAGCCGGTAGTAAATTGACCAAGGCCCAATCACTGGGTGTCAAGGTTATTGATGAGGCCGCTTTACGCGACCTCATCAAAACAAATAAATAACGCATTAACAAATGATTGATTGGTTAATTGATTTATTCATTTACTGATCTACTGATTAATTAATTAATCTTAGCGCTGTCACGAAGCTTTTTTTGCAATGTTGCAATTTCTTGCTGACGCATCATTTCTTCGAGCTGTGGCTTCACTTGGTCTAATGGTGGAAAGGCAATAGGGCGTGCATCAACCACTTCAATGATGTGCCAACCAAACTGACTTTGCACGGGCTTGGCTGCTAATTGACCTTTAGGCGTCACTTTAACTGCCTCAGCAAAAGGTGCAACGTAATTGCTGGCATCAGCCCAACCCAAACTACCACCCTTAGCTGCGCTACCGGTATCTTTTGAATTGGCTTTTGCTAAGTCTTCAAATTTTGCCTTTTTTGACTGAATTTGACCTTGTAAGTCATTAGCCGTTTTCTCGTCTTCAACCAAAATGTGGCGAACATCGTATTCCATTATGCCGTCTTGGGCCTTTTTAAGCTTGTCGTATTCTGCAGTGATGGCAGCATCGCTAATGGGGTTTTTAACTAAATAATCTGCCATGTAAGCGCGTAACAAAATGCTTTGACGAGCCACCTCAAGTTCAGTTTCTACAACGGGTATTTTATTGATACCGGCTTTTTCAGCTGCTTGCACCATAATTGCGCGATTGATCATTTCTTCTTTGACCTGTTCGCGAAGTTGGGGCGTGTCTGGATCACCTTGAGTAACCAGTAACTGTACAAATTGGTCATACGATTTTTGTGTAATTGCTTGACCATTAACTGTTGCAATGTTCTGGGCGTAAAGAGGAGCCGAGACGACCAAAGCCAAAGCCATCATCGTGATGCGTTTCATGAAATTCCTTTAGTAGGCGCTTTTGTTTGTAAAGCAAGCGCGTGAATAGGGTAGGGCATTAGATCGCGCAAAAGGTCGTAAACAAGCCGATGTTGCGCAATCATCGGTTTGTTTTCAAAGCAAGATGCAACAATATGCACCCTGAAGTGACTGGCGCCGTCGCTGTTACCAGCGTGACCGGCATGAAGATGAGATTCGTCTTCAACCCGCAAAGACTCGGGCGCTAGAGCAGCCAAGCGCGTTTCAAGTTGTTGGGTTAAATCAATGTTCGTCATGATGAGCTTTTTTATTTTTAGTAGTTATGGCTTTTATATTTATCACTTTTGTTCTTTTTGTGTGGCTTCGTCAGATAAAGTATGTTTGCCGAGCCAAACTGATTGGGCAATGACAAATAAAATTAACAAACCCATCAGCCCAAAGACCTTGAAGTTTACCCATTGTGACTCTGTAAATAAACCTGAAAAGGCAACAAATAAATTTAAGCCGCCTGCGATTAAAAAGAATATTGCCCAACTTAAATTAAGACCGACCCAACCCGCATCGGTCAATGATATTTTTTGACTCAGTAATTTTTTTAGGGTGTTGCGTTTGAAAAACCATTGCGAGCTAATCATGAAGAAGCCAAATAACCAATACAGTACGGTTGGTTTCCATTTTATAAAAACTTCATCATGCAAGTAAAGCGTTGCACCACCAAAAAAAACAATAATACCTAAATTAACCCAGTGCATGGTTTCAATGATTTGCCCTGTTAACTTAATATATAAAATCTGTGCAACCCCGGCAACCATAGCAACCGCTGTGGCGACATAAATATCGGCAAAGCGATACGCCACAAAAAATAAAATGAGGGGAAAGAGGTCAAATAAAAACTTTTTCATGCTTAGATTTATGGCGCCAAACGGTCTGTTTCTGATGATTTAAGGGGTTCAAATCTTAAAGAAACTGAATTAATACAGTAGCGTAACCCAGTTGGTGCCGGCCCATCGGGGAAAACATGCCCTAAATGCGCATCACAGACCCCACACATCACTTCAGTGCGCACCATGCCGTGGCTAACATCTGACACTTCTCCCACTAAATCGGGGTCAAGAGCTTGAAAATAGCTCGGCCAACCACAGCCCGCATCGAATTTGGTGTCTGAAGCAAAAAGAGGGGTGTTGCAACAGATGCAATGATAAATTCCGGTGGCCCGATGTTTATCAAATACACCACTATAGGGGCGTTCAGTACCTTTTTGTCGTGTTACGTAGTACACTTCAGCCGACAGCTGTTCACGCCATTGGGCATCAGTTTTTTGAATTTTTGTCATATGAGTCTCTATGAGTGTAATAATTTAAAAAGGTTCTACGCTTTAAACCCATTATGTTGATAAACTTTAATCAGATCTGTTTTGAACAGGCTACTCGGCAAATTTTACAAGACGTATCGCTTAACTTAACTGAATCACGCATTGGCGTGATCGGTGCGAACGGGTCAGGTAAAAGCACCTTGGTAAGGCTTATCAACGGCTTAGTGACCCCAACGTCAGGCTCGGTCACAGTCAATGGGCTCAATGTTTCGGTCGATGTTAAACAGATTAGACGACAAGTGGGTTTTGTGTTTCAAAACCCAGACAATCAAATAGTCTTTCCCGTGGTGTCTGAAGACCTTGATTTTGGTCTTAAATCGCGTCTAAAGCTTGCGTCAGAGCGTCAGGTGCGTATCAAAGAAACCTTGTCTCGCTTAGGTATTCAATCGTTAATTGACCGTGCTGTGCATCAATTGTCGGGTGGTGAAAAGCAACTGGTCGCGTTAGCCGCTGTGCTCAGTTTAGAACCGCAAATACTTGTTTTAGACGAGCCGACCACTCAGCTTGACCTGCGTTATCGCAACCGATTTATGCAAATTGTTTCTAAACTTTCCCAACCCATCATCATGGTCACACACGACTTAGCTTTATTAGCAAACTTTGATCGAGTGTTGGTAATTGACCAAGGTCAAGTCGTGCACGACAGCTCACCCCAGACTGCCTTAGAGTGGTATGTTGAGTTTATGGAGCAGGAAAAATGAGGTTTTTTAGCATGGGTTTGTATTCATGAAGACCCGTAAATTAGGCCCACAAAACAGCACAGGCGGTCGCATGCGAAATGACGTGCGTGGTGTTTTGTATCGAACTTTACAAAGGGTGCCGGCAAGTTTGAAGCTTTTGGGTTTAATTGTTTTCAGTACGGCACTGATTTTGCTAAAAAACTGGCTGTGGTTGGGTGTCATCGCTGCGGTCATGTTGACTATTTGGTTTCGGGTGCGAGACCCACACCCCTGGTCTTGGCCAAGCATATGGCCTATTGCGCTTACCTTTATTTTTTTATTCGCCTATATGACTTGGTTGTCGGGCGTACAAGAAGGGGCAGTGACGTTATTTCGCCTGATTGCCCTTTGGGCAGCCGCACAAACGGTCATGATTACGACTTCTACCACTGCCATGATGCAGGTGGTTGAAGCAGTTATCACTCCAGTTACTCGGTTATTTCGTGCTAACCCTGCACGTATCGCGTTATTGTTTGGCTTAACTATTCGGCTCATACCATTGCTTGCGCAGCAGTGGCACCAAGTGCGCGAGGCACAACAGGCGCGGGGTATAAAAATTAAAACACACAACATGTTGGTGCCTATGCTGGTGCGTACATTGGCTCGTGCGCAAGCCCTGACTGATGCCATTGATGCGCGGCAATTGGGTGTAAGCTTTACGTCTGAGTCTTCAAACATTGAAGCGTTTGCTCAAAACAAGCCGTCAACATGAGCCGTCATGAGCAGTCATGAGCAGTCATGAGTCATTAGTCGTTATAAGCTGTCATGGTGAGCAGTCATCAATAGCAGTTGGTGTAGGCCTTCAACAGGCGTTTAATTTTGATTTAAAAACTGGAATTGTTTTATGACTACGCGAACCCTTGTTCTGTCAGCTTTATTTACGGCGCTTTTGTGTGCGCTTGCAATCGTGCCACCTATACCTATGCCATTGGTGCCTGTACCGCTCACACTACAAACACTTGTGGTGATGTTGGCTGGCTTGATTATTGGCCCGCGCGCTGCTGGTTTGTCGGTTTTACTTTATGCTGTGTTGGCTGCAATCGGTTTTCCGGTGTTGCCTGGCGCACGGGGTGGTTTAGCGGTCTTATTAGGCCCCACAGGTGGTTTTTTGTTGGGCATGATACTCGGTGCGATAGTGACAGGTTGGCTCGCAAAAGTGAGCCTTTTTGGTCCCGCTGGGGCACCTGCTACGATGCAAACGAATGATCGAGCTTGGGTTGCCATCACGCGCAATACTTTAGCCGCATTGGTCGGTGGTGTGGTCGTGGTTTACTTGGTTGGGGTGCCTTGGCTCTCAGTTGTCACGGGTATGTCGCTCGGTAAAGCGCTTAACGTGATTGTGGTTTTTTTGCCTGGCGACTTGATTAAAGCCGTACTCGCTGCGTTTTTAGCGCAACGGGTCAGGCGTTTTTTTATCTAGCTATTTTGTTCGATTATTGACTTGCCAAACCCCTAGCATGCTTAATGGCAGGCCATAACTCAGCAGTGCTGTGAGCAATATAGTCGGCTTGCCATTCCCCCACAGGGTGTTCCCCGCAGTAGCCATAAGCCGCTGCAATCGATGGCATGCCTGCCGCACGTGCTGACTGTATATCTCGTAAGTCATCACCAATATAGACACACTGATCAACACTCACACCGACTTGTTTTGCTGCATGTTCAAGCGGCATGGGGTGCGGCTTAGCAAAAGCGCAAGTGTCGCCACAGACCAGCACCGCACAGTCAGGTAAGTTTAAAAACGTCATGATGGGTTCAGCTAAAAAGGTATGTTTGTTGGTCACAATACCCCACTGCATATGTGCTGCACGTATTTGTTCAAGTAGTGTTTGAATGCCGTCAAAAAGACGGGTCTCAGCGGTCATCACTTGTTCATAATCATTTAGAAACCCTTGCCGAGCGGTTTCAAAGTCTGGGTGGTCAACATCAAAAGACAGTGCTGCTTTAACCAAACCTCGTGCACCCATCGACACCATTGGTCTTAAGATTTCGACTGGCAAGGGTTCAAGACCGTGTTTGGCCCGTTGCATATTCGCGGCAGCAGCCATATCAGGTGCCGTATCGGCAAACGTGCCATCAAAGTCAAACAAAACCAAACCATTCATTTACGCGTCGCCATCAAGTAGTTCACATCAGTGTTTGCACTCAACGAGTAACGCTGATTAAAGGGGTTGTAAACCATACCTTTAAAGCAAACTGTGGTGAGGTTGGCGAGTCGCGCGGCTTCTGATAGCTCGCTGGGTTTGATAAAAGATTGCCAACGGTGTGTACCGCGCGGCAAAAGTTGCAACACGTACTCAGCCCCAATGATTGCAAATAAAAATGATTTAGGGTTGCGATTCAGTGTTGAAAAAAAGACCCAACCACCCGGTTTAACCAACGTGGCGCAGGCGCGAACGGTGGCACTTGGGTCAGGTACGTGTTCAAGCATTTCCATACAGGTCACGACATCAAACTGGCCTGGGGCTCGTTCAGCTAAAGCCTCTGCACTAATTGACTCGTAATGAACCTCTACACCTGACTCTAGGCTATGCAATTTAGCGACTTTAAGCGATTTGTCAGCCAAATCGATGCCTGTTACGTGACCGCCGGCCTTGGCCATTGCTTCCGCCAAAATACCACCACCACAACCGACATCAAGCACTTGTTTGCCGCTCAGGCCGCCTTCAATCTGGTCAATGATCCAGGCGAGGCGAAGCGGGTTAATTTCGTGCAGAGGCCTAAACTCTGTTGTAGGGTCCCACCAACGCGAGGCAAGGGCGCTAAATTTATCGAGCTCGCCTTGATCAACGTTTGGGTGAAGGGGGGCGGCGACAGGTTCAGCAGCCTCAGCTGAATGTGCATGTGACGCCTCTTGAGCGGGGGGGGTAGGTGATTGATTCATCATTTTGACACTATATACGACAAAAAACGTGGCGACAAAAAAGGCCCCACAAGGAGGCCTTTTAATTGAGTGCCGAAACACTCATTTTCGAACGAATCGTTCGTAGCTTACATGCGGCTACCGACGATTTCGACCTCTACACGGCGGTTCTTGGCGCGACCATCAGCGGTTGCGTTAGAAGCGACGGGATCAGCCTTGCCTTTGCCTTCTGTGTAGATACGGTTAGCATCAACACCTTTTGATACCAAGTATGCTTTAACAGCATTGGCACGGCGCATTGACAAGCCCAAGTTATACTGGACTGAACCGATTGCATCGGTGTAGCCTACAGCAATAACGGTCTCTAATTTTACTGATTGAACTTGCTGTGCGACTTGGTCAAGTAACTTGCGGCCTTCAGGCTTTAAATTTGACTTGTCGAAATCAAAGAATGTGTCAGCACTGAACACAACTTTGTTCGAAACAGGAGCACTACCTTTCTTTTGATCTGTGCATGAAGGATCAGCAGTAGCAGGGGTCCAGAAGTTGTCTTGCCAGCATTGGCCTGACGAATTCTTCCAAACCTCGCCAGATGAATTGCGCCAGTTGTCGTTAGTTTGGGCTGAAGCGGCGCCTGATGCTGTGATGGCAGCGAAGGCAACTGCTAGAGCGATTTTGGAGGTTTTAATCATGGTTCTCCTCGTGAGCTTTAAGCTGGGTTAGTGACTCGCAGCGAACACTGGCCGCAAAAAACAGGAAACGGGGCCGGTATAGCAACGCTAAGAGCAAGTTAAAAAAAATCATACACACCGGGTTTCCTGCGTGTTGATGTGAATCTTAAGCTATTTCACGAAAATTGAAAGCCCCTTATGCCAAATCGATGGCTCTATACCCCTAAATTAATCAAATTTAGACATTTCTTGTTGGTTTTTGACAACAAGCTTGGTCAACAAAGCTCAAGTTGATAAAGGCAGGAATGATTTAGGGCGGTGTAGAATGGCAAGTTACTTTTTGTTGTTCACATCTTACTTAAGTGGTGATACCGCCTATGAATTCCTTCGCCAAGGAAACGCTCCCAATTTCATTAGAAGAGGAAATGCGGCGCAGTTATCTCGATTATGCAATGAGCGTAATCGTGGGTCGAGCTCTACCTGACGTGCGTGATGGCTTAAAGCCCGTGCATCGTCGTGTCTTATTTGCTATGCATGAGCTCAATAATGATTGGAATCATGCCTATAAAAAATCGGCACGTATCGTGGGTGACGTCATTGGTAAATATCACCCGCACGGTGATCAAGCGGTTTACGACACAATCGTTCGTATGGCGCAAGATTTTTCTCTACGTTATATGTTGGTCGACGGTCAAGGTAACTTTGGCTCAATTGATGGCGATAGTGCGGCAGCCATGCGCTACACCGAAATTCGTCTCTCTAAAATTGCCCATGAGTTGTTAGCCGACATCGACCAAGAAACGGTTGATTTTGGTCCGAACTACGATGGTAGTGAATATGAGCCCTTACTCTTACCTTCACGGTTACCTAACTTATTGGTAAATGGCAGCTCGGGTATTGCAGTGGGCATGGCCACAAACATTCCGCCGCATAATTTGTCTGAAGTGGTTGACGGTTGTTTGCACGCTTTGCGCAACCCCACTTGCACAGTTGATGAGTTGCTCGAAATTATTAAAGCGCCTGACTTCCCCACGGGCGGTATTATTTATGGCATGTCTGGCGTGCGTGAAGGTTACCGTACCGGTCGTGGTCGCGTCATCATGCGCGCTAAAACGCACTTTGAAGATATTGACAAAACAAACCGTCAAATGATTGTGGTTGACGAATTACCTTATCAAGTTAACAAGAAAACACTTCAAGAGCGTATTGCCGAACTGGTAAACGATAAAAAAATTGAAGGTATTTCAGATATTCGTGACGAGTCTGACAAAGACGGTATGCGCTTAGTAATTGAGCTCAAGCGCGGCGAGGTTCCTGAAGTCATCTTAAACAATTTGTATAAGCACACTCAGTTACAAGATACCTTTGGTATGAATTTGGTGGCTTTAGTTGATGGTCAGCCACGCTTGTTAAATCTCAAACAGATGGTTGAGTATTTCTTGGCTCACCGTCGCGAGGTAGTAACACGCCGCACGGTATTTCAACTACGTAAAGCGCGTGAGAGAGGTCATGTTTTAGAGGGTTTAGCGGTTGCATTAGCCAACATTGATGACTTCATTGCCATCATCAAAGCTGCACCGACGCCACCGGTTGCCCGTCAAAACTTGATGGCCCGCACTTGGGATTCATCATTAGTACGTGAAATGTTGTCGCGCGCTGATGGGCAAACCATGGGGGGTCGCATTGCTTACCGGCCTGATGGTTTGTTAGCTGAGTTTGGTTTGCAAGACACCGGTAACTACCGATTAAGCGATACGCAGGCGCAAGAAATATTAAATATGCGTTTGCAACGTTTAACAGGCCTTGAGCAAGACAAAATTGTTAACGAATACAAAACAGTGATGGACACCATCTCTGATTTGCTCGACATTTTAGCAAGACCAGAACGCATAACCGTTGTTATCAGTGAAGAGTTAGATGCGATCAAAGCTGAGTTTTCAACCCAAGCGCGTGATTTGCGTCGCTCTTCAATAGAGCACAACGCCACTGAGCTTGACACTGAAGACTTGATCACGCCAGCTGATATGGTGGTGACCTTGTCGCATACGGGTTACATCAAAAGTCAGCCCCTCTCTGAATACCGCTCACAACGACGTGGGGGTCGTGGCAAACAAGCCACTGCAACCAAAGACGACGATTGGGTTGACCAATTATTCATTGCCAATACACATGACTTCTTGTTGTGTTTCTCAGATCATGGTCGTGTATATTGGCTCAAAGTTTGGGAAGTGCCACAAGGTACGCGCGGTGCACGCGGCCGCCCCATCGTTAACATGTTCCCCTTAGTTGACGGTGAAAAAGTAACGGTTGTGTTGCCAGTCAAAGCCTTTACAGACGATCAAACTGTCTTTATGGCCACGTCACGTGGCACGGTCAAGAAAACCCCGCTGTCAGATTTTTCTAACCCTCGCAAAGCCGGCATTATCGCAGTGGCCCTTGATGAGGGTGACTACCTCATTGGCGCTGATTTAACGTCAGGCAAGCACGATGTCATGTTGTTTTCAGATTCGGGTAAAGCCGTGCGTTTCGATGAAAACGATGTGCGCCCCATGGGTCGTGGGGCTCGCGGTGTGCGCGGCATGATGCTCGAAGATGGGCAGCACGTGATTGCCATGTTAGTTGCCGATGACGAGTCACGTGCCGTCTTAACGGCCACTGAAAACGGTTTTGGTAAACGTACCTCAATTGCCGAGTACACACGACATGGTCGCGGTACCAAAGGCATGATTGCGATTCAAACCTCTTCGCGTAACGGTAAAGTTGTGGGCGCAGTATTGGTGTCGTCAAGCGATGAAATTATGCTCATTACAACGGGTGGCGTGCTGGTTCGCACCAAGGTTGAAGGTATTCGTGAAATGGGTCGCGCCACACAAGGCGTCACCCTCATTAGTGTTGACGACGGGTTCATGTTGTCTGGCCTACGGCGCGTGGTTGAAAGCGATGCTGATGAAGATCACAGCGAAGATAGCAGTGATAATGCCGATGATGTTTCAGCCGACGCAGCAGATGGTTTTGTAGGTGATGCACCGAACGATGCACCAAATGATGCACAGAATACTGATTCAGAACAAAAGCCAAACGAAGGTGAATAATGGTCAAGCGACCGTGGAATTTTTCAGCAGGCCCCTCAGCTCTACCTGAGTCCGTCTTACAGCAAGCTGCGGCTGAGATGCTTGACTGGCATGGCAGTGGTATGTCGGTGATGGAAATGAGCCACCGCGGGTCTGAGTTCACTCAGATATGCGATGAGGCTGAGGCCGACTTGCGTACATTGTTGAATATTCCTGATGCATTCGCAGTGTTGTTTATGCAGGGTGGGGCCACAGCGGAAAACGCTATTGTGCCGCTCAATTTGATGGGCAGGACCGACACCCTTTCAGCTGACTTCGTGGTGTCGGGTATTTGGTCTAAAAAATCGTTCGATGAGTCACAACGTTACGGCCAAGGCCGTATAGCAGCGAGTAGTCTAGAGGCTTTGCAAGAGGGCGATCAAACTTGGGCACCTTTAAACTGGATGCCTGCAGCCAACACGTGGCAAGTGAACCCTGGCGCGTCTTATTTGCACATATGTAGCAATGAAACCATAGGGGGTGTTGAGTTTGCAGACTGGCCTCGCATGGCAGATCTAGGCGCCCCAGATGTGCCTTTAGTGGTTGACTCTTCATCACATTTCTTATCGCGCCCATTTGATTTTTCTAAGGTGGGCATGACCTACGCAGGGGCACAAAAAAATGCGGGCCCAGCCGGCGTAACGATTGTGATTGTGCGACGTGACCTATTGGGTCATGCATTGCCACAGTGCCCTTCGGCGTTTGATTACGCCAACGTGGCACGCGAAAAGTCTAAATTTAATACCCCGCCCACTTACTCAATTTATATCGCTGGTTTGGTTTTTAAGTGGGTTCTCGCGCAAGGTGGCATGGCGGCCGTTGAGCAACGCAATATTGCCAAAGCCCAAGCGCTATATCATTATTTTGATCAGTCATCATTTTATCGTTTGCCCGTCAGACCCGCTGATCGCTCACGCATGAATGTGCCGTTTTTTTTGCATGACGACAAACTTAACGAGGCCTTTTTGCAGGGTGCTAAAGCGCAGGGCTTGACGCAGCTTAAAGGTCATAAAAGTGTAGGCGGCATGCGCGCATCAATTTACAATGCCATACCAATTGAAGGCGTTCAGGCCTTAATCGAATACTTACAATCATTTGAGCGTTCGCATGGATAAACAACTACAAGAAAAACTTATACCCTTGCGCGAAAAAATCGACTCAATAGATGCCGCTGTTCTTGATCTGCTTAATCAACGTGCGCAAACAGCGCAGGCGGTTGGGGCGGTTAAGCATGCGCACAAAGCCGAAGGGCCGGTATTTAGGCCTGAACGTGAAGCGCAAATTATTCGTCAACTTGAAACCATCAACAAAGGCCCTTTGACCGGGCAAGCAATTGACGCCATTTGGGCTCAAATCATTTCTGCCTGCCGTGGTTTAGAGCAAGATATACGTGTGGCCTATTTAGGGCCAGCCGGTTCTTTTTCTGAACAAGCCGCTCTTGAGTATATGGGTCACGCTATTTTAGGCGTGGGTTGCCCCAACTTTGATGAAGTGTTTCGCACGGTTGAATCGGGTGGCGCTGACGTCGGTATAGTGCCCGTTGAAAACTCAACTGAGGGTGCGGTTAATCGCACCTTAGACTTACTACTCAATTCGTCTCTACGTATTATGGGTGAGCATTCGATCTTGATTCGGCACTGTTTGTTAACCGCTTCAGGTAATTTGAATGGCGTGACCCGTTTGATGGCACACCCACAAGCCTTGGCTCAATGTCAAAATTGGCTCGGTCTGCATGCACCCAAGTTAGCCCGTGAACCGGCTGCCAGTAATGCAGAAGCAGCCCGTATTGCGGCATCCGACCCGACGGTTGCAGCCATCGCCAGCGAAACGGCTGCCCGTACTTGGGGTTTAAAAGTGGTGTCTGAGGGTATACAAGACGACCCTCACAATCGCACCCGCTTTTTAGCGGTTGGTAAGATTGATACTTTACCCAGTGGTCGCGACAAAACCAGCTTAATTTTGGCTGTGCCCAACAAAGCGGGGGCGGTCTACAGTATGTTGGCGCCACTTTCTGAAAACGGTGTGTCGATGACTCGCTTTGAATCTCGCCCTGCTCGAAATGGTTTGTGGGAATATTACTTTTATGTTGACCTTGAAGGTCATCGTCAAGACCCAGGCGTGGCCCGTGCACTCGTTGCGCTTGAAGCGAAGAGTGCTTTTTTTAAAGTGCTCGGTTCTTACCCTGCGTTGAGAGCGTCAAACGTATGACACACAACACAAAAAATACCTTGCTTGCACCGGCTCATATTTCAGCCTTACAAGCCTATATTCCAGGCAAACCCATTGACGACATCGTGCGTGAGTTTGGCTTAAAACCTGAACACGTGGTCAAGCTGGCTTCAAACGAAAACCCCTTAGGTATGCCTGCTTCTGCTAAACGCGCCATTGAGCAAGCGTTGGGTCAGTTGGGGCGTTACCCCGACCCAGGCGGCTACGATTTAAAACAGGTGATTGCCCAGAAATTCAACGTACCGTTTGAGTGGGTCACGCTGGGAAATGGCTCGAACGATATTTTAGAGTTGGTCTCGCTTGCATTATTGGTGCCGGGTGACGCCGTGGTGTATGCCCAGTATTCGTTTTCTGTTTACCGAATAGCCTCGCAAGCCCGTGGTGCTCGCCACATTGTGGTTCCCGCACGCGATTACGGCCACGATTTAGACGCGATGTTTGATGCCATTGATGATCAAACCCGTTTAGTTTTCATAGCCAACCCAAATAACCCAACGGGTACTTTTTTACCCGCATCAGCGATTGAAAAATTTATGCAACGTGTGCATGCTGCATTTGGTGAGCGCGTCACGGTTGTGCTTGATGAAGCCTATAACGAATACATTGAACCTAACATGCGCGTTGATAGTGTGGGTTTAGTCAAGCAATACCGTAACTTGGTTATTTCGCGAAGTTTTTCCAAGGCCTATGGTTTAGCAGGTTTGCGCGTGGGTTACGGTGTTTCGCAGCCGGCCTTAACTAACCTCATGGCGCGTGTGCGCCAACCTTTCAATGTGAACTCTTTAGCGCAAGCTGCCGCTATTGCCGCGTTGCACGATGATGAATTTTTACGCCAAAGCGAGGCCGTCAACACAGCGGGTAAGCAACAACTTGAACAGGGTTTTAAAAAGTTAGGGTTGCAGTATGTGCCCAGCTATGCCAATTTTGTGTTGGTTCACATGGGTGCAAAGGCTTTAGACATCAATCAAGCACTACTAAAACGAGGCGTTATTGTGCGCCCGGTCAGTGGTGATGGCTTGCCAGAATGGTTGCGGGTTTCAATTGGTTTAGAAACTGAAAACGCCGTATTTCTGAAAGCGTTGACAGCTGTTTTACCTGAAGTATTATCGCAATAATGAGTCACGCTTCTAGTCACGCTTCAAATACTAAAATATCAACAGTTGCTCGCGCGCAATCTGCAACGCATGCAGGTCGGCACTTTCCCACAGATCGTATTGATACCTTAGCTATTATCGGTGTGGGTTTAATTGGGGGCTCGTTTGCAGCCGCCATACGCCAAGCCGGCGCAGCGCAGCGCATTATAGGTGCGGGTCGGCGTCACGAGGTGTTGGTTGAAGCGCATGAGTTAGGTTTAATTGATGAAATTGTTTCAATTGAAGACGCTGCGGCACAAGCTGATTTTATTTTGTTGGCAACACCCGTCGGCAGTTACGAATTAATTTTTAAAGCTATGGCACCACATTTGCTTGACCATGCTGTTATCACTGATGGCGGCAGTACCAAAAAAAATGTGGTAACGGCAGCCCATGCGAGTTTAGGTTCGAAAGTCGGGCAATTTGTTCCGGCTCACCCCATTGCCGGTTCACATTTAATGGGGCCGACTGCGGCCAAGGCTGATCTATATATGGGTCGCCAAGTTGTCGTGTGCCCTTTAGCAGAAAACCCCGTTCATGCGGTTGAGCGCGTCAGCCACGCTTGGCGTGTCTGTGGTGCGCATGTGCGTTCGCTTGACCCAACTCGGCACGATGAAGTGATGGCGACTATTAGTCACTTGCCACATTGGTTGGCAGCGGTTTATATGACGCATGTGTTAACTGACCCCAACAGCCATCTTGACCTGGCTATGGCGGGCACTGGTTTTGCAGACTTTACCCGTATTGCACAGGGCTCAGACGAAATGTGGCGTGACATTATGATGCAAAATCGCGAGGTGATGTTGGCACAAATTAAAGCCTATCAAGTGGTTTTAAGTAAAGCACATCAAGCCCTTGAGTCAGGTGATGCGTTGGTGTTGCAAGCCTTTTTGCAGCGCGCCGCGATTGCACGACGCGACTGGGAAGCTCACCGAACATGATTGTTTCGCCGGACCCAAAGCCACATCGATCTGACGAAGACGATTCAAAATCCATAACACTGCCACCTCTGCGCTACGCAAGGGGTGACATAACCTTGCCAGGTTCCAAAAGTATTTCAAACCGCGTTTTGCTGTTGTCGGCTTTATCACTTGGCACCACGCGTATTGTTGGGTTGCTCAAGTCTGACGACACCGATGTGATGTTAGCTGCGCTTGAAAAACTGGGTGTTCAAGTGGTGCGACACAGTGAAACTGAGGTGTCTGTTACGGGTATTTTTTCAGCTGAATTAGCTGAGCAGTGCGTTCCCCTGTTAACACCTAAAGCCGAATTGTTTTTAGGTAATGCGGGTACCGCCTTTCGCCCGTTAACGGCATTTTTAGCTGTTTTGGGGGGCGACTACACGCTGTCAGGCGTGCCGCGCATGCATGAACGACCTATTGGCGATTTAGTCGATGCATTGCGCGCTTGGGGTGCAGACGTTCGTTACTTGGGCGCGTCGGGTTACCCCCCTTTGCACATCGGTCAAAGCCACTTAACAGCCAACCGTGTGCAGGTTAAAGGGTCGGTTTCAAGTCAGTTTTTAACCGCTTTATTAATGGTGTCACCCTTGGTTGCGCAACGAACGCAGCAAGATGTTGTGATTGAAGTGATGGGTACACTTATTTCACGCCCTTATATCGACATCACCCTTAATTTAATGGCACGATTTGGTGTCAAGGTCGAGCAGGTCGATGCACAAACCTACCGTATTGACGCGCAAGCGCGATATGTGTCACCCAATCTTATGACCGTTGAAGGCGATGCGTCATCGGCTTCTTATTTTATGGCGCTGGGTTTAATGGGTTTTGGGCCCGTCACGGTTCATGGCGTTGATGAACACAGTATTCAAGGTGATGTGCTGTTTGCCAAAACTTTGCAAGCGATGGGTGCTGACATCACTTACGATTCACTGAGTATTCAAACAAAACGACCACCTGGCTTATTAAGGCTACACGCATTTGACTTAGACTTTAATTTAATACCTGATGCGGCGATGACTGCGGCCGTTTTAGCTATTTATGCTGATGGGCCTTGTGTGTTGCGCAACATTGGTAGTTGGCGTGTCAAAGAAACCGATCGAATTGACGCCATGCGAAACGAGCTTAGAAAAATTGGCGCTCAAGTTGAAAGTGGCGACGATTGGTTAAAAGTGTGGCCTATCGCAGAGGGTGCTTGGCAGCCAGCCGCTATTCATACGTATGATGACCATCGTATGGCGATGTGTTTTTCGTTGGCAGCATTTGGCCCTGTGCCGATTCGCGTGCTTGACCCCGGTTGTGTTGCCAAAACATTTCCGAATTATTTTGAAGTGTTTAGCAACCTTGTTAAAACTGAACCCGCATGACAGATCAAATCGCACCGTGCGCCACCTCGAAGCCTATGCTGCATCCGGTCATAGCGATTGATGGCCCAACAGCTTCAGGCAAGGGTACGGTCGCCAGTCTGGTTGCCCAAGCCTTGGGTGGATGGCACATACTTGATAGCGGGGCGCTTTACCGTTTGTCTGCCTTAACTGCTATGAATAAGGGCTTAAAAGCAGAGCAAATTGATGATATTGCGCAAGCCGCAGGTCATATGCATATTATTTTTAACGATCAAAGCGTTTACCTTGATAGTCAAAATGTCACATCACAGATTCGTGAAGAGGTGGTGGGTAACTTTGCTTCCCAAATTGCTTCGTCGGCAACGCTGCGTGCGGTTTTATTAGATCGGCAACGCGCTTTTCGGCAGGCGCCAGGTTTGGTAGCAGATGGCCGTGATATGGGTACGGTCGTCTTTCCTGATGCGTCACTTAAAGTATTTTTAGTCGCTGACGTGCAGGCGCGAGCCCAAAGACGTTGTAAGCAGTTGATCGACAAGGGTATTTCTGCTAATATTGAAGACCTTTTGCAAGACATGCGCGAGCGTGATGCGCGTGATACACAAAGGGCGGTTGCGCCACTTGTGGCCGCGCACGATGCGTTTAGGGTTGATTCTTCAAACTTAACGATCGAGCAAACCGTTAAGTTAATACTTGATCGGTGGTTTGCCACCCATCAAGCCCAAGCGCCGCAATAGCCTGTGCTATAGCGGTTTTATGAATACCACCTCGGCGAATGATCGCTTGGGTGTGAACCCGGGTTTTTTAAACCCACCAGGAATTTCCTTACACATGCCTACTCAACAAACTTCACAAACGGCGAGCGAAAGCTTTGCCAATATGTTCGCCGAAAGTCTTAAAAAACAAGACATGAAAATTGGCGAAGTTATTTCCGCAGAAGTCGTTCGCATCGATCACAACTTTGTGGTTGTTAATGCGGGCTTAAAGTCAGAAGCACTCATTCCCGTTGAAGAATTTTTTAATGATCAGGGCGAAATTGAAGTTGTTCCTGGTGATTTTGTATCTGTTGCCATCGATGCACTTGAAAATGGTTACGGCGATACCGTTTTATCTCGCGATCGCGCCAAGCGCTTGTCAGCATGGCTGTCGCTTGAAATATCGCTCGAGAAAAACGAATTAGTAACCGGTACCATTACAGGTAAAGTTAAAGGCGGCTTGACCGTTATGGCCAACGGCATACGTGCATTCTTGCCCGGTTCATTGGTCGATGTGCGCCCTGTTAAAGACACTACCCCATACGAAGGCAAAACACTTGAATTCCGCGTCATTAAGCTTGATCGTAAGCGTAATAACGTGGTCTTGTCACGCCGCGCCGTGCTTGAAGTCAGCATGGGTGCAGAGCGTCAAAAAATTCTTGAAAACTTGCAAGAAGGTTCTATCGTAAAAGGCACGGTCAAAAACATCACCGACTATGGCGCGTTTATTGACTTAGGTGGTATTGATGGTCTCTTGCACATCACTGACATGGCATGGCGTCGTGTTCGTCACCCTTCAGAGGTGTTGACAGTGGGTCAAGAAGTTGAAGCCAAAGTATTGAAGTTCGATCAAGAGAAAAGCCGTGTGTCACTGGGCGTCAAACAGCTGGGCGAAGACCCATGGGTGGGTTTGGCACGTCGTTACCCACAACATACCCGTTTATTCGGCAAAGTCACCAACTTGACCGATTACGGTTCATTTGTTGAAGTCGAAGCTGGTATTGAGGGCTTAGTTCACGTTTCAGAAATGGACTGGACCAACAAAAACGTTGACCCACGTAAAGTGGTTACCTTAGGTGACGAAGTTGAAGTCATGGTTCTTGAAATCGACGAAGAACGTCGTCGTATTTCGCTCGGTATGAAACAATGCCGCGCCAACCCATGGGAAGAATTCGCGATTAACTTTAAACGTGGCGATAAAGTCAAAGGCGCCATCAAATCAATCACTGATTTTGGTGTGTTCGTTGGCTTGGCTGGCGGCATTGACGGTTTGGTGCATTTGTCTGACTTGTCTTGGAATGAAACCGGCGAAGAAGCTGTGCGTAACTTCAAGAAAGGCGATGAGCTCGAAGCAGTTGTGTTGGCTATTGATACCGACAAAGAGCGCATATCTCTGGGCGTTAAGCAACTTGAAGGTGACCCCTTCAATAACTTCGTCGCAACGTACGACAAAGGTGCAACAGTACCCGGCATCGTTAAGTCAGTTGAGCCCAAAGGCGCAGTGGTTACTTTGTCGCTTGATGTTGAGGGTTATTTACGTGCCTCTGAAATTTCTTCAGGCCGCGTAGAAGATGCCACCACAGCTATTAAAGAAGGCGATAACATTGAAGCCATGATCATTAACGTTGACCGCAAGGCACGTTCGATTCAGCTTTCAATTAAAGCCCGTGATACGGCAGAAACGGCAGATTCTATGCAGCGCATGAGTGAGGCGGGCGCCTCAACCGGTACCACTAACTTAGGTGCCTTGTTGAAAGCTAAACTTGATCAGGCAAGCAGCGGCGAGTAATCGCTACTGAAACCGCTGTTCATTTATGACCAAGTCAGAACTCATCGCAGCCTTGGCAGCCAACCATCCACAGTTGGCTGTCAGCGATACCGACTTCGCTGTTAAAACGATTCTTGATGCAATGGTCGAGGCTTTAGCTGAAGGCCAACGCATCGAGATTCGTGGTTTTGGTAGTTTCTCGTTATCGGTCCGCGCCCCGCGCGTGGGCCGTAACCCAAAATCAGGCGAGCAAGTATTGGTGCCTGGTAAATCTGTACCGCACTTCAAAGCGGGTAAAGAGTTAAGAGAAATGGTTGATGCGGTGAGTTTGTCTGTGCAGCAAACCGTCATGAATGACTCTTTGGCCGACAATAACGAACTATTATTGCAACGTACAGTCTAAAAAAAGTTACAATCACGATATGGGGCCGACCCGGTTTCGACGTAGGTTACAAAACAGAACAGGGCATGCCGAGCACCAGTCAGCTCGTAAATCCACTGGAAATCTATAAACGCCAACGACGAGCGTTTCGCTCTGGCCGCTTAAGCGGTGAGCCGCTGCACTGATTTGTCTTTGGGTCAGGTGGGTAAAACCACAGCAGCGTCATTTACAAAGAATCGTGCTTGTGTGGGTCACAAACATAAGCCCTAAAACTTAGTGAATCGCCAAGGTCCGGCCTGTCGGTAGGCATATACCAAGGTTAAATTCAAAATGTATCGACTACGCATGTAGAACTGTCTGTAGAGGACTTATGGACGGGGGTTCAATTCCCCCCGGCTCCACCATAATTTGAAATCCCAACCCGAGTCGGTTGGGATTTTTTTTTGAAATTCCAAATGTAAGCGCGGTTTCTAAGCAGCTGGTTGAGTGTGTTACGGTCGAAGGGTTTACCGCCTTGCTGATTGTAAGCGTCTAGGGAACACATATTGGTAAGCGTCTAGGGAACACATATTGTCCCTGAGCGGTTTTTAAGTGAACATATCTCCACTTAAAAAATAGGTGGAGATATGTTCACTAATGACCCTTCAAGTTCACCCCCCGTGCTGACAAGGCAACAGCACAGCCGAGAATTCAAAT
>CAMCYB010000020.1 GCA_945883615.1 Bordetella parapertussis | reverse complement strand
ATGCCTAAACGTTGGAACAATCGGTCAACTCGCAATTGGCAACCCATTAATGAAGTCTGGCTTAACCCACCAAAAGAGCACATCAATGAATCTATTAATTTAAAACAGGCAGCATGAAAGAACGGCCATCTTTGTTGACAACTACCGTCAATCGCATTTCTCATCACAACGGACGTGTGTTGACAACCGCCCAAGCGCTGGGTGGGGCTAGCCCTGCCATTGTGGTGTCATTAGGTGGTTTAGTGGGTCAGCAACTCGCAACTAACCCAGCGTTGTCGACGTTACCCATTAGCGTATTTAACTTAGGTATGGCCATTGGCACCCTGCCTGCGGCCTACATCATGCGTCGTTATGGTCGTCGGGCAGGTTACACGCTTGGAGCTGTTTTGGGTACGATTGGTGGTTTAGTGGCGGCGGGTGGCATTTACAAAGAGCTATTTTATTTATTTTGTATCGGTACTCTTATTGCTGGGTTTTATGCCTCATATGTTCAAAGTTATCGCTTCGCAGTAACCGATGGCGCCCCCGACAATATTAAGGCTAGGCTCATATCTTGGGTGATGTTGGGCGGTTTAGGTGCTGCCATTATTGGCCCACAAACAGTCATCTGGACACGTGACGCAATCGTTACGGCGCCATTTGCAGGTAGTTTTATTGGTATGTCCTTATTGGCTTTGCTTGCGTTACCCGTTCTTTGGTTTTTGAGAAAGCCACCTGAATCAGATCAACAAGATGCAAGTGTGACGAAACAGGCGGGGCAAACTTCAAAATTAGCTCTCAACGTGCCGCCACCGCGATCGCTTAAAGAAATTGCCAAACAACCTAAGTTTATTGTTGCGGTGACCTCAGGTGTGGTGTCTTACAGCTTAATGAGCTTTGTGATGACAGCAGCACCCATTGCAATGGTTGGTTGTGGTCATAGCGTGGGCGAGGCTGCACTCGGCATTCAATGGCATGTATTGGCTATGTTTGCACCCAGTTTCTTTACGGGTCGACTTATTCAACGATTTGGCACATCAACGGTGACCAGCTTTGGCTTGATTTTATTGGCTTTGTCGGCAGTCGTGGGGTTGTCAGGTTTAGGGCTGACACACTTTTGGTTGGCTTTGGTTTTACTGGGTGTCGGTTGGAATTTTGGTTTTGTTGGCGCGACAACCATGGTTACCGCATGCCATCAGCCCAACGAGCGCAATAAAGTTCAGGCCTTTAATGACTTTTTAGTGTTTGGTTCGGTTGCGGCATCATCATTTTCAGCGGGCAAATTGCTATCAGTAGCCGGTTGGGAAACATTAAATTATTGGGTGTTTCCTGCTGTGGCAGTGGTATTTGCGCTTATGGCGTGGCAGAAGTTTGCAACTCGCCCTAGCGCAAGCATGGCGTAACTTTGGCATTACCTATGCCAAACAGAGGTTGCCAGCCCTACTCAACGGTGAACCATTAAAGACCTGAAAAAAAACTTGACCTTCAGTATCGCGTGGCTACGCTACAGTGCGACATCACCTGTTTCGCCGGTGCGTATACGTAAGACTTGCTCAAGGGTGGTGACAAATATTTTGCCATCACCAATTTTTCCGGTATGCGCAGCACGCACAATGGCGTCGATCACAGCATCGACATGATCGTCTTGAATAGCCACTTCTACTTTGATTTTAGGCAGAAAATCAACCACATATTCTGCGCCTCGGTATAACTCTGTGTGGCCTTTTTGACGACCAAAACCTTTCACTTCAGTCACAGTCAAGCCTGTGATACCCACGTCAGCTAGGCCTTCTCGCACTTCGTCGAGTTTGAACGGTTTAATGATGGCAGTAATGAGTTTCACGTGATTTCCTGTCAATGTAGAAAAAAATACTAATGTCTTTTTAAATAACCTTCAAATTACAGAATATTTAGGCAAATTAGGCAAGTCTGGCGATCATCACAATCGTTAATGAACACCCACTTTTACCGTCTTACTTTGAAATTAGCCTGAATTAAAGTAAACAGGTTAAATCAAATATCTCAGCCTTAATATTTTAATTATTCTTTAAATTTATTTGTTAAAGGGTAACGCCAATCGCGACCAAACGCACGAACTGTAATTTTTGGGCCTGGGGGTGACTGCCTACGCTTATGTTCATTTATACGTAATAAACGGGTCACTTGGTTCACAGAGTCAGCTTCAAGCCCCGACTTAATTAATAAGGCTGAGGGTTGATTATGCTCGACATAGCCTTCAATAATTGAGTCGATCACTTCGTAAGCAGGCAAACTATCTTGGTCGGTTTGGTCTGGGCGCAATTCGGCTGAAGGGGCACGGGTAATGATGCGCTCAGGAATAATCTGCGATTGCGTATTACGCCAACGCGCCAAGCGATAAACCAAAGTTTTTGGCACATCTTTTAACACAGCAAAACCACCCGCCATATCGCCATAAAGCGTGCAATAACCGGTTGTCAGTTCAGACTTATTGCCTGTGGTTAAAACCAAGTGCCCAAATTTGTTTGACAAGGCCATTAGAAGCGTGCCGCGCACTCTAGACTGAAGATTTTCCTCAGTGGTGTCAGCGACCTGACCAACAAAAAGCGGGGCTAAAGCGGCCTCAAATGCCTGCGTAACGGATTTAATGGGTATGTTGTGATGAACCACGCCTAGCCGATTGGCCATCTCTTGTGCGTCATCGGTTGACATATCGGCCGTGTAAGCTGAGGGCATCATCACTGTTTTAACCCAACCCGTTCCTAAAGCATCGACTGCAACAGCAAGCACCACCGCCGAATCAATACCGCCTGAAAGCCCTAAGATGACCGATTTGAACCCATTTTTTTCGACATAATCGTGAACACCCAAAGTCAGCGCAGACCAAACATGCGCTAAGTCGTCATCTGGCGTTGCTTGAGTTTGCGGCATAACGCCCTGCCCAGCTTGAACAGCACCGCCTGCATGCACATCAAAAAAACCTAAAGCAGGCTTGAACGCCGGCAGCATACCGACGCAATGGCCTGCCCGGTCTAGCACTAAAGACTGCCCATCAAACACCAATTCATCTTGCCCGCCACATAAATTGACTGATAGAACCGATAGGCCAGCGCGATCGACACAGCGACGCAAAATATCAAGTCGCTGTGTTGATTTTGCCATATGAAATGGTGAGGCATTCAACACCAACAAGACCTCTGCCCCGGCTTGTTTAGCAGCAATTGGGGCATATTTAAACCAAGCATCTTCGCAAATATTGACACCAAATTTAATACCATCATGCTCAAACACGCAGGGCTGGGTGCCTGCTGTAAAGTAGCGTTTTTCGTCAAAAACACCGTAATTCGGCAGCTCATGTTTGAAATATTGGGCAATGACCTGCCCGTCTCGTGCCACACTAGCCGTATTTCTTAATGCCCCGTCATGCCAGCAGGCATGACCAACGACAACAGCCAACCCTTTAAACTGGGCTAACTCAGCAACTAAAACCTGAAATGCTTGGGCAACTGCTTCGATATAAGCCGGGCGCAACCACAGATCTTGAGCCGGATAACCGCACAAAGAGAGCTCTGGCGTGAGTAGCAAATGAGCCCCCCCCTGTTCAGCTAGACGAGCGCTCGCCAAGATGATCTTTGAATTACCAGCGAAATCACCGACTGTGGTGTTGATTTGAGCCAGAGCTACTTTTGTTGCAGGTTTCATATTGTGATAGTCAATAAGGTTAAGCAAACAGGGCGGGTTTAATACGTAATTAATTATGACACGTCTATTCGTAGAATGACCGTTCTATAATATTTGGTATGAACTCAAAGCCCACCCCCCCCACCGATTTAAAAAACAACCCGACTGCGGCCCCAATCAATCAATTTGAAAAAAAAGCGCAGGCTTGGTCTGCACGCTTTAACGAACCTGTTTCAGATCTGGTCAAACGTTACACCGCATCAGTCAATTTTGATAAACGTTTAGCCGATCAAGATATTGCAGGTTCACTTGCGCACGCCAAAATGCTGAGCCACGTAGGTGTCATTAGCCCACAAGATTTGGCAGACATTCAAAGGGGTTTGGGCCAAATTCAACAAGAAATTAAATCAGGTCAGTTTGTCTGGTCTATTGATCTTGAAGATGTTCATCTTAATATCGAAAAAAGACTCGTTGAACTGATTGGTGATGCCGGTAAACGCCTTCATACAGGGCGTTCACGTAACGACCAAGTTGCAACCGATATCAGGCTTTGGTTGCGTGCTGAAATTGATCTGATCGATGCACAACTACATGCATTAATTAAAGCGCTCGCTCAACTCGCTTTAGAGCAAGCAGACACCATCATGCCTGGCTTCACGCATCTTCAAGTCGCTCAGCCTGTCACGTTCGGGCACCACATGTTGGCCTACGCTGAAATGTTTCGCCGCGACGTGCAGCGAATGCAAGATTGTCGTCGACGCGTTAACGTTTTGCCATTGGGTGCAGCGGCTTTGGCGGGCACAAGTTTTCCAATTGACCGTCTTTTTGTGGCCCACGAACTGGGTTTTACTGATGTGTGCCGTAATTCGCTTGATGCCGTCTCTGATCGTGATTTCGCAATTGAGTTTTGCGCCGCCAGTGCACTTGTCATGACCCACATTTCGCGCTTATCTGAAGAACTTGTCATCTGGATGAGCCCCCGTTTTGGGTTCATTGACTTGGCTGATCGTTTTTGTACCGGCAGTTCAATCATGCCGCAAAAGAAAAACCCAGACGTTCCTGAGTTGGCAAGGGGTAAAACGGGTCGTGTAAACGGCAATCTGGTTGCCCTACTCACGCTTATGAAGGGGCAGCCTTTAGCCTATAACAAAGACAATCAAGAAGACAAAGAAGGCCTGTTTGATACGGCCGATACCGTGCGCGACACACTCACGTTGTTTGCTGACATGATGGGCGGTGTGCGGGTCAACGCCGACTCAATGCGCAGCGCTGCAAAACAAGGTTTTGCAACCGCAACTGACTTAGCTGATTATCTGGTTAAACAAGGCGTCGCTTTTCGTGATGCACACGAAATCGTGGCACATGCGGTCAAAACGTGTGAATCTCAGGGCTGTGATTTAGCTGATTTGTCTCTTGAGGCACTACAAGCTTTTGCGCCAACAATCAAAGCAGATGTCTTTGAGGTTTTAACCTTAGAAGGCTCTGTTAATGCCCGCTCACATATCGGTGGAACAGCGCCCATACGTGTACGTGAGGCGGCTCAAGCTTTACTCAACGAGATTAAAAACAGCGATTGATTCAACGTGGGCGGTATGCGGAAACATATTAATGACACCTGCCGCATCGAGTTGATAATTTGCTTGTAAAACCAATATGGCCGCATCGCGGGCTAAGGTCGCTGGGTTACACGAAACATAAACAATTCGTTTAGGTCGTTGATTCATTGGCATTGCAGCTAAAGCTTCAACCACTGCTAACGCACCATCTCGTGGTGGGTCAATTAACCATCGGTCAAACGTAGGCGCTTCAGTGACCGCAGCAGGTAGACCTTCAAATAAATTACCCACGACAAACTCAGCGTGGTGTATGCCTATCACCTGAGCATTATGCTGGGCTTGCTTAGTTAAGCTCAAGCTACCTTCAACCCCCATTACAAACGCGGCATGTTGCGCCAAAGGTAAGCTGAAATTACCTAAACCACAAAACAAATCAAGTATGCGATCGGTTGGTTGTGGCGCTAATAAACTTAAGGCCCGCGTTATTAAAACCTGATTAATATGCGGGTTGACTTGCGTAAAATCTGTCGGCTTAAAAGGCATACGCAAGTTGTAAGCAGGCAATGCATAAGCCAATTCATTGATTTCATCGTGCGCGCTTGGCTTTTCCAGCAAGTGCACTGAATCAGGCCCTGCAGGCTGTAACCACCATGTCACGCCATGTAAATGCCAAAAATCTTTAAGTAAGCGTTGATCTTGTTCGGTCAGAGGCTCCATGTGGCGTAAAACAAACGCGGTTTGCGTGTCGCCCACAGCCACTTCAATTTGTGGAATGCGGTTGGGTCGGCTCAGCGTTTCTATCAAGCGACGTGTCGGCACCAAAAGATCGCTGACATGACGGGGAAGCACCTCACACTGCTTCATATCGGCAACATAACCACTTTTTTTCTCGTGGAAACCAACCAGAATGCCACCCTTTTTATTGACCAGCTTAACGGTCAAACGAGCACGGTGACGGTAGCCCCAATAGGGACCATGTATGGGGGCCAATATTTGTGAAGCTTTCACGCCACCGATATGATGAAGTGCGTCTTCTAGAACCCTTTGTTTAAAAGCGACTTGACCTGCCGCGTCAATGTGTTGCATCGAACAGCCCCCACACACACCATAATGTGGACATTTCGGTTTGACACGCAAAGGAGATGTTTTGAACACGTGCTCTGTACGTGCCACTTCATAAGACGGTTTGCTTCGTAGAGTGGTGACGCTGACCGTTTCGCCCGGCAAAGCACCCTGCACAAAGATCACTTTTTCATTTCGTCGCGCCACGCCACGGCCATCTTGATCGAGTGACTCGATCTTTAACCATTCATGAGTGTTCATAGGCTAACCCCAAGCTGCCAGATAGGCCTGCCAATGGGGCGCATCGTTGTCGTGAAGAAACTCGCGTACTAGATCAATTTCTTGTTGATAGGCCGTCGCATCGATTTCGCCACGCAATTGCCTAAAACGGCAATACACAAGCCATGTATTCATAACATCGGTTTCACAATAAGCTCGAATTTCGTCGGCTTTGCCTGCTTGCCAGGCAGGCCATACTTGACTGCCGTCCATACCGAGTTTTCCGGGAAAACCACATAACTTAGCGATTTCGTCTAGGGGGGCGTTGCCGCGACCATTGTATTTTGCTAAAACGTCCATTAAGTCAATATGGCGGTTGTGGTAACGACTAATGTAATTGCTGTAACGAAATTCACGGTCATCGTCGCCATTGTCCCAGTAGCGCTGCGCCACCAGGCCGTGAATTAAGCTTCGATAATGTAGAACGGGCAAATCAAAACCTGAACCATTCCAGCTCACTAATTTTGGTGTGTAGCGATCAATTGTTTTAAAAAAAGATTGAATTAAGCTTTCTTCAGGGTCATCTGCTTGACCCAAGCACTTAACACGAAAACCTTTATCATCGCGAAATACACATCCCACGACCGCAATACGTTGAAGGTGCAAGGGTAAAAAATCACTACCTGTCACTTCACGTCGCTTGGTGACGGCTACTTCGTATACCGACTCATCAGACACCTCAGGTTCTGCCCCTTGTAGCTTTCGTAACCCACTGATGTCAGGTATGGTTTCAAGATCAAATACGAGAGTCGGTGTCATGCCTATCACTTACTGTGGGGGTAAATAACGAAGGGGGTCAAGGGCAGTGCCGTTGCGTCTGACCTCAAAATGAAGACGAGGTGAGCTAGCTTCTGATTGACCCATGGTGGCAATTTTTGCCCCCTTTTTTACTTGTGTACCCGATTTAACAATCAAGTCTTGATTATGAGCATAGGCTGTGATGAAGCCATCTTCGTGACTCAATATGACTAAATTACCTAAGCCACGACCACCATTGTCTGCAAATTCAACTTTGCCGTCAGCCGCAGCATAAATGGGTTCGCCTAAAGTACCCCCAATATCAATACCCTTGTTGGTGGGTGTGAACCCTTCAATGACTTTACCTTTTGCAGGCCACTGCAAATTCAATGCGTTAGCGTTGGCAGCTCGGCTAGAGTTGCCCACTTCTGAGGCTTTTTCGTTTGCTTTTTCATTTGCCGCAACAATGTCAGCGCGGGTTCGAGTCGGCTTGGCAGGTGTCGCGGCGTCTGAATCTGAGTCACCCCGATCCATTCCGGTCGAGGCACTGGCAGTGCCTAAACGAAGGCGTTGCCCGATACGCAATTGGCGAGGGTCAGAGATGTTATTTAAACTCATGAGTGAACTGACACTAACGCCCGTCGTACGAGAAATCTTATTTAAGGTATCGCCTGCTACGACCGTATATTGACCCCCACCGCTCGCACCAGAATCACTGCCACCCCCCCCAAATATGGGGGCGCCCGAGCCAGACCCCGCACAACCGACAAGGGCCATGACACACAACATTAAAGTCAATGCTTTAAATGCAGTAACAATATAAGCCGACCCTATAAAACTAAATTGCACGACAGGTTTATTTCGAACCGAACACACCATCATTGATTGACTCCAAAACTGATTCATTAACTTTGTACACCAGATAAGAGCGGCACGAAACGAACGGCCTCTAAAACCTCTCGCTTCCATTGCGTGGGTGAGGTGCGTTCAATGAGCACTAAATGTTGATTGCTCGTACCTTCTGGTGCAATTAAACGCCCTTTTACAGCAAGCTGATCTAATAAAGCTTGTGGAATGGCTAACCCTGCCGCGGCCACCACAATGGCATCAAACGGGGCATGGGTGGGCCAGCCTAACATGCCATCACCAAAACTAGCTCTGACTAAGCGATAACCTTCACGTTGCAAATGAGCCCGGCTTACATCGTACAACGCACGAATGCGCTCTACCGTAAAAACTTGCTTAAACACGTGACTCATGACAGCGGCTTGGTAACCACACCCCGTGCCAATTTCGAGCACCTTTTGGGGGTGTTGTTGACCCTCACATAACGCTGAAAGCATGCGTGCCACAACCCAAGGTTGCGATATGGTTTGTGAATGGCCAATGGGTAAGGCCGCGTCTTCATATGCACGACTGGCTAACCCTTGATCAACAAAAACATGGCGTGGCACGCAGGCCATCGCATTTAAAACTTTTTCGTTGCTGATGCCCTGTAAGCGTAAGCGATCAATCATGGCTTGGCGCGAACGCTCTGAATTTAAACCCAAATTTTGAGATTGAATCGGTTTAGATTGTGGCGTTGAGCGACTGGGCACACCCGCTATCGAGACACGCGTGTTGCTGTTGGCCGGCTTAAAGCCCGCCATGTCTTTAACTAAGGGCTTACGCACCGGCACTGACACCTGCCACAGGGTCAATATTGACAGGTTTGTTTAACCAATCATTTAATTTAGTCAATTGATGTTCGTGCGTCAGGTCTACGCGCAAAGGCGTCATGGAAACCCAGCCCTGCTCAATGGCACCAAAATCAGAACCTTCTGTTGCATCTTGCACCGAGCCGACAGGCCCTATCCAATAAACCGTGTCACCGGCTGGGTTGAGTGCGGGAATAACCGGCTGAGACGGATGTCGCTTGCCTAAGCGCGTGACTTTAATACCTTTAATTTGCTCATACGGTAAGTTTGGAATGTTGACATTGAGCAGCGGCGACCCCTGAAGCGACTGATCAATTTGACGTTGCACAATCTCGCGGGCAATACGTGCCGCAGCATCAAGATTGCTCCACCCTTTGGATATAAGCGAAAAAGCAATAGATGGAATACCAAATAAATGACCTTCTATGGCTGCTGCAACAGTGCCGGAATAAAGCGTATCGTCACCCAGGTTGGCGCCATTATTAATACCAGACACGACCAAATCGGGTTTAGAACCCAATAAGCCTGTCAAAGCAATATGCACACAATCTGAAGGCGTACCGTTAATAATATAGAACCCTTTAGACGACCGTCTAACAGAAAGCGGGCGATTTAAAGTGAGAGAGTTTGATGCACCACTATGGTTGACCTCGGGCGCCACAACCAAAAGCTCACCGAACCCTTCTAGGGCATCAACCAAGGCTTCAATACCCTGGGCGCTATAACCATCATCGTTTGAAATCAAAATCTTCATAAGGGGTGATTTATTGTGTTTTACGGTGTCTGTGAATAGTTCTGATTGTAACCCTGCATACTTAGCCGAGCTAAAATATGAACGCTGATTGGTGTGATTTTATCTTTGGAACTTAACATGATTGCAACATTTCTGACTATCGCAGTGGCTAATTTAGTGGGCTCAATACCCTTTGCAATCATTTCAAGTCGCCTGTTTGGTTTGGCTGACCCGCGCAGTTACGGTTCGGGCAACCCTGGGGCCACCAACGTGTTGCGTTCAGGCAATAAAGGGGCTGCACTTTTAACCCTAGCGGGTGACTTATTTAAAGGTTGGGTCGTCGTCTGGGCGGTTCAACATTTTGACACATCACCAAACCTGACCGCTTTGGCCGCAATCGCAGTATTTATAGGGCATTTATTCCCCATTTTCATAGGTTTTAAAGGGGGAAAAGGGGTTGCAACGGCACTGGGCATTTTGTTAGCCTTAGAACCTGGTTTAGGCATGGCTACATTAGCAACATGGCTCATTGTGTTGCTTTTTTTTAAAATGTCGTCCCTGTCAGCCATTACTAGCGCAGTCTTTGCCCCTGCCTACTATGCACTTGGCGATCATATTGTTTGGGTCGTCAAAACCCCCTACCTTTGGGTCATACTGGTAATGAGTGGTTTTTTGCTTTACCGTCACCGTGCCAACATGGTGCGTATTTTGCGCGGCACTGAAGCTAGAGTGGGTGACAGTAAAAAAACACTTTAAATCACAACACTCGGGTCATTTTCGATTAAAGGCCAGCGCGGAAAAACGTTAAAACCTTGTCGTGGCGATTTGGGTGCCAAACCGGCATTAATGCGCTCTGCAGCCGCATAAGCAATCATGGCGCCGTTATCAGTACATAAATGAACGGGTGGATAAAAAACCTGTGCACCGATTTTTTGAGTTTGCTGGGTCAATTGCTCTCTCAAGCGAGAATTGGCACCCACACCACCGGCAATCACTAAACGTTTTAAACCGGTTTGTTTAAGTGCCTGTAACGATTTAGCCACTAACACATCGACAATTGCAGTTTGCGTTGCCGCGGCTAAATTAGCAGCCCATTGCCCCGTCACGGGCTGACCAGACTGCCAATTGGGTATGTTTTTTTGTATACGTGTCAGCACGGCCGTTTTAAGACCACTAAAACTAAAATCTAAATTTTGGTTGTGCAGCATCGGGCGAGGTAGATCAATTTGCCCACCATCGCCTTGCTCGGCAAGGCGTGCCAACATGGGGCCACCGGGGTAACCTAAACCCAGCAATTTGGCCGTTTTATCAAATGCTTCACCCGCGGCATCGTCAAGCGTTTCGCCCAACAATTGATAGTCACCCACACCATTCACTTGCATAAGCTGCGTGTGCCCACCTGAAACCAATAACGCGATAAAGGGGAAATCTGGTTTGGGGTTTGCCATTCGGGGCGACAACAAATGACCCTCGAGGTGATGAATACCCATAGCCGGCTTTTGGCAAGACCAAGCGATTGATTGCGCCACACTAGCACCCACTAACAAAGCACCGGCCAAACCAGGGCCTGCAGTGTAGGCAACCCAATCGACCTCTTTTAATGTCAGGTTTGCCTCAGTCAATACCTGTTGAGTGAGGGGAATGACCCGCCTGACGTGATCACGTGAAGCCAATTCGGGAACCACACCACCATAGGCTTCGTGCATGGCCGCTTGCGTGTGCAGCGCCTGCGCAAGCAAACCCCGCGTGGTGCACACCAGTGCCACGCCCGTTTCATCACAAGAGCTCTCAAAACCTAAAACTATCATGACGGTATTTTAACGCGCTGAAAGGTTAAACATTTTCTGATCAAAGTCTAGTCCTTTGTTACATCTTGCAATACTTCGAATAATTAACGATCACAACTTTCATACAACCTTTTCAATTGATTGCTTTTTAAGATTCATCAGCACGAATTGAATACACATAAACGTGTTGCTTAAAGGAGATTTTATGAAATTTGTAACAGAATGGTTTGAAATGATAGGTAGCTGGGTTTGGGGCCCAGTCATGTTGGTGTTGCTTGTCGGTACCGGGCTTTATTTAACGATCCGTATGGGCGGCATGCAATTTCGCCTTTTACCCCGCGCCTTAAAACTGGCCTTTTCAAAGCAAGATAACCAAGGCCAGCCTGGTGAAATTAGCCCATTTCAAGCACTGATGACAGCGATGGCGGCAACAATTGGCACAGGCAACATAGCCGGCGTGGCAAAGGCAGTGGTTCTGGGTGGGCCGGGTGCCATTTTCTGGATGTGGCTATCGGCCATGCTCGGTATGTCAACAAAATATGCAGAGGCTTACTTAGCAGTTTACTTTCGGGTTATTGATGATCAAGGGCGGGTATCTGGTGGGCCAATGTACTACATCGAACGCGGCTTAAAAATGAAATGGCTTGCAATCATCTTTGCCATATGTGGCACCGTCGCCGCATTTGGTGCCGGTTGCTCAGTTCAATCAAACTCTGTTGCACAAGTTGTAGAGCAAAGTTTTGGTTTAATGCCTTGGGTAACCGGGGTCTTGCTTAGTAGCCTGACTGGCTTAGTGTTAATCGGTGGCCTTAAGCGAATCGCCCGCGTTGTCTCTTTTATCGTACCCATCATGGCCGTTTTTTATGTGGGGGGTGGTTTACTCATCATTATGAAACACCACGAGCTGGTCTTGCCTGCACTGTCACTCATTATTCAAGACGCTTTTACAGGTCATGCTGTGGCAGGGGGTGCAATCGGTGCGGTCATACGTTATGGCATTGCAAGAGGTATTTTTTCAAATGAAGCCGGGTTGGGTACAGCCCCCATTGCAGCGGCCTCTGCGCGCACAACAAAACCTTCAGAGCAAGGCTTAATATCGATGACAGGTACTTTTCTTGATACGATTATTGTGTGCTCAATTACCGGCATTGTATTGGTGATGGCAGGTCAATATGAAACGGGTGTAACCGGTGCGGCATTGACAGCGCACAGTTTCAACTTGCTTTTGCCTGGCTATGGTACTTGGGTCGTCACCATCGGGCTCATTTTCTTTGCCTACTCAACTATATTAGGCTGGTCTTTTTATGGTGAAAAATGCGCCCAGTATTTAATCGGCGAACGCGCCGTAAAACCTTATCGTTTTTTATATACCCTGATGGTACTGGTTGGCACGTTAATTACGCTTGATTTAGTGTGGGCCATGTCAGACGTTTTTAATGGTCTGATGGCGTTTCCTAATTTAATTGGTTTATTGTTACTGTCAGGTCTTGTCATTAAAAACAACCCGCTGAAAGATAAACCACTTAAATAAACCACTTAAATAAACCACTTAAATAAACCACATTAGATCAATCGTGAGTATGCTCATCAATGACCAAATAGGCCATGCCCAGCTCAGTTGCAAGGCCTACTTTGAGCCCAATTGGTAAGGTTGCTTTAACGGGGGTGTGCCCAAAAGGTAAGCCCGTAACAACGGGTATACCCACGTTATCGCGAACCCACTTGATCACATTTGACAGGTCATACCCTTGGTCATGTGGCGCTAATTTGTAATCAGTAAACTGGCCCAGCACTAATGCCTTTTGTTTGGCTAATACCCCGCTTTGGGCCAGTTGAATTAACATGCGTTCAATACGGTATGGGTGCTCAGCTACATCTTCAATAAATAAAATACCACCCTTAATTTTAGGCAAATAAGGCGTACCCACTAAAGCAGCGATCATTGAAAGATTGCCGCCCCACAGCACACCACGACAATCGACTGCATCGCTGTGAGGGCTTTCAAAACTTAAAATTTCTAACTCACCCCGCATCACTTCACCAAATAATTCAGCAGTAAGTATGTTTAATTTAGAGGCACCAAAATCAGCACAAACGGTTGGGCCCACATAACTACTTGTGCCAGTCTGGCTCAGTAACGCTAGCGAAAAAGCCGTCAAGTCACTTTGGCCAACAAACCGCTTACCCGAATCGGCCACAGCTCGCCAGTCGATTTGATTTAACAGGCGTGTTACCCCATAGCCACCACGCGTAGCCATCACAATCGGTGCCTGTTGTTTTAACGACCGATTTAACGCAGACAATCGTTGTGAGTCAGTACCAGCAAAGCGCGTATCAACAGCTAATGCGTGGCGATCTACTTTGCATGCAAAACCCATTTTGGCCAGGCGAAGAACACCCCGATCTAATGTTTTAGCGTCTTGAACGGCGCTAGAGAGAGAAATAACGTAGATATTATTTTGGCGATTCAAAGCCATTTCAAACTACCTTTTGACGTTTTTGTTTAAAAAACTGACTCAACATAAGCGAGCACGTTTCTTTTAAAACACCCTGATCGATCTGAGTGTGATGATTTAAATTTGACTGATTAGCTAAGTCGACTGCGCTGCCACAGGCCCCTGTTTTAGGGTCTGGGGTGGCAAACATCACACGCGACAGCCGAGCATGAAATATAGCCCCTAAACACATGGCACAAGGCTCAAGGGTGACGAATAAGCGACAACCCGGCAAACGATAGTTATTCATGCGTTGGCCCGCCACACGTAAAGCCAAAATTTCGGCATGCGCCGTGACATCATGCGTTGAAATTGTGGCATTTGCCCCCTCGCCAATGATGTCACCCATTGCATTGACTAGCACTGCCCCGACGGGTACCTCACCGTTATTTTGGGCTTCAAGAGCCAAAACGACAGCACGCTGCATATATTCTTCGTCAGACAAAATTGCCATTTTATTAACCACGATACATGCGTGATTTCACCGCAATGCGCCCAGCTAAACTGGTAACGGCTTCTTCAAGCCATTGGTAAAGCTCTGCCTCAGCGTCATAGCGCGCTTGATTAAGATTTGATACGCGACCATCTTCAATAAAACCCCAAGCACGGCTTCGCTTGTCTCGATGTTTAGGGTCCCAGACGCCGAAGGCAAAACCGCCCGACTGTCGCACCAATGAAAAACAAGGTATGTCGGTGTAACCATCACCCACAAAAACCATTTGATCAAAAGGTATGCGTAAACGGTCTTCAGGCACTTTACGGTTGACCTCAAAGGGCTTGCTGTCAAAGGCAGGACCAATGATGCCCTTTTGAATTTGAAAGAGATACCGCGTTTTGTCGGTAAAGCTCACAATACGCTTGGGGAAATCAATTTCATTTTGAGCGTTGTAAGAGAATTCAGAGGCCCAAATTTGCGTAAATTGATGTGCAATAGGTGTGTGGCGCACCACATCACCAATTCCACTAGAAATCAAATAAAATTCGAGCTGAATCTGTGGGTGTATGGTTTTAACTTGGGCTCTTAAACGATCAAAAAACGTTTCGACCCCCACATGCAGGGGTAATTGTTGGCCCCACGCTTGCAAAGTAGCTTGAGTAATAGGCGTTTGATTTGGCGTTTTAGATAATTGAATCATTTCATAGAGGTAGGCGGGTACAGGGTCCCACCCCGTTGAAAGGCGATGATTAACCTTATCTAACCAAAACATTTGTGTATCGACACCAATGTGCTCTAAAAACCCCGACGTACTGTCTGGCGCAAGCGTGTTATCAAAATCGAATATTAAGGCAATGACTTCAGACATAGCAGCAACCATGATTTAAGGTAAGCTATTTTAACTGGCTCGCAGGTCGTTGATAAGATGTTGTCAAACGAAGAGGTGAATCAATGAAAAAATATGTTTTGATGTTTCTCTGTATTTCCGCGATTCATATAGGGTCGCCCCAGGCGCAAGCGCAAAAACAACCCTTAGCGACGGTGGTCACAGAAGAAGACCGAGCAAGCACTGACACCCAATTGTTAATAATCCGGCATGCCTTAGCACCCGGCATGGGAGACCCTGCACATTTCAACATCAACGACTGCTCAACCCAGCGCAACTTGAGTCAAGAAGGTCTTAACCAAGCGAAAAATTTTGGCAATCAGTTAAAAGAATTAGGCTTTAGGCCCGAAAAAGTTTGGAGCAGTCAATGGTGTCGTGCATTCGATACCGCCAAAGCACTTGATTTAGGTCCAGTCACGCTTTTACCCGCTTTAAACTCTTATTTTCAAAACCGTTCTGTTGCAGGTCAACAAATTGCTGATCTTAAGCAATTTATTTTGAATCTTCCACCCAAAGGGGGCCGCTACGTCATGGTGACACACCATGTCGTGATTGGTGATTTGACGGGGCGTTGGGTAGGGAGTGGTGACGGCGTTTGGTTAATTTTGACTGGCAATCAAGCCAATCCGTGGCGAATCGAACCTATTTCAAGTGAAAAACCGGCTTTAGCAAAGTGACGCTTTAGCAAAGTGACGTTTTAGCAAAGTGACGCTTTAGCAAAGTGACTTTAGTTCGACTTATTTATTCAATGATGGGTCTGCATCAAGACATCGTGACTTTATTCTAGGCCTTCACTGATTCACAGTCATGAAAGTACTGACGATGACTAGTAAACTATGACCTATATGAAGACCCCTAACGCCCATTCTTTGCAGATTTCTGAACCCCTACCCGGTCAATCTACAGCGCTGTTACAGGCGCTTCATTTGCTCACACGAGAGGGCAAACTAAACCAAGACAGTAGTAGAAAGCTCAAACAAGTCAAGCACTTAATTGGTTTTATTAAACCTTTAATTGATATATTACTAAAAGATAAACAGAACATCACTATTGTTGATCACGGTGCCGGTAAATCGTATTTAGGCTTCTTATTGGTTGATTATTACCTTAAAGAATATGCACCTTTAGCACGCGTTTATGGGGTTGATATTCGTGCTGAATTAGTTGATTCTGCTCGTGCATTAGCCCAAGAAGCAGGGTTTAAACAAATGCAGTTTTTAGCATTGTCAGCTAAAGAGGCCATAGAAAGCCCTGACCTACCTGCCCAAGTTGATTTAGTCACTGCGCTTCATGCTTGCGACACTGCCACAGATGATGCGATTGAGTATGGCCTCAGACATCACGCGCAATTCATGGTTTTAGTCCCTTGCTGCCAAGCTGAAGTGGCTCGGGCCTTAAGGCACATTAAGCAAAGCGATCGCGACGACCCCATCTCTGAACTTTGGCGCCACCCCATACACACACGTGAATTTGGCAGCCAGCTCACCAATACACTGCGGTCATTACAACTTGAAGCGCATGGTTACCAAGTTACCGTAACCGAATTAGTCGGTTGGGAACACTCAATGAAAAATGAACTCATTGTGGCCAGACGCAAGGGGCCACCCCGTGCCGCCGCGACAAAAAGGCTAAACGATTTAATTGATCGTGTCGGCCTGCCCGCTTTGAAAGAACGATTTTTTTTACCTGTAATGAATCAACCATCATGACAACATTAATAGCAGGCTGTGGCGATTTAGGGTTAAACATCGCAAAACGTTTAATGAGTAAGAATCAAGCTGTCATTGGACTCAGGCGGCGCCCCCCTATTTCAAACACGGCACTGAGTACTTTAAACACCACTTCAAGCACGGCTTCACCTGTTATTAACCCTGCCCTACCAACTGTAAATCTAGCGTCAAATGATTTGTTTCAATGGTTAGCAGTAGATTTACGCGACCCGGCGTCCTTAATACAATTAAGTCAGATTGCTCAAAATATCACGCAAGTGGTTTACAGCGCTACGCCCGATCAACGTACCCCTGAACAGTATCGGGCAAGTTACCTTGAAGGGCTACAAAACGTGTCTGCTGCTTTGGGCTCTGATGCGCTCATTGGGAACCAAACCCGTCGTTGGGTGTTTGTGTCATCAACCGCAGTTTATGGTGCGTCGACAAGCGAATGGGTAGATGAAACCAGCCCAACCCAACCTGATGGGTTTAACGGCAACGTTTTGTTAGAAACGGAACAATTTTTACATCAAAACCATCAAAATAGTGTGGTCATGCGTTTATCTGGCATTTACGGCCCTGGCCGCAATCAAATTGTGCAGCGCTTACAACAAGGTCTGGTCACGGCACCCATTGAACCACCACATTATACAAACCGCATTCACATTGACGATGCAGCCCGTGCGATTGAGCATGTTTTAGGTTTACAAAACCCTGAGTCTGTATACGTGGTGACTGACCAACACCCGTTACCCATGCACACGCTCTACAACCACATCGCAAAGCTATTGGGTGCACCGCCTGTTTTGGTCGGCCCCTCACCTGCTGGAATGAGTAGCAAGCGTTTGTCGAGCCAACGTTTAGTTGATAGCGGCTTTCAGCATCTTTGGCCCGATGCACAGACGGGCTATGACGCCCTTCTTAAAACTTAGGTGATTGATACAGAGCAATTAATGAGCATGTAAAATTTTATGCCCAAGCTCTTGCCAAACGGGTTTTAAGTCAGCCGCAAGTGGTGCAATACTACCCAAATCATAAATGCCGTCTTTAGGCCCGTGGAAATCAGAACCAATTGAGGCTAAAAAACCATAGTCACGTGCTACTTGGGCATACTGAGCAAACTCATGCGGTCGGTGGCTACCTGTGTTGACTTCAATACCTGCCCCCCCTGCTGCTTTAAACGCTTTAAATAGCGTGTCAAACTCGAGGCTTGAATATTTATATCGCCCAGGGTGGGCAATAACGGCTATACCACCAGCCGTTTTCACCCAACTAACTGCTTCTTCTAATTGAGCCCATTGCATATCAACATAAGCTGGGCCATTGTCGTGCAAGTATTGATCAAACACCTGTTGCATACTAGAGCAATGACCCGCCTCGACAAGATATCGGGCAAAATGGGTTCGGCTAATCAGTTCATGGTTGCTCACAAACTTTAAAGCGCCATCGTATGAACCGGGCATACCCAATTTTGTTAAAGCGTCTGAAATGCCTTTGGCGCGATTAACACGGCCTGAACGGGTTTGTTGCAACCCTGCAAGCAAGGTTGGGTTTTCAGTATCTAGGCCTAAACCAACGATATGAATCGTTTTGCCTAACCAAGTCACTGAAATTTCAGCACCTGCCAAAAACGCCATACCGTGCTGCAAAGCCGCCTGTTGTGCTAAGGCAATACCCGATACGACATCGTGATCGGTCAATGACCACAAATCGACCCCCCGCTCAAAAGCGCGAGCAGCAAGGGCTTCAGGGCTTAATACCCCATCAGAAAAACTAGAGTGACAATGTAAATCAGCGCTTAAAGGCACCCACCCGCTCTGGCTAACCAACAGAGTATGGTCTGAGTTTTTAGTTGAAGCCGTAATATTCATAATTACCATTATCATTCAAAAAATAGACAACGATATTAAATTTATATTGCGCATTAAGGTCATTGATGAATTTGATACTTTTCTAATTTGGAAGGGTCATTCGCGTGCGCTTTTAGCGTTCTATTGCCCAACAGTTATATTGTTCCAATACCGCCTTTGCGTTGAACGCATTGATTCAACATGCAGTTGCCCTTTTTGTGAACGGACAAACACCGCCCCCTCTAAATCAGTGCGCCAAAAGTGTGTTTGATTCATTTGCCAACGATCAACCACCTCTTTTGAGGGGTGAGAAAATCGATTTAAGTAACCCATTTGGGCAATCGCGTGTTTCGCACGCAGGGCTTGAATAAAAGCAAGACTTGACGACGTCGCGGCACCATGATGCGGTACAACCACCACATCAGTTTGTAATGATTTGTTCTGTTGAGGCCGATTGGCAAGAACGGCTTGTTCACCGATAAGATCAATATCACCTGTTAAGAGCAAACTGTGATGCTTTCCTTTGACTCGCAACACACAACTACAGCGGTTTTTTAAGCGTTTGGGGGTTGCGGCCGTATGACTACAAACGTTGACGTCAGGGTGAAGAAACTCAAACGTCACCCCGCTCCATTCCCAAGACTGACCATTTTTACATCGCTGCGCATTGTTTGTGTCATCTGATGCGTACAAGGTGCCGATTGGAATTAAATCTATCAGTGCTTGCAAGCCGCCGCTGTGGTCAAGGTCATGATGTGAAATGACCACGACGGGCCTGGGTTTGAGCCCAAGTGCTCGCAAGGCGGGCCAAATCGTTGAAGTCATCGCTGTGTGGTCTTCAAATCGCCAGCCCACGTCAAAAATTAAATCTTGTGTTTGTGTACGCACCAGTAAAGCTGAGCCCTGCCCAATATCAAAAGCATGAAGCGACCAATCACCATGCGCTAGCGTATTGACGGGTTGATTCAAAATAGGCAATAACAGCAACCAACCCACGTTACGCGACCCACTCAACGGTGGCAGAACCGCCCATGTCACGCCCGCCATACCCCAAAGCAACCACACCGCTGAGCTGCTTGCAACGTCAAATGCTGCAACGGGTAATGCAGCCATGGCTTTAACCCACCAAAGCGCCCACTCAAGCGGGGCATGAGCCAACGTCGCCAATATGGATAAAAACGTTGATATTAAAGCGTAATCAGTGGGGCTAAACAAAACCGATGCTAAAGCTAAAATCAAAGCAAAAGGAGTCACCACAAAAGTTAATACGGGAATGGCGACCGCATTGGCAAAAATAGACACCCATGACACTTGGTTAAATAACCATGCCAGCACTGGCATCATCATAAGGGTGATAACCCATTGCATGTAGGTGGCTAAAGCAAGCCCTCGATATAACTTTTGGCAAATAATTAAGCCTCGAGGTGTTGATTCATTATTTATAAAATGCTGATGACGAAGATCGATGCGTTGACTCAATATGATCAGCACCGTGACGGCTATAAATGACAACCAAAAACCAGTAGATAAGACAGCCCAAGGGTCAAAGAGTGTGAGCAAAGCAGCGGCCAAAGCAACCAGTATGAAACCGCTCCATGACTGTGCAACAGTTAGACCCAACGCAGCCATCAAAACCATAAAAAATGTGCGTTGTGCAGGCACACCCCAACCAGCCAATAAACAATATAAAAAAGCGGTCATGACTGCCGCCCATATTGACACCAAACGAGCGGGTAACCATTCAGACAGGTGCACCCCCTTCCATTTGCCACGTCGCCACATGCCACCAAACACCACTCCACCTAACGCCGCGATTAACGTCACATGTGAGCCGCTGATTGACACCAAATGGGTGATACCTGTGAGGCTAAATATTTGCCAATCTTCGCGACTCACGCCCTGTTGGTCACCAATCGCAAGCGCAATCAGTACGGCACGTGCAGGGCGCTCACCCAGCACGTTGAGCATGGCTTTTCTCACCTGGTGACGCAAGCCATTTGCAATGACTTCGATTGAGGTAAGCGGTTGATAATCTACAAACTGAGGCGCCCCCTTTACTTGCGCTATGGCTCTGACACCTTTGGCAAACAAAAGCCCTTCTTGATCAAAACCGCCGGGGTTTATGCGACCGTGAACAGGCCGTAAACGCAACGCTACGCGCCACACTTGACCCGGTAGCACTTCAATTCCATTTGGCATAGCCGAAACGGGCCAAGTGATCGCGATGCGCTTAGGTATACCCTCAACACGTTTAGGAAATTGTTCAACTTCAATGCTCAAACCCTTTTCACCTAAACGCGGCAAGCCCACGACTTGAACGTTTAACCGTGTCACGCGATTCATTTCGTGATCAGCCAACCTATCACTTAAACGCGTATGGGCTTTTAATTGGCTGTAACTAAAACCAAGTATCACAATGCCCATCACAAAGATAATTCGCTGCACCAAGACCCAACGCCTTGGCCTTGGCCTAGGCCTAAACCACAACAAACCCCACACAACAAAAAAAACAATAGCGACGCAGATAAGTCGAGTGAGATACCAATCAGAGAGTAATGCAGCTTGAATTTGAGTGAGACATACCCCAAACACCCAGCCTAAAGAAGCCCAAATAATCATGAATGCACTCTGCATTGACACCTAAACCAATAGGCTCAATGAGGTTGCTTATTCAATCAAGTTGAGAGCGACTTATTTGTCTTCTAAATATGTATAGAAATTAACTCAGAGCACTTAATTTAGGCAAAACGCGTAGCGCTGTTTGATCAGTCACTGCGGTGACCGTAGACAACTCACATTGCCTTAAATCTGCTAAGACCTGGGCAATTTTCATGACCTGATCGGGCGAGTTACGTCGCTGCCCCGAACTCGAGTCAACCGCCACCCATTCGGGTGCTATATCAGGCGAATCGGTTTCTAAAACCAAATGCTCTAGGTCTGTGATAGTGGCTAAACGTCTAATTTGTAATGCCCGAGTGTAGGTTAAAGCCCCCCCCATACCGAGCGCGAAACCTAAATCAATAAACTGCTGTGCTTGTTGAAAACTGCCATTAAACGCGTGAGCAATACCCCCTGACACACGCGCTTGACGCAAATACTTCAACACCAGATCTTGTGCCCGCCGCACATGCAAAATGACAGGTAATTCAAACGATTTTGCTAGCTCTAATTGCGCTTTAAAAAAATCAGTTTGTTTATTTAATAGCGGGGCTTGCTTTAAATGGGGTTCAAATAAATCAAGACCTATTTCACCAACTGCCACGAGCTTAGGGTCTTCGCGGTATTGTTTAAGATACTGTCGTAAAACCTCTAGATCTTCGACCTTTGCTTGTGGTGTGAACAAAGGATGTATGCCTAGCGCGTAAGCACCCGTTGGCATGCGGTGTGCCAAAACTCGAACCGTATCAAAGTTTTGTTTTGCAACGGCGGGAATGACTATTCGGGTGACACCGACCTGGCTAGCTAATGCAATCACTGCATCTCGGTCATGATCGAATTCTTGTGCGTCTAAGTGGCAGTGGGTGTCAAATGCCATCAACATTCACCATAATGAGTAACACGACAAAAAGTGTCAGCGGCACAATACACCGTATCGATGATAGTAATCTTTGTCAGTTCCATCAGTTCAGTCGGTTAAATTACTTAACAGCCAAATGACCTGAGGTCATGGTGAACTGTCTGTCAGCTCGTGCAGCCAGCGCTAAATCGTGTGTAACCACGACAAGAGACGTACCACCCACTTGCACGGCTTGGCGTAACCAATCAAACATATCTTCTGCCGTTTCACGATCAAGGTTGCCAGTGGGTTCGTCAGCCAAAACACACGAAGGCTCGGTTACCATTGCACGAGCCAGCGCAACCCGTTGGCGCTCGCCGCCAGACAATTGACTGGGGTAATGGGTCATGCGATCACCGAGCCCCACTCTTTCAAGTAACACTTGTGCTTTTTGACGGGCATCATGACGCGACATACGACGCACAATTAAAGGCATCGCTACATTGTCTAAGGCAGTAAATTCACCTAACAAATGATGAAACTGATAAACAAAACCTAACGACCTATTACGCAAACGACTGCGTTGAACTTCATTTAAACTTTGCGTGGCTTGACCATTCACAAAAACCTCACCGGCATCTGGGCGGTCTAAAAGACCCAGGCAATGTAATAAAGTGCTTTTACCAGAGCCTGAGGCACCAATAATCGCCACCATTTCACCCGACACGATCGATAAATCAACGCCTTTTAAAATTTGAAGACGACGTTGACCGTCATCATAATGGCGACTTAAACCTTGCGCTTGCAACACGATGCTAGGGGTTAAAGCATTAGTCATGACGTAACACCTGTGCAGGTTCTAACTTAGACGCTCGCCAACTCGGGTACAAAGTGGCTAACAAAGACATGATCAATGAGGTCATTGCAATGGTGATTACATCGTCAAGTCGAGGGTCTGACGGCAGGGCTTGAATAAAGTAAATCTCTTTGGGTAAAAACTGAATACCCAGCGCACGTTCAATCAATGGCACCAGAACATCAATGTTCATAGCAACTGCCAAGCCACCTGCCAAACCTAAAAAAGTACCAATCACGCCAATTAATGCGCCCTGCACCAAAAAAATACGGGCAATTTCACCCGGTGTGGCGCCAAGCGTTCGCAAAATAGCAATATCAGCTTGTTTATCTTTAACCGCCATGACTTGAGATGACAAAAGATTGAATGCTGCAACCGCAACAATTAGAGTCAAAATCAAAAACATCATTCGTTTTTCTGTTTGCACGGCGGCAAACCATGTGCGATTGTTGCGTGACCAATCGCTAGATAAAACCCCTCGTGGGGCCTCAAGTGCAATGGCCTTTGAAATTTGGGGGGCTTGATACATATCTTTTATTTTGACACGAGCCCCAGCCGTTGCCGTATCGCGAAACATGCGGGCAACATCGCGTGCTTGCGCAAACACCAGCGACGAGTCGTATTCAAAATGCCCAGACTTAAACATGCCACTCACAGTGAACTGCCGCATGCGAGGGCTCAAACCAGCAGGGCTGACTGTACCTTGGGGGGCTAGTAACATCACAGAATCACCCACGCTAACCCTGAGCGCGTTGGCTAAGTCTTCACCTAATATCACATGAAACTCACCCGGCACCAATGATGACATTTGACCCTCAACCATTTGCCCGACCAAGTCAGAAACGCTTGACTCAAGGGCTGGGTCAATGCCGCGCACTTGAACACCACGCAATACTTGACCATGCATGATGATGGCCTGCGCGCCTACAAACGGCGCAACCCCAATCACTTGGTTATTTTTTTGAGCCGCTTGGGCTAACTCATCGAATCGTTCAAGCACCGTTTCAGGTAAGGCACCGGGTACAAATAGTTCGATGTGCGGCAAAACCGACAACATGCGGTCTCGCACATCGCGCTGAAAACCATTCATGACTGACAGCACCACAATCAAAGCAGCCACACCCAATGCAATACCTATCATTGACATCATGGCTACAAACGACACAAAGCGATCACCACCGTCACGCCCTCGGCGACGACCAATGATACCCGCGTAACGCGCGCCCACCCAAAGTTCAAAGCTTGATTTCATAAGCTGCAATTATCTCATTAACCACCGTTTTACACCGAGTTACACAGTTAACCACGCGTTAGCCACATTACAATAACGAAATGGAATATATCTTTGAACACGCACTACCCCCCACCTCACTTGCCACTCAATTAGGCCAGTCGCTTAAACAATCTCGACCTGAGCTGAGTAAACAATTAAATGACCTCAAGGCCAGCCAAAGCCACTTTGGCCCCCAAGTAGCGGGCTGCACCCCATTTGAGGCGCGTGTTTTAACCTTAAATGGTTGGTCACAACGTGTTAGTCAAGCACCCGGGCAAGCTTTAGCTGCTTGGCAGCTTGACGTGACACAAAGCACGACCCCCGTCTGGGCAGCGCAACTATGCAGCACTCAAATCGGTACCAGCGCCGCCACTTTACACCCCCTCAGCACGCTCGAACTCAGTCATGACGAGGCACAAAGCCTATGTGAAGCCGCGCAACCCAGTTTTGGTCATAAAGATGATGCCATTTGGGTTCAAGCCATAACGGCAAGTACTTGGCGGGTACATGCCCCGTTAGCCGAGTTGGCACACACAGCTAGCCCTGACGCTTTAGCAGGACAAAACATAGCTGGTTGGTGGCCCGATAGTGATGCATGGCTGGCTTGGCGCCGTATATTGAACGAGATACAAATGGTGTGGCATAACCACCCCGTCAATGCAGCCCGTTTAGAGCGCGGCTTACCTGCTGTAAACAGTGTTTGGCTTTATGGTGGCGCACCGGGTTGGCAGCCCCTTGTTCAAGCGCAACCGATGGCGCTTAATAATACACAAGCACAAGCAAAACTTCTTAAGCAACCCAATTCCTATCAACTCATCAGTACCTTAAAACCATTCGTGATGTCATCAGATTGGTCGGGGTGGTTAGACGCTTGGCTTAAAGACGTTCTACCACGGGTTATTGAAATTCAAAAAGGTTCGGGCACCGCTTCCGCTTCTACCCCTACCCATCTAACCCTCACAGGCCAAGACCGTTTAGTGACGCTCACACACTTTAATCAGAATCAGCCAAACTGGCTCAAGAAATTGGCTCGACCTTTTTCAAAGAACGACTGGAGCTCCTGGTGGCACAACCCGTCATAAAAATAAGATCGACTCAAGCTGACGCCACACAAAGACTTACCGTTCAAGGCTTACACCCCTTATTAGCGAGGCTGTATGCCAGCCGTGGCGTTGAACAAAAAGACACCCTTTCGAGCGAATGGAAGTCATTGCTCGACCCGCAATTACTCACGCAGAACCAGCAAGCGGCGCAGTTACTCGCTGATCACATTGAAGCAAAGAAAAAATTACTTGTTGTGGCAGATTATGATTGCGATGGCGCAACCGCGTGTGCTGTGGCTATCAGAGGGTTGCGTGCATTAGGGGCTCATGTTGACTATTTGGTACCTAACCGTTTTGAAACCGGTTACGGCTTGTCGCCCGCTGTGGTTGAGTTAGCCTGCCAACACCGCAGTGGTAAGCCCGACTTAATTATTACAGTCGACAATGGCATTGCCAGTGTCGATGGGGTGGCAACCGCTCATGACAATCAAATTAACGTGCTCATTACTGATCATCATTTACCGGGTGACATTCTGCCTAAAGCCGCAGTCATTGTGAACCCCAACCAACCGGGCTGCACCTTTCCCTCAAAAAACTTAGCGGGTGTGGGGGTGATGTTTTATGTCCTGCTAGCCCTGCGTGCTGAGCTGCGTCACCGCGGGCATTTTGTATCGAAACCAGAGCCCAAACTTGACACCTTGGTTGACCTGGTCGCCTTAGGCACCGTGGCTGATGTGGTTAAGCTTGATCAAAATAATCGATTGCTGGTCAATCGGGGCATTGACCGGCTTCGCCGGGGCCTCATGCAGCCCGGCATACGCGCCTTGTTTGCGGTAGCAGGTCGGCAACCTCAATTGGCTGTGGCGTTAGATTTCGGGTTTATTGTCGGGCCACGTATCAATGCGGCGGGTCGCTTGGCCGATATGAGTGTTGGCATCGAATGCCTCATTACCGACGATGAAGATCGCGCTTTAGTTCTGGCCCGCGAACTTGACACCTTTAACCGTGAACGCCGCAAAATCGAAGAAACGATGCGCGCACAAGCTTTGTCATCTATTGGCGAAATTGATGCCCAACCGAACAGCGCAGCCGTTTGTGTCTTTGACGAAAGCTGGCATCAAGGTGTGGTGGGTATTGTTGCGTCAAGATTAAAAGATCTGTTCTATCGCCCTGCCTTGGCCTTTGCGCCAGGCGATGCAGGCGAAATACGTGGCTCGGGTCGCTCAATACCCGATGTGCACTTACGTGACGTGCTTGATTTGGTATCGAAACGGCACACTGGTTTAATCAAAAAATTTGGTGGTCATGCGATGGCTGCTGGCTTAAGTATTGCCTCTGAAGATTACGATAAGTTTGTTTTAGCCTTTAACCAAGCGGTAATCGACTTTAGCGGAAAAAAACGCTTTGAAGCCGTGATTGAAACCGATGGGTCACTCGAATCAGGCTTTGCCAATGCGCAGGTGGCACAAATGCTCGAGGAACAAGTTTGGGGTTCTGGCTTTCCCGCCCCTTTATTTGTTGACGAGTTTACGGTTGATCAACAGCGCTTACTCAACGATAAACACCTCAAATTAACCCTCACACGCGATCGACAACGGTTTGAAGCTATTTGGTTTGGTCGTCAAGAAACGTTGGGCAATCGAGTTCGGGTTGTTTATCGTTTAGCCACCAACCACTGGAATGCCATGGTGACAGCCCAGCTTATTATTGAGCATGCCGAAAGCCTCTAAACGATAGCGGGCTGGGTCAGTTAAAATACAGGGCTATATTGTTACTAAAGAGAACACATTGAGTTTAGAAGCTGAACGCCTCAACGCGATTGCCGCGCGATTGAATGATTACCTAGAGCGTGAGTTAGCCGCTAGGGGGTATCTTTGACTTTGAAGAAAAGCATAATCGTCTTGATGTTGTCAACGCCGAACTAGAAAACCCCAACGTTTGGAATGACCCCAAACATGCTCAAGATTTAGGTCGTGAAAAAAAATCACTTGAAGATGTTGTGCTGACTCTTGATGCCCTACAACGATCAATTCAAGATGCAAAAGAATTGTTCGACTTAGCTGCCTCTGATGATGACGAAGAAACGTTACTTGCTATTGATGATGATGCCAATGCATTTGAACAAACGCTTGAAAAAATTGAGTTTCGTCGTATGTTTTCAAACCCAGCCGACCCACTCAATTGCTTTGTCGACATTCAATCGGGTGCCGGTGGTACTGAAGCACAAGACTGGGCCTCTATTTTATTGCGCCAATACTTACGCTACGCAGAACGCAAAGGGTTTAAGGCAGAAATACTTGAAGAGTCGGCCGGCGAAGTTGCGGGTATTAAATCTGCAACCATTAAAATTGAAGGTGACTATGCGTTTGGGCATTTACGCACGGAAACAGGCGTACATCGACTTGTTCGCAAAAGCCCCTTTGATTCAGCAGGCGGTCGTCACACGTCGTTTGCCAGCATTTTTGTATACCCACAAGTCGACGAATCAATTGAAATTGACATCAACCCCGCTGATTTACGCGTAGACACCTACCGTGCCAGTGGTGCGGGTGGTCAGCACATTAACAAAACCGACTCAGCAGTTCGTTTAACTCACCTGCCCTCTGGCATTGTGGTGCAGTGCCAAAATGATCGTTCGCAGCATCGTAATCGTGCTGAAGCCATGGAAATGCTGCGCTCAAAGCTCTACGAGCTTGAAATGCGAAATAGAATGGCAGAGCAACAAAAAATGGAAGATGCCAAAACCGATGTCGGTTGGGGTCACCAAATTCGTTCGTATGTGCTTGATCAAAGTCGCATTAAAGATTTGCGTACCTCTGTTGAAATCTCTAATACCCAAAAAGTGCTCGATGGCGATCTTGACCCCTTTATTCAAGCGAGTTTAAAACAAGGGTTTTAATTTACGATGAATATAAAGTCTACAAATTTTACAAAGCCTTCGCCTGTTGATCGCCTCTTAATTCTCACGGGTGCGACCCGAGGTTTAGGCCGTGCATTAGCAGAGCACTGTTTGACTCAAGGGGTTGCCTTAGTGACCTTATCTCGCCAACATGTTGAAGAACTTGATCAACTGGCAAGCACCCATCAAGTGCCTTTGACGCAAATTTTGGTTGATTTTAACGACCGCACGGCGGTTGAACAGGCTGCCAAACAAATACACGCATTCGTTAGCCTCGCTAAGCGACCCCGTTTAATTCAAAACGCGGGCGTGGTCACACCTGTTACGGTAGCAGACCACCCCGCATCATTTTTAGAGATTGAACAGGCCTACCTCACCAACATTGTGACGCCTACTTTCTTGACCAATCATTTTCTAGCCTCAACTTCGCATTCAACAGACAGACGCATTATGTTGATTTCCTCAGGTGCTGGGCGCCAAGCTATACAGGGCTGGGTCGTTTACTGCGCCAGCAAAGCGGCACTAGACCGGTATGCTGAAGTCGTCAGCTTAGAGCAAGGCGATCGTGTTCGTATTGCTTCAGTGGCACCTGGAATGATCAATACCCCCATGCAAGCAACGATTCGCAATATTGACGTAGAAATTTTTCCTGTCCTTGAAAAATTCATACAAATTCATGATCAAGGCGCATTGGCAAATCCTGCCACCGTTGCTCAACAACTTTTAACCTTCATCGAACACGATTCGTTTGGTCAAAAAACCATCGATGACATTCGGCAACACGAGTTTTAATGATGAATTCCCCAGACAATACTTCTATGAACACCCCCGCTGACGCACCTGCTGATGGCGCGCCAAATGAAAACCACCTCATTGCTGAGCGACGTGCCAAGCTGGCTCAGTTACGCACGCATGGGGTTGCCTTTCCCAACAGCTTTGTACCCTCGCACCGTGCGGCACCCTTACACACTGAGTATGGCGAGACGGAACAATTGGTTTTGGCTGAAGCCAAACACCCTGTTACGGTAGCAGGCAGAATGATGCTCAAACGGGTAATGGGTAAAGCCAGTTTTGCAACGTTACAAGATGCCACAGGGCATATTCAAATTTATTTAGACCGTGGCGCATTAGGTGAAGAGCGCTATGAAGCTTTCAAGCAATGGGATCTTGGCGACATTATTGCAATTGAAGGCACCGTTTTTAAAACAAACAAAGGTGAGTTATCTGTTCATGCCGTGCATGCGCATATGCTCGCAAAGTCTTTGAGACCGCTACCCGATAAGTTTCATGGTATTGCTGATCAAGAACTGCGGTATCGTCAACGTTATGTTGATCTCATTGTCACGGAACAAACACGCCACACTTTTTTGACGCGCTCACAAGCCATTGCAGCCATTCGTTCAACCATGACCGATGCGGGTTTTCTTGAAGTTGAAACGCCCATGTTGCAAGCTATACCAGGCGGTGCTGCAGCCAAACCTTTTGAAACCCACCACAACGCGCTCGACATGCAAATGTTTTTGCGCATCGCGCCCGAGCTTTATTTAAAGCGTTTGTTGGTCGGTGGTTTTGAACGCGTCTTTGAAATTAACCGAAACTTCAGAAACGAAGGGGTTAGCCCACGTCACAACCCAGAATTCACCATGCTTGAGTTTTACGCGGCGTACACCGACTATCAATGGATGATGAATTTCACTGAAAACTTAATTCGCCAAGCAGCTGAACGCGCAACCGGTAGTGCCGTGGTGACGTATCAAGGTCGAACTCTCGATTTAAGCCAGCCATTTGCTCGCATGACGATTGTGCAAGCTATTCAAACACATGCGCCGCAATACACGCATGACATACTTAACGATGCACAAGCCGTTAAAAAAGCTTTGCGCGCTTTTGGTGTTGATGCAAACAGCCCACCGCTTGCCCACGCCGGTTTAGGTGCATTGCAATTGGCGTTGTTTGAAGAAACAGCTGAGGCCAAACTATGGGAACCGACCTACATCATTGATTACCCCATAGAAGTTTCGCCCTTGGCACGCGCTTCTGACACTTACGAAGGTGTTACTGAACGCTTTGAATTATTTATGACAGGCCGAGAAATAGCGAATGGCTTTTCTGAATTGAACGACCCAGAAGATCAAGCGGCTCGCTTTCAAGCACAAATGTTAGCCAAAGACGCTGGTGACGAAGAAGCCATGTATTACGACGCTGACTACATTCGTGCACTTGAGTACGGCATGCCACCCGCAGGGGGTTGCGGTATTGGCATTGATCGATTAGTGATGTTGTTAACTGATAGCCCTAGCATTCGCGATGTGATTTTATTTCCACATCTTCGAAGAGAAGATTGATGAGCAAAGATTAAAAATAATAAAAATTGAACTCTGACGCTAAGGTTGATATTGATATTGATGTTGGAGTTGGTGTTTTGTTGATGTTGATGTTGATGTTGATGCTAATGGGTTTCTTTAGCGTGATTGATGGTGTAGCGCGGTATTTCAATCGTTAAGTCTTCTTGAGCCACCAAAGCTTGACACGATAATCGTGAGTGAGGGGTGAGCC
>CAMCYB010000019.1 GCA_945883615.1 Bordetella parapertussis | reverse complement strand
AACGCTTTGGCTATTAGGGGGCATCATTTTACGAACGATGTTGTCTTTAAATTCAGTGCTGTAGGTTGGCATAGCAACTTCACTCCAACCGCCCCAAAAGATTAAGAAAAGAAATTAAAAGACCGGACAACTATTGTGACAGAGGGGGGACTCATGAAAGCTTGGTGGGTCAAAATGAAAAAAAATAATGATCGTATCGGAGACTTGTTATATGAATACATTACAGTCCGTTCATCGCGAGTCGATTGAACAACGCGACACATTTTGGGCAAAAGAAGCCAAACGAATTTACTGGCAAACACCTTTCACGCAAGTGCTTGATTATCAAAACCCGCCTTTTTCTAAATGGTTTGTGGGGGGTAAAACTAACCTGTGTTTTAACGCAGTTGACCGATGGCTCGACACGCAAGCCAATGAGCCCGCTTTAATTTGGGTCTCAACTGAGGTTGATCAAGAAATAACCTATACCCGCCAAGACTTATGGCGCGAGGTTAATACTGTTGCGGCCATGTTGATTGATCAAGGTGTTACCAAGGGTGACCGAGTATTAATTTATATGCCTATGGTGCCCTCAGCGGTTTTTGCAATGTTGGCCTGTGCTCGTATCGGTGCTGTTCATTCGGTGGTGTTTGGGGGTTTTGCCTCTGTCAACTTAGCCCAGCGTATTGATGACGCCGAACCAAAGGTGATTGTGACGACCGATGCGGGTTCGCGGGGCGGTAAAGTAACGCCATACAAGCCTTTGCTTGATAAAGCTATTTCCCTCTGTACTAAACCACCGGCTAAAGTCATTGTGCACAACAGAGGCTTGTTTGCCTTTGAACCGGTAGTGGGGCGTGACTTAGATTACGACACGCTACACAAGAAACATGTTGGGCAAGAAGTACCCATTACGTGGCTTGAATCGTCTGAACCCAGCTATATTTTGTACACTTCTGGCACCACGGGTAAACCAAAAGGCGTGCAGCGCGATACCGGTGGTTATGCAGTCGCTCTAGCCACCTCAATGGATTATGTCTTTAAAGGCAAACCTGGCGAAACATTCTTATGTACCAGTGATATTGGTTGGGTGGTTGGGCATTCGTTTATTGTTTATGGCCCGCTCATTGCCGGTCAAGCCACGATTTTGTACGAGGGCACGCCGGTGCGCCCAGACGGTGGCATTTTATGGAAACTAGTCGAACAGTACAAAGTTTCCACTATGTTTTCTGCACCTACTGCCATTCGTGTTCTTAAAAAGCAAGACCCTGCACTATTAAAAAAATACGATGTTTCAAGTTTGCGAGCCCTCTACATGGCGGGTGAGCCACTTGACGAACCCACTGCCCAATGGATAAGCGAAGGTCTGGGTAAGCCTATTATTGATAATTATTGGCAAACTGAAACGGGTTGGCCTATTTTGTCAGCGCAACCCGGTATTGAAGAGGTGCCCACTCGCTTTGGAAGCCCTTCATTTCCAGTGGTCGGTTTTGATGTACAAGTGCTCGATGAGAAAACGGGTCAACCGGTACCAGCCGGCCATAAAGGTGTGGTGGCGATTTTGCCGCCTTTGCCACCCGGTGTGATGAGTACCATTTGGCAAAATGATAAACGTTTTGTAGAGGCTTACTTCACCACGATTCCATCACGTCAGGTTTACTCAACTTTTGATTGGGGTCGAATTGACGAAGACGGCTATTTTTTCATTCTCGGCCGTACTGATGACGTGATTAACGTGGCAGGCCATCGTTTAGGTACACGTGAAATTGAAGAGTCAGTTAATAGCCACGATAGTGTTGCAGAATCTGCGGTAGTGGGTGTCGCTGACAATTTGAAGGGTCAGGTTGCTGTGGCTTTTGTGGTTCTTAGAAACCCAGCGCTTGTTCAAACGCCTGAAGACGCGAAGAAACTCGAAGCGGCCATTATGAAAGTTGTTGATGAGCAGCTGGGTGCGGTAGCCCGACCCTCTCGGGTGCACTTTGTAGCGGCTCTACCTAAGACGCGTTCAGGTAAAGTGTTAAGGCGGGCAATTGTGGCAGTATGTGAAGGGCGAGACCCAGGTGATCTCACTACAATTGAAGACCCACACACGCTTGATCAAATTAGGGAAACGCTATGAAAACAAAATCTATCCTTTCTGACAGTGATGTCAGTTTAATTTTGGCTGCGGCTAAACAATGCGCCAACGATAATAAATGGGCCGTCACGATAGCTGTTTGTGACGATGGTGGTCATATGCTGGGTCTGCTCAGGTTAGACGGTGCCCCGCCCGTTTCAGCCCATATTGCGCCTGCTAAAGCCCACACCTCTGCCTTGGGTCGTCGTGAAAGCAAAGGCTATGAAGATGTCATCAACAATGGTCGTACATCATTTTTAAGCGTGCCCACCATTCAAGGCATGCTTGAGGGTGGTTTACCTATTGTGGTTGATGGTCAGGTGGTCGGTGCAGTGGGTGTGTCGGGCGTAAAGTCTACCGAAGACGCTCAAATTGCCTCAGCAGGTATTGCAGCACTGGGCATAAATTAATTAGTGGGGCAGTTATGACATGCAAAGTCGCGTTAATTACTGCCTATTTTTTCAATTTAATAAAACAACAACCCCTACAGGAGACAAACCACAATGAGTAACTCAATTGAATCGACGTTGGTCGAAACGCGCGTTTTTTCACCGCCTGAATCGTTTGTAAAACAAGCTAACGTGTCAGGGCAGCAAGCATACCAAGCTTTGCTTGATGAGGCTGACCGCGACGCCAATGGTTTTTGGTCTCGTATGGCTAATGACCATCTGCACTGGAAAAAACGCTTTACCCAAGTACTTGATGAGTCAAATGCACCGTTTTACAAATGGTTTGCTGATGGTGAGTTAAATGTGTCAGCGAATTGTCTAGAGTCAAATATTGAACGTGGCTTAGGTGAAAAATTAGCCATTATTTTTGAAGCTGATGGCGGCGATGTGACTAAAGTGACCTACCATCAGTTGTATGAACGAGTCTGTCAGTTTGCCAATGGCTTAAAGTCATTGGGTTACAAGCTAGGCGATCGCGCCATCATTTACTTACCGATGTCAATCGAAGCCGTCATTGCCATGCATGCCTGCGCACGATTAGGTATTATTCATTCAGTGGTATTCGGTGGTTTTTCAGCGAAAAGTCTGCATGAGCGCATAGTTGATGTGGGTGCAAGCCTAGTCATTACGGCTGACGAGCAAATGCGTGGTGGTAAAGCCATTGCACTCAAACCTGCTGTTGACGAAGCCCTCTCGATGGGTGGTTGTGAAGCAGTCAAGCACTGTATTGTTTATAAACGCTCTGGTGGCAAAGTCGCATGGAATCCTAAAATCGACCATTGGATGCATGAGCTTGAGGCTAATCAACCCAAAGTTTGCGATGCGGTCGCAGTGAATGCCGAACACCCACTCTTTATTTTGTATACGTCGGGTTCAACCGGTAAACCAAAAGGTGTTCAACATAGTTCAGCAGGTTATTTGTTGTGGGCAAAAATGACCATGGAATGGACATTTGACGTCAAGCCCGACGACATTTTTTGGTGTACCGCTGACGTGGGTTGGGTAACCGGCCACACATACATTGCTTATGGCCCTTTGGCGGCAGGTGTGACACAAGTTGTTTTTGAAGGTGTGCCAACCTACCCTGATGCAGGGCGTTTCTGGAACATGATTCAAAAGCACAAAGTCACCATTTTTTATACGGCTCCAACCGCCATACGCTCGTTGATCAAAGCATCTGAAGCCAATGATGCGCATCATCCCAAATCATTCGATTTGTCGAGCCTACGTCTGTTGGGTTCTGTTGGTGAACCGATTAACCCCGAAGCCTGGATGTGGTATTACAAGCATATTGGTGGTGAGCGTTGCCCGATTGTTGACACATGGTGGCAAACTGAAACAGGTGGTCATATGTTGGCGCCTATGCCCGGTGTGACGCCTTTGAAGCCTGGTTCATGCACAACTCGGTTGCCAGGTGTTGCGGCAGCTATTGTTGACGAAACGGGTGGTGATGTTGAACCCGGCCACGGTGGCTTTTTGGTGATTAAACGCCCTTGGCCTTCAATGATTCGCAACATCTGGGGTGATCCAGAGCGATTTAAAAAGAGCTACTTTCCGGAAGAGTTACGTGGCTACTATTTAGCGGGTGACGGTGCCCAATGCGACGCTGACAATTGCTTCTGGATCATGGGTCGTATCGACGACGTCTTGAACGTGTCTGGCCATCGTTTGGGTACCATGGAAGTGGAATCAGCCTTAGTTGCCCATGAAATGGTCGCTGAAGCTGCCGTCGTCGGTCGCCCAGACCCGACAACCGGTGAAGTTGTGGTTGCGTTTGTTGTACTCAAGCGCAGCCGCCCTGAGGGTGAAGAGGCGGTTGCCATTGCAAAACAACTGCGTGATTGGGTTGCGAAAGAAATCGGTCCTATTGCCAAGCCTAAAGAAATTCGTTTTGGCGACAATTTACCCAAAACACGCTCGGGCAAAATTATGCGACGCTTGTTGCGTGTGGTAGCCAAGGGGGAAGAGGTCACTCAAGACATTTCAACCCTTGAAAACCCACAAATTCTTGAGCAACTGACCAAGCCCGTTTAAAAAGGGTTACATACCGCTATAAACAGGACCTTCTCCACCTTGTGGAGCCACCCAAACGATGTTTTGGGTGGGGTCTTTAATGTCACAGGTCTTACAGTGCACGCAATTTTGTGCATTGATCTGTAAGGCATCTTGACCCGCTGCATTTTGAACGTATTCATAAACCCCTGCTGGGCAATAGCGTTGCTCGGGACCGGCATACATTTTTAGGTTAATGCCTACCGGCACAGAGGCGTCTTTTAGCGTCAAATGAATAGGTTGGTTTTCTGCATGATTCGTGTTTGAAATAAACACTGAGCTCAAGCGGTCAAAAGTTAACACGCCATCGGGTTTTGGGTATTCAATCTTGAGGCATTGATCAGCGGGTTTAAGCGTGGCATGATCAGGCTGTTGACGGTGAATGGTCCAAGGTATATTGCCGCGCAAAAGCCATTGTTCAACGCCCGTCATCAACGTGCCTACGGTACGCCCTTTTTTAAACCATTGTTTAAAATTGCGTGACTTGTTGAGCTCTTCATTTAGCCAAGACTGTTCAAAACGGGTCGTGAAAGCGGTTAGTTCGTCTTGTTGACGGTTAGCCTGAATCGCTTCAAAAGCGGCTTCAGCAGCCAACATGCCTGTTTTTATGGCAGCATGACTACCTTTAATGCGTGATGCATTTAAAAAGCCTGCATCACAGCCAATTAAAGCACCGCCTTTAAAAGTCAGTTTGGGTAGTGACAGAAGGCCACCTGCTGTTAAAGCCCGTGCACCGTAACTGATACGTTTCGCACCATTAAAAATGGGGGCGATACGCGGATGGGTTTTGTAACGTTGAAACTCTTCAAATGGTGATAGCCATGGGTTGCCATAATCAAGGCCCACCACTAAACCTACCGCTACTTGGTTTTTTTGCATGTGGTATAAAAATGACCCACCATAGGTATCGCTATCAAGTGGCCAGCCGGCAGTGTGTAGCACTAAGCCCGGTTCAGATTGGCTGGGGTTGACTTCCCATAACTCTTTAATGCCGATGGCATAGCTTTGAGGGTCTCGGCCCTGATCAAGTTGAAATTTCTCAATAAGCTGACGACCTAACTGACCCCGAGCACCTTCAGCAAAGAGGGTGTATTTGGCGATTAAAGCCATGCCGGGTTGAAATTGATCAGAGGGTTGGCCGTCTCGGCCTACACCCATGTCACCGGTTGCAACACCCAAAACGGCACCTTGGCCGTCATACAGTATTTCAGCCGCAGCAAACCCAGGAAACAAGTCAACGCCGAGCGCTTCAGCTTGCTCGCCCAGCCAGCGGGTGACTTGCCCAAGACTAATAACGTAGTTGCCATGGTTTTTAAAGCAAGCAGGTAAAAGCCATTCTGGTGTTTGGCGCGAACCTGTTTTTGTTAAAAATAAAAACTCATCGCGCGTGACGGGGGTGTTGAGCGGGGCACCCAGTGTTTTCCAATCAGGTATGAGTTCAGTCAATGCCTGCGGATCCATGACCGCGCCCGATAAAATATGGGCGCCAATTTCTGCGCCTTTTTCAAGCACACAGACCGTTGTTTCAACCCCGCGAGTTTGAGCGAGCTGTTTTAAGCGAATAGCGGCAGACAGACCGGCAGGGCCACCCCCAACGATAACCACATCATATTCCATTGATTCGCGTTCACTCATGCTCTTTCCCCGTACAGATTTATACAATCAATTAAAATTAAAAACCTAAAAAAACCTAAACATACTCAATGTTAAGTGAGTATATCTTTGTAGAAGACTTTTTAATTTTAAAATACGGTCTATCATTATCTTGTTATTTAAATTATTAGAGTTTGCTTAAATGTTTGCTTAAACTGTTTATGAAAACTTTTAACGTAGATATCCACTATATGGCAAGGAGTTTAAAGCATGAATAAAGTGTTTGGCAGCGCAGCCCAAGCGCTCGATGGCTTGGTAGAAGACGGTCAAACCATAGCAGTCGGTGGTTTTGGTTTATGCGGTATACCTGAAGCGTTGATCGCGGCATTACGCGATTCAGGCAAAAAGAATTTAACGTGTATTAGCAACAATGCTGGGGTTGATGGTTTTGGTCTAGGCCAGTTGTTAGAAACGCGTCAAATTACCAAAATGATTGCCTCGTATGTGGGTGAAAATAAAGAGTTTGAGCGCCAGTATTTGGCGGGTGAACTTGAGCTTGAATTTACACCCCAAGGTACGTTAGCCGAACGATTGCGTGCTGGGGGCAGTGGCATACCTGCTTTTTTCACCAAAACAGGTGTTGGCACAATCGTGGCTGAGGGTAAAGAGACCAAAACATTTGACGGCGTGGTGTACGTGATGGAACGTGCGCTACTTCCTGAAGTTTCCCTCATCAAAGCCAAAGTGGCAGATCGCAGTGGCAACTTAATATTTAATAAAACTGCCCGTAACTTTAATCCCAATGTGGGTATGGCAGGAAAGGTCACTGTGGTTGAGGTTGAGTCGATTGTTGAAAATGGCACTCTTGACCCTGAACAAATACATTTGCCCGGTATTTATGTGCACCGTATCGTGTTAAATGCCCACCCCGAAAAACGTATCGAGCAGCGCACCATTCGCGCTGCCGCTTAAGGAGCCTGATTCATGCCTTGGAATCGTGACCAAATGGCTGCCCGCGCAGCACTAGAATTAAAAGATGGTTTTTATGTCAACTTGGGTATTGGTTTGCCGACTATGGTGGCGAATCATGTTCCCGCTGGCATGGAGGTCTGGCTTCAGTCAGAAAATGGTTTGCTGGGTATTGGCCCTTTTCCGACAGAAAATGACATTGATCCCGACTTAATCAACGCAGGAAAACAAACCATAACAACGTTGCCAGGTTCTGCAATCTTTTCCTCAGCTGATTCATTTGGCATGATTCGTGCCGGAAAAATTAACTTAGCTATTTTGGGGGCGATGCAAGTCTCTGAAAAGGGTGACCTCGCCAACTGGATGATTCCAGGCAAAATGGTGAAAGGCATGGGCGGCGCAATGGATCTTGTCGCGGGTGTCAAACGCGTGGTTGTTTTGATGGAACACGTCGCACGTAAAAAAGATGGTAGCGAAGACATTAAGCTCTTGCCTGAATGCAATCTGCCTTTAACCGGTCTTGGCGTAGTTGATCTGATCATTACCGATTTGGCCGTTATGGAAGTGGGTGATAACGGCCTACGTCTAATCGAACTGGCGCCTGAGGTGACGGTTGAAGAAGTGATTGCAAAAACAGGCGCAAAGCTTGATGTCTCCGCACTTAAAGCTTGATTTACTGCGTCAGGCTATGCAGGCTGCGGGGGTTCAGGCTTGCCTGATACCCTCGGCAGACCCCCATTTATCTGAATATTTGCCACAAGCATGGCAAGTTAGGCGCTGGTTGACAGGTTTTACTGGTTCGGTCGGCACGGTTGTTGTGACAGCCGAATTTGCTGGGGTGTGGGTTGACAGCCGATATTGGGTTCAAGCAGAGCTCGACTTGGCTGGCTCTGGTTTTGAACTGATGAAAATCGGTGCGGTCGGCGATCTGGCGCATACACACTGGCTTGCGGCCGATTTAAAAGCAGGTGACACGCTTGCGGTTGATGGCCGAGCCCTTTCATGGTCTGGCTCGCAAGCTCTAGAGGGGTTGCTTACACCACGTCAAGTGCGTATTGACTCTGGTCTTGATCTCATCACTGAAATATGGCCTGATCGGCCTGCTTTATCAACTGCACCGGTGTATGCTTTTGAGTTAGCCTACGCAGGTTTATCACGCTCACAAAAGCTCGCTGCAGTGCGTCGCGAAATGCAGCAATACCAAGCTGCTTGGCATGTTATTTCAACGCTTGATGACGTGGCTTGGTTGTTGAACTTACGCGGTCAAGACGTTGACTTTAACCCTGTGTTCATGGCTCACGTTTTGATCAATGATCAAACGGCGCAGATTTTTATCGACGTAAACAAAGTGGGGCCAGCCTTACTTGCTGAACTTAATCAAGATGGCTTTGAGGTTTTACCCTACGAGGCCGCACAAAACGCTTTAGCAGAGCTCTCAGTCAACGACACTATTTTATTTGATCCGATGCGAATGACTGTTGCGCTCATTAACGCTTGCCCAGCAAAACGCATAATGGCGGTCAACCCCAGCACATTAATGAAGTCACGCAAGACCGAGCATGAGTTAAACCATGTGCGTGACGCAATGCGTTACGACGGTTTGGCGCTATGTGAATTTTTTGCTTGGCTTGAAAAAGCGATTGAAAATCGAGCAATTGAACCCCTAACTGAGCTCATGCTTGATACAAAATTGTTTCAGTATCGTTCAAAGCAACCCGGTTACGTGTCGCGTAGTTTTGCAACCATTGCCGCTTTTAATGCGAATGGCGCCATGCCACACTACCGTGCCACTCAACACTCGCATGCCATGATTGAAGGTGATGGTTTGTTGCTGCTTGACTCAGGTGCGCAATACTTAGGTGGCACCACTGACATCACCCGCATGATTCCGGTGGGCCAACTCAGTGATTTGCAGCGAGCCGACTGCACGGCTGTTTTACGCGGCATGATTGCACTGTCACAACTTACTTTTCCCGAAGGGGTGGCAGCTCCGCTCATTGATGCCATCGCACGCGCGCCCCTGTGGGCTAGCTTGACAGAGTATGGTCACGGAACGGGGCATGGTGTGGGTTATTTTTTAAATGTGCATGAAGGCCCGCAAGTTATCTCATATCGGGCTGGTGTTACCCCTCAAATGGCGATGCAGACGGGCATGATCACGTCAAACGAGCCGGGTTTGTATCGCCCCAATCAATGGGGCGTTCGCATTGAAAACCTCGTTTGTTGCCAAGCGGCAGGTGAATCGGTTTTTGGTCGGTTTTTGTCATTTGAAACGCTAACCGCATGCCCCATTGATACGCGCTGCCTTGATTTACACGCATTACGTCCGCATGAGCTGGCTTGGCTAAACCAATATCACCACTGGGTGCGCTCTAAGTTGGCACCAGATCTCTCAGGAGCCCCATTAGGCTGGCTTTTAGGGAAAACTGAGCCAGTGTCTGTATAATTCAAATTTCCAGCATGCGCCCTGTTAAGGGGTGCCAAAGTCATGACAAAATACGTATTTGTAACGGGCGGTGTGGTCTCTTCAATTGGTAAGGGTATCGCAGCTGCGTCTTTAGCCGCCATTCTTGAATCGCGCGGTTTGCGGGTAACACTGCTTAAACTTGATCCCTACATCAATGTTGACCCAGGCACTATGAGCCCGTTTCAGCATGGTGAGGTTTTTGTCACCGAAGATGGTGCTGAAACCGACCTAGATCTTGGGCATTATGAGCGATTCATTTCCTCAAAAATGCGTAAGGCCAATAACTTTACAACGGGCCAAATTTACGAGTCTGTTTTGCGTAAAGAACGGCGTGGCGACTATTTGGGTAAAACAGTTCAAGTCATACCGCACATTACCAACGAAATTCAAGATTTTATCGTTCGCGGTGCAACCCAAGCGTGGCAAGGCGAAACCGACGTGGCCGTTGTTGAAATTGGTGGCACAGTGGGTGATATTGAATCGCTACCGTTTCTTGAGGCAGTGCGCCAAATGAGTGTCCGCCTAGGGCGAAATCAAACTGCCTTTGTGCACTTGACTTTGGTGCCTTACATTGCCGCAGCAGGCGAGCTTAAAACGAAACCAACACAACATTCTGTTCAAAAGCTGCGTGAAATTGGCATTATTCCTCATGCATTATTGTGTCGTGCCGACCGCCCCATTCCATACGAAGAGCGGGCCAAAATCTCAATGTTTTCTAATGTGCCGCTCGATGCCGTCATTTCGGTGTGGGACGCTCAATCAATCTATCAAATACCCTCAATGCTGCATAAGCAAGGTCTTGATAATTTAATCTGTGAAGTGCTGGGTTTAAATGAACCTGCAGCAGACTTATCAATGTGGGACAACCTCGTTGATGCTCTCAATCATCCCGAGCATAGCGTTGAAATTGCAATGGTTGGCAAGTACGTTGATTTAACCGAATCTTATAAATCGCTGGCTGAAGCCCTCATTCATGCGGGTATTCACACGCGATCAAAGGTCGTGGTTAGCTATATTGATTCTGAAGATCTAGAAACCCAAGGTGCTGATGTTTTAGCCAAATTTGACGCCATACTGGTGCCTGGTGGTTTTGGTAAACGTGGCACTGAGGGTAAAATTGCCGCCATTCGTTTTGCCCGTGAAAATAATATTCCGTATCTCGGTATTTGTTTAGGTATGCAACTTGCCGTGATTGAATTTGCCCGAAACGTTGTGGGCTTGGGCGGCGCGAACAGCACCGAATTTGACCCCAGCTCTCCAAACCCTGTGGTGGCCTTAATTACTGAGTGGCAAGATCGTGAAGGGGTCACCGAAGTGCGTTCGACTGACTCTGATTTGGGGGGCACCATGCGTAAAGGTTCACAACGTTGCCCGGTTAAATCTGGCACGCTTGCTTGCCATATATATGGCGCTGAGGTCAACGAGCGTCATCGCCACCGTTATGAAGTTAACAACGTCTATGTGCCAAGACTTGAAGCGGCAGGTATGGTCATCAGTGCGCGTACCCCAACTGAAAACTTACCTGAAATAATGGAATTGCCTGCCCATCCTTGGTTCATGGGGGTGCAGTTTCACCCTGAGTTCACCTCAACCCCGCGTGATGGTCACCCCTTATTTACAAGTTTCATCAATGCTGCCTTGGCTTTTAAAGCCAAACATCATGAGACAACCGTATGAAGCTGGCCCATTTCCAAGTCGGTCTTGATCAGCCTTTTTTTTTGATAGCAGGGCCTTGCGTTATTGAATCAAGAGATATGGCGTTTGATACAGCGGCCACCTTAAAAGAAATCACAACGGCGTTGGGCATTCCCTTTATCTATAAAAGCTCGTTTGACAAAGCAAATCGAAGTTCTGGTCATTCATTTCGTGGCCCTGGCATCGATCAAGGGTTGCAAATTTTAGCTGATGTCAAATCTGAGTTGGGCGTTCCTGTCTTAACCGATGTGCACGATATTGATCAAATCAAAGCCGCTGCCCAGGTGGTTGATGTGTTGCAAACCCCTGCGTTTTTATGCAGACAAACTGATTTTATTCAAGCGTGTGCTGTCAGTGGCGTACCTGTCAATATTAAGAAAGGCCAGTTTTTAGCACCACACGATATGCAGCAAGTCGTACTGAAAGCCCAAGCCGCCGCCCAAGAGGCCGGTTTGTTGCCTCAAATTATGGTGTGTGAGCGTGGTGCATCATTTGGTTATAACAACTTAGTGTCTGACATGCGCAGCCTGGCCATCATGCGTGAAACGGGGTGCCCAGTTGTTTTTGACGCGACGCATTCGGTGCAGTTACCGGGTGGCCAAGGCACCTCGTCTGGTGGCCAAAGAGAATTTGTACCCGTTTTAGCGCGTGCCGCTGTAGCAGCCGGCGTGGCGGGTATCTTTATGGAAACTCACCCCAACCCAGCCCAAGCCTTATCTGATGGCCCGAATGCAGTACCTCTGCAGTATATGAAACAACTGTTAACTGTTCTCAAACAGCTTGATCAATGTACTAAAGCAGGTGGTTTTTTAGAAAACCAAATTAACCATAACTTTAAGCTCTGATTTTTTGTGCTGAATCGTTTAAAGTTTAAGACATCAACCCATTAACAACTTATATTGAAATTTAAGAAATTTTTGTTTTTTTGAATCAAGTAAAGGAAAATAAATGAGCGCAATTGTAGATATCGTCGGTCGAGAAATTCTTGATTCTCGGGGTAACCCCACTGTTGAGTGTGATGTGTTGCTTGAGTCTGGGGCGATGGGTCGTGCTGCTGTGCCCTCTGGCGCGTCAACGGGTTCGCGCGAGGCAATTGAATTGCGTGACGGTGATGCAAAACGTTATTTAGGTAAGGGTGTTCTCAAGGCAGTTGAAAACGTCAACACCGAAATCTCTGAAGCCTTGATGGGTCTTGACGCACAAGAGCAAACATTTATTGACCGCACCTTAATTGAGTTAGACGGTACAGAAAGTAAGTCTCGTTTGGGTGCGAATGCCATGTTGGCTGTAAGCATGGCCGTTGCCCGTGCCGCTGCTGATGAGTCAGGCTTGTCATTGTTTCGTTACTTTGGGGGCAGTGGCCCTATGAGCATGCCTGTACCGATGATGAATGTTATCAACGGTGGCGCACATGCTAACAATACGCTTGATTTACAAGAATTCATGATTGTGCCGATTGGGGCCAAAAGTTTTCGTCAAGCGCTACAAATGGGTGCCGAAACATTTCATGCCTTGAAAAAAATAATTGATAACCTGGGTATGTCGACGGCTGTGGGTGACGAGGGTGGTTTTGCTCCAAGTGTTGACAGTCATGAAGCAGCCATTGAGCTTATTTTGCGTGCTATTGAGAGCGCAGGCTACGAAGCGGGTACTGATATGGCATTGGCTCTTGATTGTGCCGCTTCAGAGTTTTACCGTGATGGTAAATATCATTTGGCAGGTGAGGGTAACATTTCATTAACCAGCGCCGAGTTCAGTAATTTGTTGGCCACTTGGTGCGATAAATACCCCATCATTTCAATTGAAGATGGTATGGCTGAGAACGATTGGGAAGGTTGGAAAATTTTAACCGATCAGTTAGGTAAAAAAGTACAGCTGGTTGGCGACGATTTATTTGTCACCAATACGCGTATTCTTAAGCAAGGCATTGACCAAGGCGTTGCCAACTCAATCTTGATTAAGATTAATCAAATTGGTACCTTAACTGAAACGTTTGCAGCAATTGAAATGGCCAAACGTCATGGCTACACGTCAGTGGTGTCGCATCGTTCAGGTGAAACTGAAGATTCAACTATTGCAGACATTGCCGTGGCAACCAATGCCATGCAAATTAAAACAGGTTCACTTTCTCGTTCAGACCGCATGGCTAAATATAACCAGTTGCTGCGTATTGAAGAAGAGTTGGCTGAGGTCGCAACCTACCCAGGCCGTGACGCTTTCTATAATTTGCGGTAACGGGTAATCAAACCCCACTATGCGCATTTTGTTTCTTGCCTTGGTGCTTCTTGTGGCGTTGATTCAATACCCACTTTGGCTGGGTCAGGGTGGGTGGCTTTCTGTTTGGAATCTTGAATTAAATGTTGCTGAACATCGTGAAGCAAATGAAGGTTTAAAAGCTCGAAATCAAGCTATGGCAGCTGAAGTGCAAGATTTGCGGTCTGGCACTGAAGCGGCCGAAGAGCGGGCAAGAAGCGAGTTGGGCTTAGCACACCAAGACGAAATGTTTGTACAAATTGTGCCAGAAGGTCAGTCGATACCCGCAACAGTACCGCCAAAACCGAAAAGAGTTAAAACCCCATAAGCTTGGTTTTAATTCTCGCCTACTTTCATTCAGCGCTTGCAGGTTCGTCTGAACAACACTCACCCGCCCCACACGCTTGTTGCACCGGCACTGCACCTTTCCATGCCTTGGGTATGTAGGGCTGAGTAGACTGTTGGGGGTGTGGGTTTATTTCAAAACGACTTGTTGTTAAATCATTATTTCCTTTAGGTTTTAAGCGATGACTTTGCATCATTGCGCTTTGCGTGACGCGTATAGCGATGCGACCATGCCCTTGCCATAGCGTCAACACAGCGCTTAACCACGATAAATAGGGTCTGTGCCAGCCAACAACCACAAAGTTCAATGTATTGGCGTCGAGTATCGTTTTTCCCGACACCGGCCCACGGCCACCAGACCAGCCAAGCAATTTAAATTTTTCATGCTGAGCGATCAAAAAGTCATGACGAATGGTGGGTTGCCCAAATTGTTTACTTAGTGCGGGGTCTGCAAACTCAGAAAAAATAGCGCTTATCTCTGTTTCAGCTTGAACAGCTCGAACATCGTGTACTTGAATGTTTAATTCAGGTCGTTTGTGTTTTAAATATTGCCAGGCAACCGACTCAAAGCCGTGATGCATGGTGGCTAAATCAACAGCTTGGCTCATGGCTAAAGCCAAACGATGTTTGGCTGTGTGCCAATAAGTTACCTCTAAAATTAAACTGCCCAACATGATGATGGGTAGCATTGCGATGCAACACTCAACCATGGCTGAGCCGCTTTGGGCTTTGAGTAGATAAATACGTTGCTTCAACCCTGACATGAACCAGTCCTGATAATTAACCCCTTTCGGTTTAAAATATTTTTATCTTGATGCTTTTTTTTGTTGAGTCAAGTTGCCCCTAGACAAATAAATCACTATCTATATTTCAAGGAATCTTAAGTGGCTTGGATCTATCTTTTAACTGCAGGCCTATTTGAAATTGGTTGGCCGGTTGGTCTTAAACTGGCTCAAAAAGCGGACACGCGAACGATTGGTATTGTCATTGCTTTAGGTTGCATGGCGATTAGCGGGTTACTGTTATGGTTGGCACAAAAACAAATACCTATTGGCACCTCTTACGCCATCTGGACAGGTATTGGCGCAGCTGGTACGTTTTTAGTGGGTATTATGTTTTTTGGCGATGCCAGCAGTTGGGGCCGTTATCTCGGCGTCGGTTTGATTGTTGCTGGCGTTGCGGTGCTTAAATTATCTACTTAAGGTTCTGAAATAATAAAACTATGAAGTCAATCGCAATTTATGGGGCAAGTGGTTGTGGAAGAAGTGTGATGCCATTGGCACGCTCACAATGGGCGAGTCAGCATGACGCTCACCCCCTTGTTTTTGTAGATGATGACCCCTCAGCTCCATTGATGAATGGTCACCGCATCATGACTTACGCTGAATGGTTGACGCAACCTGCTCAAAGTCGACATATCAATGTTGCGATTGCTAACGGTGCTGTACGTCAACATTTAGTTGAGCGTTGCTCACGTGATGGTGTGCATTTCTTTGAAGTGCGCGCTGCAAATGTTGTGCAGATGGATCATGTTCAAATCGGTGAAGGTGCCATACTCAGCCCCTTTGTGACATTAACCAGCAATATTCGCATTGGCAAACACTTCCAGGCGAACCTGTATAGTTATGTTGAGCATGACTGCGTAATAGGTGACTACGTCACCTTTGCCCCTGGCGTTAAATGTAATGGCAATGTGGTCATTGAAGACCATGCTTACATTGGTACGGGCGCCATCATTAAACAAGGTGAACCTTCTCGCCCACTCGTTATTGGTCGGGGTGCTGTAGTCGGTATGGGGGCAGTGGTCACGAAAAGTGTGGCACCAGGCGTCACGGTCGTCGGTAACCCCGCTCGACCCATTGTGAAGTAAACAAATTTATTCATGATTTATAAAGTGGTCTTTTTGTAGAAAACCACTTCAGTCACAACGCTACGCCGTATTAATGAATCGTTACGTCTGAGCTTGCCGCAGGTGGGGTGAAAAGCATCGCAACATCGACACGATCAAATACATAAGGCGTATTGCAAAACTCACAAGAAACCGTCACTTGACCTTGCTCAGCACAAATTGATTCAACCTCTACCTGCCCGAGCATTTGTAACATGCCGATCACTCGGCTACGCGAGCACCCGCAGCGCCAAGTCACAGAGATGTTTTCTAAATTTAAGACGGGCGTTTGCCAAAACAAACGATGCAGGCGTGTGTCTTGATCTAGTGTGAGTAAGTCATCTTGTGACAACGTTTCGCAAAGGTTTACAGCGAGTTCCCAACTATCTGAATCGGCTTGCTGTGGTGTCATGTCTTCAACAAGACCACCATTCTCAGGCATTTTTTGTATCATGAGACCCGCGCACTGCTGACTATTGCTCGCAAGCCACAACCGTGTTTCAAGCTGTTCAGATTGCAGCATGTAAAACTCAAGCACTTGCGCTACCGTTGAACCCTCAAGTGCAATCACACCTTGGTAGGGTTGGCGGTCAGGGTCGCCTTCGGGTGGTTTAAGAATCACCACAAACCGACCTAACCCATCGGGGTCTATTAAATCTTTAAAGCTTTGATTGTGCGGGTCAATGTCTTGATCACTCATCTTTACCGTCGTACGAAAACTCATGTCAGCACGGCATTCAACCACCAGCAAGCGAATCGGACCTGTACCTTGTATTTGCAATAACAATGAGCCATCAAACTTTAGGCTTGATGCGAGCAATGTCGCTGCAGCCAACAACTCACCGAGCACATTTTGCACGGCAGGGTGGTAACTGTGCCGCGCAACGGTTTGCTGCCAAACATCTTCAAGATGAACGCTACAGACACGAATAAGTCGGTCTTCGAATAGAAATTTTTTTAATGTGTTGGACATGTCGTAAATAGTCAGACGATAAAGAGAGTGATCGAATAAAAGTAAAATTGAGCCAATAAAAACGGGCTCTTAAAACCAGTAAAACAGTTGAAACCGCCGGGTATAAAAGCTGAATGGTTATATGCGTTTCAATGCATGGCGGTAAACGGCTGCCCGTTCTTGATAATGAAGGTTACCGGCTTTAATGTCAGCGATTTCTTCATCTGTCAGTGTGCGTATAATTTTACCAACACCAATAACTAAACTACGCGGTGGGATGATTTTACCTTCAGGCACAATGGCGCCAGCCCCGATCAAGCAATCTTCCCCAATACGGGCATGATTTAAAATGATAGCCTGCATGCCAATTAACGCACCCGACTCAATGACGCACCCATGTAACATGACTTGATGCCCAACTGTGACGTTATGAGCAATGGTTAACGGTGCGTCAGCATCAACGTGTAGTACGCTACCTTCTTGAATATTCGTGCCGTCACCGATTACGATGGGTGCATTGTCGCCGCGAATGCTGACGTTAGGCCAAATGCTGGCACGCTCTCCGATGGTTACATCACCAATGATGACAGCATTTTCAAATACCCAGGCGCTGGCAGCAACGTGAGGTGTTTTGTGGTCAAGTTGATAAAGTGGCATTTTTTTTAGGTACATCAATGAGAGCGGTTCGAGCCCAGCGGTCGTGTAAAAATTGACCATCACTCATAAACCAGGTGGGAACAAAAATAAGAAAGGGCGTGGCAACAATTAACATGTCAACCGATGCCCAACCCGTGGCGACAGATGCAAATTGAATAAGTGCTGCACCTAATAGTGGTAGGGGCCAACACAGTATGTAGCGCAGAATAAGCTGCCAAGAACTGGGCCGACCGCCATCAAATCTAACCAATTTAATGTGCCACGCTTTCATAGGTAAAGTTTGGCCACCCCTATACCAGCAGATTAAAAAGTAAAAACCAATTGCACAGGATAACCAGACTTGACGTGCACCCCGAAACATTAAGGCGTGACGACTTTCAGTGAGGGTATCAAATATATACCCCGCTAGAAATACCACGGCAAAGAGCAGCACACCTTCATACATCATCGAGGCGAACCGTTTTAGTCGGGTTGCCGCAGGGGGAAAGCTGAGCGTGACAGGTGGAGAAGTTGTTAAAGCCATTTTGACATTATCGCGTGTTGTGTAACTGAGGGTCACGATAGCTCGCAGCCACCAGATCGAAGGCAAAAAAGCGACAATCAAGTGCCCCATTGTAAACAGGTGTTTTGAGTCGTGGTTTCAAACGTAAGTATTTGGGTAAGTCGCGGTCAGACGAAATGACGTGTAATTGCCAGCCTGCAAATTGTTGTTTAAGTTGTTGCGCCCATTCCTTCCATAGTGATAAATCGTAAGTATCTAAACGATCACCATAGGGCGGGTTGGTCACAATGAAGCCAGGCTCGTTAGGGGGGGGCGTTAGCACGGCATCACTAACAGAAAAATCGAGGCAGGTGGGGTCTAGCCCTGAGCGTTCGGCATTACTCAGAGCTGCTTCAATAGCTTGAGGGTCAATATCAATACCGACAATTGGCGCTGCAAGGGAAGGCTTAATATTTAGCCGTGCGTGGTCAAGCATCTCTTGCCAACGACGGCTATCGTGGTTGCGCAAGCGCTCAAATGCGAAGGGCCGATGAATGCCAGGTGGTATGTTGAGAGATATCCAGGCTGCTTCAATTAAGATCGTGCCACTGCCACAAAAGGGGTCAAACAAGGGTATGTGAGGTTCCCAACCCGCGAGCGCTAATAAACCGGCAGCTAAGTTTTCTCGAAGTGGCGCTTCGCCTTTGTCAAAACGCCAGCCCCGTTTAAAAAGTGATTCGCCTGATGTATCGAGGTAAAGCGTTGCAGTCGTTTCATCTAAAAAAACATGCACCCGTGCATCAGGTCTAACCGTATCAATTGAAGGGCGTTCACCTTCGAGGTCAAGTAAGCGATCGCAAATACCGTCTTTAGCAACAAGGTTGCAAAACTGCAAGCTTTTCATTGGGCTACGAATCGCTGAGGTGTCAACACGTAAAGTGCGCTCAGCGCCGAACCAACGTTCCCACTCAATACTTTGAGTTAAGGCGTAAATATCGTCTTCCGAATAAACGTTACCATGGCCCACACGCGCCAAAATTCGGGTGGCAATGCGACTCATTAAGTTGGCTCGCATGACCCCAGACCAATCTGAAACAAAATGACAACCGGCGCGCCCTAATTGCACGTCTTCAAAACCAAGTCTTAAAAGCTCTTCTTCAAGCACGTGCTCTAGGCCACTCGGGCATGGTGCAAACACCTTAAACGTTTGAGACAGGGGTTCACTATGTTTAGGCGAATGGCGTGCAACGCGCTGAAGATTAGGGGCGGGTTGATCTGAGCGATTGGGTGTTTGTCGCGCTGGGCGTTCGTTTGAGGGGTGAGCGTCGCGAGGTGCTGACTGACGAGGCCCGTTGCGACTGGGTTTGAAGTCTGATTGGGTAGGTCTGGGTCTATCAGACACTTCAGATTGCTCTGGGTTTGGGGCAGTTTTTTGACGTTCGACGCGCAATCGTGCAACCGCGTGCGCTCTAGCACCTGTTTTGACGGAACCCGTTGCAGAATATGAACCCTGAAAATCACGCGAGCCTGATGCTTTGCGTTCGCCAACAGAGGGTGTGGCAGCACTCTTTTTTTTGAGTGTCAGTGTTTTGATTGGTAAAGATTTCGTTTCGTCAGTCATGTATCGCTTGAGGTGATTAGATCAAAATAAAAGGTTTGATAATGACCAGCGCAGTGATGGCAATTAAAAGCAAAACGGGTACTTCATTAAACCAACGAAAATAGACATGAGAACGACTATTTTTTTTAGCTTCAAAGCGTTTGAGGTAAATAGAACACGCATGGTGGTAACCCAAAATCACCACAACCAATAGTAACTTGAGATGCATCCAACCTTGTGTTGCACCATAACCAATGCCATAGTAAAGGTATAACCATAGCCCCAGCACGACTGCAGGTACCGCTAATATTGTCATAAAGCGATATAGACGTCGAGACATGCCCACTAGGGTGTCATAGACTTTAGGGTCATCTGTTTGCGCCAAGTTGACATAAATGCGCGGTAAATAAAATAAGCCTGCAAACCATGAGGCAACAAATACAATGTGAAAAGTTTTTACCCAAAGCATATTTAATATCCGTTTACACGTTTAAAAACGGTTAACTGCATTTTCAGCAATACGATTGAACAGGGGTATTTCAAATTTCCGACCGAAATACGTCAAACAAAATGATGTTAACCCCGTGTTTGCCCATTACCGCGCAAAACCCACTTATAAGTGGTTAGACCTTCTAGCCCGACGGGGCCTCTTGCGTGCAGACGATTGGTTGAAATGCCAATCTCAGCGCCAAGCCCATATTCAAAACCGTCAGCAAAACAAGTGGGTAAATTTACATAGACTGAGCTCGAATCGACCTCACGTTGAAAACGCTCGGCCGTTGCAATATCGTTCGTTACGATTGCATCGGTATGACCTGAGCCCCATTGCGCTATATGCGCCATAGCCTCGTCAATATTGGGCACGACTTTAATGGCTAATATTGGACCTAAATACTCGGTTGCCCAATCTTCGTTTGTGGCTAATTCAATGGCAGGTAAGACTTTAAGCGTTTGTGTACACCCACGTAAGGCAACACCATGTGCTTGTAAACGTTTTGCAATCAGGGGTAAAAATTGTGTTGCAACATGCTCATGAACAAGTAAAGTTTCCATCGCGCCACATACGCCATAACGATAGGTTTTAGCGTTAAACGCAATTTCTTCGGCCATGGTGAGGTCAGCGGCTTGATCAACATACACGTGGCAATTGCCGTCTAGGTGTTTGATCATTGGTACGGTGGCTTCTTTAGCCAGACGGTTAATTAAGCTTTTGCCGCCTCGCGGCACAATCACGTCAATGTAGTCGGTTAGTGTCACCAAGTGACCCACTGCAGCACGGTCGGTGGTTTCAACCATCTGTACGGCTTGTGATGGCAAGCCTGCACTCGCTAAGCCTGCTGAAACAATTTGACCCAACCGTACATTGCTGTAGAAGGCCTCACTGCCCCCCCTTAAAATGCAGGCATTGCCTGACTTGAGGCATAAAGCTGCGGCATCAATTGTCACGTTCGGACGCGATTCGTAAATAATGCCAATCACACCCAAAGGAACCCGCATTTGCGCTACCTGCATGCCATTTGGTCGATTACTGGTGGGGCCTATGCTACCAACGGGGTCTGCCATAAGTGCAATTTGGCGTAAGCCTTGCGCCATGTGATCAATCGTTTTGTCTGTTATTGATAATCGATCAATCAGTGCAGCTTCAAGCTTTTGAACATGGGCTTTTTCAATATCTTGCCCGTTAACGTGTTTAAGTTCAGCGCGCGCCTCTAATAGGCCATCAGCCATGGCTTGCAAAGCATTTGATTTTTGCGCACCGCTTGCCCGCAACATTTCACGCGCTGCACGTTTTGCTTGTTGGCCTAAAAGACTTATGTGCGTTTCGATGTTCATCGTTATCATGATTTCTTAATTTGAAGAGATATGAGGTAGTTTAGCTTGCTCGGCTAACACCGACTCGCATCATCAGTCTTGCCATTTCGTCCCAAGCGTTATCGAGCTTGCCGGGTACTTGAATACCTTTTATGAGTCGGTCAACCTCGTGGGCGTGGGCAACTGCCATGGGCCATTGGTTCGCAGGCACTCTATCAAGCGCTTGCTTAACAAGTGTCTCGCGCTGACCAAAAATGCGCATTGATTTTAAAGCACTGAAGCGATCTTGACCGTTTTGTTGAGCGAATGAAATGCGGGAAAGGGTGCGTATTTCTTCACCCACAGCCCATAACACCAAGGGAAGTGCTTCACCTTCAGCTCTCAAACCCTCAAGTATTTTGATCATACGGTGGGTTTGACCCGACAGCATGGCGTCTCGTAAGGCAAATACGTTGTAGCGTGCTACATCAAGTACAGCGTCTTGAATTTGTGTCAGCGTTATCTCACCCTCTGGGTAAAGTAAGCCTAATTTGAGTATTTCTTGATGAGCAGCCAGCAAATTACCTTCAACTTTGTCAGCTAACCATTGCAACCCTTCATTTTGCACTGTTTGCTGTTGTCGAACCAAGCGTTCACCAATCCAACTGGCTAAGTTTGCTCGATTGATGTCGGCTAATTCAATAACCGTTGCTGCGGCAAAAATGGCTCGCGCCCATTTGCTTTCTTTGGTTGCGGTTTCAAGTTTGGGAAGCTGTAGCAAAGTGAGTACATCGTTGGCTTTTTTGCCTGCACAACGGTTAGCCAGTGTTAACAGTGCATCGCCACCTGTTTTTCCCGGTTTACCTGTTGGCAAGGCAATATCAATGAGTTGTTTATCGCCAAAGAGTGAGCCAGACCCCGACGCGGTCGAAAGCTCAGACCAGTCGCTACGGGAATCAAGCACTAAACGCGTGCGTTCAGTAAAACCGGCATTGCGGGCTGCTTGGGTGAGTTGGTCGTGGGCTTCAATGACTAAAAGTATTTCATTACCAGTGATCACACATAAGGCCGGAAACTCAACCTCACCTCGAGTCAGTTTATTTAAAATATGAGCGTGATGTGTGACCATACTCAATTCATTATCGAAATGAAGGTATAGATGATTGATTTGATTTGGGTGCAACCTTTATAACGGGTTCATTGCCATTTTCATCGGTGGTAGTAGGCGCTAAAAGCGCTTCATAATTCTGCCGCACGTCGGGTGCCGAAATACGTCGAATAATGCGAGCCACTAAACTTTTTTGCATATCACGAAACAAAGTGACCTGCTCACTTTCTTTGGCTTGCACCACCCGATCATCGAAGGGCATATCACGTACGGATGTAAGAAGCGTGTCTGGCAAAATGATCTGATTTTTAGAGTTCACAATGCGAAAAACAAACTGTAAAGTGAGCTCGTATTCTTCAACACGACCCTGTGCATTAAGCGAAACAACCCGTGTATTACGCGTTTCGCTGACTTGTTGAAGTTGAGCCTGGTAAGGTGCCGAGGCAGGTTGTTGACCGATAGGGGTATTTGCAGCCGTTATGGTGCTGGTCATTGAACCGACATTACTTAACTGCGTATTCGGATCGCGTATAAAAGCCGTTGCGCTATCGCTAGGCTCAATGATAGTGGTGTTGGGTGAAGAGGCTTTAATGGCGCGACGCACATCAGCACCAAACTGAGTATTTTCAGGAATGGTGATTGATAGGGTTTCAAACGGAAGCGGTATTGACCCCTGCATTTGAAAACCACAACCCGTTAACCCTATAAAAAGCGCAAGCAACGGTAACCGAGTCAGCAATCTTCCACATTCAAACATGAACATACCTTGTTTTGAGTTAACCCACCACATTGACTAACTTACCCGGCACGACAATCACCCGTTTAGGCGCTTGGCCGCCCAAAAATTTGGAGACAGCCTCATGCTGTTGTGCCATGTTTGCAATATCATCTTTACTGGCAGCCGCTGAAACCTGAATCGAGCCCCTGAGCTTGCCATTGATCTGTAACATGTACTCTATTTCATCTGTCTCAAGAGCGCTTGCATCAACTATTGGCCAAGCTGTATCAAGTAAATCACCTGAATGCTCAGCAAAACCCAGTTCGTTCCAGAGCGTCCAGGTTATGTGCGGCACGACTGGGTAAAGTACCCGTAACAAAATGCTCATGCTTTCAGTGATTACGGCGTTTTGATCCGGATCATCGTTAAGTTTAGCTGACTCAATGGTATTGAGCATTTTCATGCAAGCTGATACCACCGTGTTGTATTGCATCCGTTCATAATCAAAATCAGCTTGCTTGAGAAGTGAGTGCATGTCAAAACGAAGCTGTTTAACTGCGGCACTGGCTTGCTTCCAGTCGGGTTGTTTTAAGTTTTGTAACTGTATTTGAATAATTGGACGCTGGCTGTAGGCTTGCGACCAGACGCGTTTAATAAAGCGCATTGAACCATCAATACCCGAGTCTGACCATTCAAGTGTTTGTTCGGGTGGGCTGGTGAACATAACAAAGAGTCGTGCAGTATCAGCGCCTTGTCGCTCAATCAGTGCCTGGGGATCAACACCGTTGTTTTTTGACTTCGACATGGTGCCCATGCCACCATATTCAATGGCCCGACCATCTTGACGGTGTTTGGCACCGACTATTGCGCCCCGCTCGTCGTAAAGGTTTTCTACATCTTGAGGCCAGTGGTATTCCACACCGCCTTTAGCGTTGCGTTCAAAGTAAATATGGTTAAGAACCATGCCCTGACACAGCAATTTTGTAAAGGGTTCGTTAAATTTGACTAAACCCATGTCACGCATCACTTTTGTCCAGAATCGGGCATACAACAAATGCAAAACAGCGTGCTCAATGCCACCAATGTATTGGTTCATTGGCATCCAGTAATCGTTACGGCTATCAACCATGGCTAAATCATTGCCAGGTGATGTGTAACGCATAAAGTACCAAGACGAATCGACAAACGTGTCCATTGTGTCAGTTTCGCGTTGAGCCGGTTTGCCACAGGTTGGGCATGAACAATTTAAGAATGCAGCATGTTTAGCAAGCGGGTTGCCTGACCCATCGGGAATAAGATCATCAGGTAAAACAACAGGCAAGTCTTTTTCAGGGACTGGGACAGCACCGCAATCGTCACAATGAATGATGGGAATTGGGGTGCCCCAATAACGTTGACGCGAGATACCCCAGTCACGCAAACGCCAAGTGGTTTGACGTTTACCAACGCCTTGTTCTTCAAGTGCATGACCGATTTCAGCCATGGCGTCTTTTGAAGACTTTCCTGAAAACTGACCTGAGTTAATTAAGTGGCCACTGAATTTTTCAGCATACCAATCTTGCCATTTTTTAGCATCAAATAGGTGTTCGCCAACTTGAACGACTTGTTTAATGGCCAACTTGTATTTCAAAGCGAAAGTAAAATCACGTTCATCATGTGCGGGTACACCCATGACGGCACCATCACCATAAGACATCAACACATAGTTGCCCACCCAAACCTCAATAGCTTCCTTGGTGAGAGGGTGTTGAACAAACAAACCTGTTGCCATACCTTCTTTTTCACGGGTAGCAAGCTCTGCTTCAGTTGTACCGCCGGCTTGACAGGTCTCGATAAAGACTGACATAGCGGGGTTATTTTGCGCAGCGAGTTGTGCAATCGGGTGTTCGGGTGCGACAGCACAAAAGGTCACACCCATTAAGGTATCAATGCGAGTGGTGAACACAAAGAGTTGACCGTCTTGAATCAAATGGCCTTGTGTGTCTTTTATGTCGTGTTTAAAAGCAAAACGAACCCCTTCGCTTTTACCCAACCAATTTTCTTGCATAAGTCGAACACGTTCAGGCCAACCGGGTAAATCATTTTGCGCATACTCAAGCAACTCGGGCGCATAGTCAGTTATTTTTAAATAGTAGCCCGGTATTTCTCGTTTTTCGACTAATGCGCCAGAGCGCCAACCGCGCCCATCAATCACTTGCTCGTTGGCCAAAACCGTGTTGTCGATAGGATCCCAGTTGACCATTTGGGTTTTTTGATAGGCGATGCCTTTCTCAAGCATTTTCAAAAAGAGCCACTGATTCCATTTGTAATACTGAGGGTCGCACGCACACATTTCACGTGACCAATCAATGGCTAAGCCCATCGCATTCATTTGCTTTTTCATGTAAGCAATATTTTCGTATGTCCAGCGAGCAGGCGGTACTTTTGACTTGATGGCTGCATTTTCAGCGGGCATGCCAAAAGCGTCCCACCCCATTGGCATGAGCACGTTGTAACCCCGCATGCGAAGTTGACGCGTCATCATGTCGTTGATTGTGTAATTGCGTACATGCCCCATATGCAGTTTGCCACTTGGGTAGGGCAGCATTGAACAGGCATAAAACTTAGGCTTTGGGTTGCCTTGCGCATCAAAAGCCTGCTCGGTCACGCGATAAACATCATTTTTAACCCATTGTGATTGGGCGTTGGCTTCGATAGAGGTCGGTGAGTATTTTTCTTGCATGATCAGATTGGCTTTGTGTTTGGCTAATTTATGAGAATGCCACTCTTTATTATAGGTGTGGCTTAAACGAATAAACCCCGCAAGGGCGGGGTTTATTAAATAGTATGTCGCATTAAGACCCTAAGTGACAGATGCATCATTTATGGCAAAAAAGACCTATAAATAAATGCAAACTGAAAAGATCAAAAACTTAAAAAAAATAATTACTTTAATTTAGTTTCTTTGTAGTCGACATGTTTACGCGCAACCGGATCATATTTTTTCATTAATAATTTATCTGGTGTTGAGCGTTTATTTTTAGTCGTGGTGTAAAAATGGCCTGTGCCAGCAGTTGACTCGAGCTTGATTTTTTCGCGTGTACCTTTTGCCATGATGAGCCCCTTTAAACTTGTGTATTAGCGCGCAACTCATTTGCACGAATTTCAGCTAACACAACGTCGATGCCATTTTTGTCAATGGTACGAATACCATTGGCTGAAACCCGCAGACGTACCCAACGATTTTCGCTCTCAACCCAAAACCGACGCGACTGCAGGTTCGGCAAGAAACGACGCCTCGTTTTGTTGTTTGCGTGTGAAACGTTGTTGCCCGACATGGGGCTTTTACCTGTTACTTGGCAGACTCGTGCCATAGCTGCACCTTCAATTAAATAGATTTTGTACGATTCAAGCTCGCTACTATACCGTAAAAACACCCATCAAATCAAGCGTGGCTGAAGGTTTGGCAGACTTTATGGCACTGAAGGCTTAAACGTACAAATAAATTATCTAGAAATGGTTAATAATTGATCAATAATTATCTAAATGTGTTGTTTTTGTCATAAACCGATAACAAGTAAATTTATTAGAACGATTTTTTTCTGTTCAAAAAATGTTGGAGGTCAATTTTGAGTTTGCTCGCCCCATTAGTTGAAAAAAAATTAGCCAGCTTACCGCCTGGTGTAAGCATAAAGATAAAAATGCCTGATGGTACGGTAATTGGTCGCGCACAAGCCCCTGTTTTATTGCATGCTGAAAGTACACGTACGCTCAAAAATCTTGCAAACGGCGACATTGGGTTGTTGGGTGACGACTATGTTCAAGGCCGTTTAGAGTTTGAAGGGTCTGTGCGAGATCTAATGGCTGTGGCAACCGCGTTGTTGCCCGGTTCACCTGTTACTGCAGCGCGTCAAAGCAATTTGGTGGCCATGATTGGCCGTTTAATTTCTGTTTGGAGGCACTCCGTTGAGCGTGATGCCAAACAAATCGAATTTCACTACGACCTATCTGACGATTTTTATGCGTTGTGGCTTGACCCACATCGAGCCTACTCGTGTGCATACTACCGCGAGCCAAATTTATCGCTCCAAGCCTCTCAAGAAGCCAAGTTTGATCATATTTGTACAAAATTAAGACTCAATGCGGGCGAGCGTTTTTTAGATATTGGGGCAGGTTGGGGTGGCTTGTTAATTTGGGCAGCCGAAAATTATGGTGTTGATGCAACAGGCATTACGCTCTCACGCAATCAACATGCCTATGTCACGAAGCTAATTGAACAAAAGGGCCTTAGTCATCGTTGCCGTATTCATTTAGTTGATTATCGACACATTGATTTAGTTGAACCTTTTGACAAAATCGCCTCTGTGGGTATGTTTGAGCATGTCGGCCGTGCCAATTTGACCCTTTATTTTGATCATGTCAGGCGATTATTGAAGCCAGGCGGCCTCATTTTGAACCATGGTATTACCGCAGGCGGGGTCGATAACCCTCAATTGGGTCACGGCATGGGTGATTTTATTGAAAAATATATTTTTCCTGGGGGTGAGCTCGTTCATATAGGCCATGTTATGACTCACATGGCCCAAGGTGGGCTTGAGGCGCTTGATGTTGAAAATTTAAGGCCACATTATGCGCGCACGTTGTGGGCGTGGAGCGATGCGCTAGAGGCGCGTTTAGATGACGCAAAAGCCATTTTGAGTAATAAAGTGGGGCAGCATGCCTTGCGTGCCTATCGACTTTATTTAGCGGGTTGTGCCGTTGGGTTTGAACATGGGTGGATGTCACTCTATCAAATTGTCGGGCAACATAACCCGCAAAGTGGCCGGCATGATGAACTTGACCACCCCCAAGACTTGGCTTACCCATGGCGACGCGATTATGTTTATAAAACCTAAAGTTGGCATGAGGCTGAAATCATCTTAGGGAACATGATAAGTTTTTTTTTCTCTACCTTGAGGTATGCTCAAGGGGTATTTAAAACAACTTTAAAAAAGGAGTGAGATATGCGTGAGGTTTTTGTCGTAGCAGCCGCTAGAACGGCAATTGGTGATTTTGGGGGTGGTTTAAAAGATGTATCACCTTGCGATTTAGGCGCAACAGTTGTAAAAGCTGTGCTTGAACGCAGTGGTGCAGACCCGACTCAAATTGGTCATCTCGCGTTTGGTCATGTCGTTCATACCGAACCGCGAGATATGTATCTGTCGCGTGTTGTCGCCGTTAATGGTGGTTTGCCGCACAGTGTTTCAGCATTTAACGTTAATCGTTTGTGCGGTTCGGGTCTTCAAGCCATTATTTCTGCATCACAATCAATTTTGCTAGGTGACACAGAAATGGCCATTGGTGGCGGTGCTGAATGTATGAGCCGTGGCGGTTATTTGTCTGAAACCATGCGGTTTGGTGCCCGAATGGGCGATACAAAAGTGGTTGACATGATGGTGGGCGCGTTAACAGACCCCTTTGGTCGCATGCACATGGGCGTCACCGCTGAAAATGTCGCTAAAAAGTTCGACATTACCCGTGAAGATCAAGACAAACTAGCTACCGAATCGCATCGTCGCGCTGTGCAAGCACAAGACGAGGGTCGTTTTAAAGATCAAATCGTACCGGTGATTATAAAAACACGCAAAGGTGAGGTGGCGTTTGAAGTTGATGAACACCCTCGTCGCGACATCACAATGGAAAGTCTAGGCAAATTGCGTGCTGTTTTTATAAAAGAAAATGGCACCGTCACAGCAGGCAACGCATCGGGCATTAATGATGGTGCAGCAGCTGTGTTGCTCATGAGTGGCGAGGCCGTTAAATCAAGCAATGCTAAACCTATGGCGCGATTAGTGGCCTACGCCCACGCGGGTGTTGACCCTGAAATTATGGGCATTGGTCCGGTTCCCGCTAGCAATATGGCACTTAAGCGCGCGGGTTTAACCGTTGATCAAATGGACGTTATTGAAGCAAATGAAGCCTTTGCTGCACAAGCCTGCGCAGTGAGCAAAGAGTTGAAATTGCATAGCGACAAAGTGAACCCCAATGGCAGCGGCATTTCTCTGGGTCATCCCATAGGTGCAACCGGTGCCATTGTGACAACTAAAGCAATATACGAGTTACATCGTATTAAAGGTCGTTATGCACTTGTCACCATGTGTATTGGTGGTGGTCAAGGAATAGCAGCTATTTTTGAACGCGTTTAAATAGTTTATAAGTTCTTAAAAGCGGGTTTTTAAAATTATTTTGCTTTGAACGCTTAGGCTTCCCACAAGGTTGCCTAAGCTTTTTTTTGCGCTTTAACAATCAGCGACTTTATGTTGGGCAATTCGGAAGTGAAAAAATACGGTCATGGCTAAAGCTAACTGGCATTTAAGTAACCTGGCCTCTTTAAAGATGTCAAAGATGACCCATTTCAGCCATAGATGTCACATTTTGGCCAGACACGATTAAATGATCGTGCAGATGCACATCTATCATACAGAGAGCTTTTTTAAGTTGTGCAGTCAAGTGAATATCAGCCTGACTGGGTTGCGCTGAACCCGAAGGGTGGTTGTGGGCCAATATTAGGGCGCTAGCATGGTGTTCAAGCGCTGACTTGACAATTTCTCGCGGGTATATCGACGTTTGTGTCAGGGTGCCTCGAGAAACTTCCTCAATAGTAATTAGTCTATTTTGAGCATTCAAGTAAATCGCCATGCAATGTTCGATTTGTAAATGAGCAAGTTTATGATGACAAAACAACCTGACATGCTCTGGTTGCCCCATTAGTTCACCCACTTTAATTTGCTCGATTGACGCGCGGGTGCATAGTTCTTTAATAGCCACGATCGCTGAGACTTTAGCTTGCCCCAGACCGAAGGTTTGAATCAATCTGTCAGGTCTTGCGTTGAGTAAATTAGACAAACCCCCATATTGGTTCAGTAAATCACGGGAATAGGCGACGGCATGCTGCCCTCTCACACCGCTACCGAGTATAATGGCTAAAAGTTCTGCGTCGGTAAGTGTTTGCGCGCCATGATCAAATAATCTTTCGCGTGGTCTTTCTGCCGGGCCAAGTGTTTCACACAGTGTCATGTTGCAGGCTTTAATATATTAAAAATTGAATAACGTACACAGTGACATAAATTAATGACTTCTTCTGCTGCAACACCTCAAATTGTCCTTGAGCATTCATACCTAACCTTGCATTACCGCATTGTTATTGAAAGCGGTGAAGGCGCGGGTAACACGTTTATTGATACCTTTGACGGTAGGCCTGGTACTTTGCAGTTGGGCGTTGGGCAATGGGCCCCCGGTATCGAGGCTGCCTTACTTGGGCGGCCTGAAGGTGACTGCTTTAGCCTGCATGTTGTGGCAGCCCAAGCCTATGGTGACCGTAACCCAGAATTGGTGCAGCGCGTAACCCGCGCCATGTTGATTCAAAATGCTGGTGTAGAAGCCGACGCTGAATTTATCCCAGGCGACATGGTTAATTTCACTGCACCTAATGGCGGGCAGTATGCTGGTATTTTAAAAGAAATTGATCAAAATTTTGCTATGTTTGACTTTAATCATCCCCTTGCGGGGCGTGATTTACGTATCGATATCGACTTACTAGGGGTTTTGTAATGGGCGCAGCTCAATCTGGCACGCATAACGTAGTTGAGGTGTTACTCGCACAGCCACGTGGTTTTTGTGCAGGGGTCGATCGTGCCATTGAAATTGTTGAACAAGCATTGACTATTCATGGTCGCCCCATATATGTTCGTCACGAAATTGTTCACAATCGCTTTGTGGTTGAAGATTTGCGCGACAAAGGGGCCGTTTTCGTAAAAAATTTAGACGAAATACCGGCAGGCTGTATCGTGGTTTTTTCAGCGCATGGCGTATCACAAACCATTCGTGCTGACGCCGAGTCGCGTGGTCTAAGGGTATTTGATGCCACCTGCCCCCTAGTCACCAAGGTGCACGTCGAAGTGTCAAAAATGCGTGCAGCCCAACTTGAAGTCATTATGGTCGGCCATGCCGGTCACCCTGAAGTCGAAGGTACCTTGGGGCAGGCGCACGATGGCATGTATTTGGTTGAAACAATTGAAGATGTACAAAAGCTAGTGGTTAAAGACGCCTCAAAACTGGCTTTTGTGACCCAAACAACTTTATCAGTTGATGACGCTAAAAATGTCACTGATGCATTGCGTCAGCGCTTTCCGTCTATTGTTGAACCTAAAAAAAGTGATATTTGTTACGCCACTCAAAATCGTCAAGATGCCGTCAAAATGATGGCGCCGCAGTGTGATTTAGTGTTAGTAATTGGTAGTGCAAATAGTTCAAATTCAAATCGCTTGCGTGAAGTGGCAGAACGCCTAAACGTGCCGGCTTATTTAATTGATGGTCCAGAGGCGATCGACCCAGCTTGGTTGGTTGATCGTCAGCGTATTGGTATCACTGCGGGGGCCTCAGCACATGAGGTCTTGGTGCAAAGCGTCATCAATCGTTTGCAGACAATTGGTGCGGTTTCAGTTCGAAAAATGGAAGGGTTGGTTGAGCATGTTTCGTTTCCGCTGCCTCGAGGTTTGTCAGAAAAAAAGACAAAGTAAAAATGCAAAGTAAAGTAATTGACTACAAGTTGAATTCGTAAAATTCAAAACACTAAAAATAATTGACTGATAATCGATTACTAAAAATCATTCACTAAAAATCATTCACTAAAAATTGAAAGGGGTTTACTTGAAACAGTAAACCCCTTTTTCTAAACCAACTTTTTAACTAATTATTCATTGCATGACGTCACATTACGATGACGCTTTGCCCATAATCAAATCAGGTAAGAACAAGGTAATTTCAGGCACGTAAGTAATGACTATTAAAAAACCCAATAACACCATTAACCATGGCATGGCAGCTTTCACAACGTTCATAATTGGCATGCCTGTGATGCAAGACGTCACAAACAAGTTCAGACCAACGGGTGGCGTGATCATACCTATTTCCATGTTCACCACCATGATGATGCCCAAGTGAATCGGGTCAATACCCAATTTAACGGCAATTGGGAAGAAGATTGGGGCCAAAATTAAAATGATGGCTGTGGGTTCCATAAAATTACCCGCAATCAACAAGATAATATTGACCACAACTAAAAACATCCAGGGTTCCATACCAAAAGCAATGATCTGCTCGGCAATTATCTGTGGAATGCGTTCAGTCGTTAAAACATGTGCAAACAACATGGCGTTTGCAATAATGAACATCAGCATGACAGTCGTTTTTGATGCATCAACAAAAACTTTGGGTAATTGTTCCTGACTTCTGCCAATCTACCCAAGATTTACTGAGCAAAGAAAAATAATCTATATTTTTCAATGTGTTGTATTTTTTCAATTCGCGATCATACGCACTAATGGTATCTTTGCCGGATGGCAGGAGACCTCACAACCCGTAAAACACGA